>CAJFVS010000020.1 GCA_904420505.1 Candidatus Alloruminococcus vanvlietii | reverse complement strand
GTCAAGTAATGGCAATTGGCGCCAGGGCATTTCAAAATGCGCGCAGATATGGTAAAATAACCAAAAAGGCGCCGCAATTTTTTAGGGGAAAGGGGAGCCGCTATGCTGCATATTTTGGAAACGCCGTTTGGCACCAACCAGGAAAAGGCGCTGCTGGATTTGTTAAACAGGCACCGCCCGGAACAATGGATACTGCTGGTACCCGAGCAGTTTTCGTTTGAAAACGAGCGGATGCTGTTTGAAGCCCTGGGCGCACAAAAAATGATGCGCGCGCAGGTGCTGAGCTTTAAGCGGCTGGCCCACCAGGTGTTTAAAACCTTTGGCGGTCTGGCCGGGGAATATGTGACGGACGCTTCGCGCAATGTGTTGATGGCACAGGCTTTGGAGGAAGTGTCTTTGGAGCTTTCGCTTTACAAAAAAAGCGCGCAGTACCCGGCGTTTGTGCAAAAGCTGTGCGAAATGGCCAACGAACTGAAAAATGCCGCCGTTGTGCCCGAAGAGCTGGTTGCCATTGGCCAGCAAGGGCTGCTGGGGCAAAAATGCAAAGAAATTTCCTGCATTTTGCAGGCATATGACGCTTTGCTTGCCCGCGGCTATCACGACCCTGCCGACGATTTAACCCGCGCGGCGCGCAAATTATGCGAGCACCCCGGTTTTTTTGCGGGCCAAACCGTATTTTTGCGCGCATTTGGCGGCTTTACCCAAAGCGAAATGCTCATTTTGCAGCAAATTTTGCTGCACGCTGCGGATGTGTTCGTGCTGCTGGATTCTGCGGATATTTTTGATAAGCAAAGCGAGGTTGACCGCCCGGTCAACCATACGGCGGCGCGCCTGTTGGGGCTTGCCCGCCGCTTAGAGGTAAAAGTAGCGCCCATTGAACGCCTGAAGCGGGAGGAAAAACAAGACGGGGCGCTGAATTTTTTGGCACAGCACGCCTTTGATGACCAAACCCAGGCCTGGGATGAACCGCTTTCTTCCATACAGCTTGCCTGTGCCAACGACCCTTATGAAGAAGCCGCCTATGTATGCGCGCAGGTTTGCACGCTGGTGCGCGAAAAGGGGTACCGTTTCCGGGATATCCATATCATTGCGCGCGATTTGAGCGTTTACGGGCCCATCCTTGCCCAGATGGGGCAGCGCTACCGTCTGCCGCTGTTTATGGATGAGCGCGAAGGGGTTTCCCATAAGCCGTTGATGCTGTTTGTTTCTTATGCGCTGGCGATTGTCAGCAATTTTTGGCAGATGGACGACGTGCTGTCCTACCTGCGCTGTGAAATGCTGGGCTTTACCCCTTATGAAATCGCCTGTTTTGAAAATTATGCGTATATCTGGAACCTGAAAGGCAGCAGCTTAAAAGAGCCGTTTTTCCTGCATCCGCAGGGCTTGAAAGGGGAATTTTCCGAGCAGGACACCGAAATGTTAAACCTGCTGGAGGCCATGCGCGCGCGTATGGTGCCCCCGCTGGAAAACCTGCGCCAAAACGCTTTGCACACCGACGGCGAGGGCTTTGCCAAAGCCCTGTATGGGTTTTTATGCGAATGCGAAATCGCCAAAAAATGCGAGGAAAAATCCGCGCAGATGAAGGCAAGCGGCCATTTTAAAGAGGGGGAAGATTATCTGCGTACCTGGGAGCTTTTGTGCCAGGCGCTGGAAACCATGGCGCGCTTGTTAAAAGGGGTGCACAAATCCCTTGCGTTTTATACACAGGTGATGCAGCTTTTGTTTTTGAACTTAGACCTTGGCAATATCCCCCAAACAGCCGACCAGGTGCTGGTGGGTACGGCCGACCGCGTGCGCATTGACAGGCAAAAGGTGGTGTTTTTGCTGGGCGCCAACGAAGGGGTATTCCCCGCGGTGATGGGCAACTACGGTTTGTTTACCACCGACGAGCGGCGCAAGATGATTGCTTCTGGCATTGGGCTGACATTTGATGCGGATATGGAAGAATTTTTAGAGCTCTCCTACGCATACAAAACGCTGTTAAGCGCCGGCGAGCGGCTGTACGTAAGCTACAGCCTGTTTGACGCCAAAGGCGCGCCGCTTGCGCCTTCGCGGATTGTAAGCGAATTAAAACGCCTGTTTGTGCATATAAAAACGCAGGTTTGCAAAGAAGACCCTTTGCTGCTGGTGCAAAACACCCAGACGGCTTTGGGCGCATATGCCGGCCAATTTTATGAGGACACCCCCGCGCGCGCAACCCTTGAAAAACTGCTGGCGGACGACCCTGTTGCCCAAACGCATGTGCAGGCGTTTTCCAAAGCGTCGGGCGCTGCGCATTTTCGCATGCAGGATGCAAACGCCATACAGGCGGTGTATGGACAAAACCTGCACCTTTCGCCCTCCCGGATCGAAAGTTTTCACCGCTGCCGGTTCGCTTATTTTTTGCGCTATGCGCTGGGGCTCAAAGAGCGAAAAAGGGCCGAACTTTCCCCCATTGAAACCGGCTCGGTCATCCACTATGTGCTGGAACAGATTTTAAAGGGCCATACCCCCGCCCAGCTAAACGAGATGGACAAGCCCCAATTGCTGAAGATGATCCAGCGCATTTTGGAAACCTACCTGCAAGAGCAGATGGGCGGGCAGCAGGGTAAGGGCGAGCGTTTTGTGTATTTGTTTAACCGCTTAAAAGACACCGTGTACAAGCTTGTGCGGCATTTGGTAAGGGAGTTTTTGCAGTCGGACTTTGCCCCTTACGCCTTTGAGATGGACATAGGGCACAGGGAAGACGTCTCCCCCTTGCATGTAAAAACCGCCGGCGGGCAGGATATCTGGGTCAGCGGGTACATCGACCGGGTGGATGTGATGGAGCAGAACGGGCGCAAATACGTGCGGGTAATCGATTACAAAACCGGCACCAAAAGCTTTAAGCTAAGCGATGTGTTCTATGGGCTGAACATGCAGATGCTGTTGTATTTGTTCGCCATTTGGCAAAACGGGCAAAAAGGGCTTGAGAACGCTTATCCGGCGGGCATTTTGTACCTGCCGGCGCACAACCCCATCACCAACGCCGCGCGCGAGGACGACCCGCAGAGCATTTTAAGCCAGAACGAAAAGCACCTGCGCATGAGCGGGCTGGTGTTGGACGACCCGGATGTGATTGAAGGCATGGAAAAGCATGCATCGGGGCTGTATATTCCGGTAAAATTGAAAAAAGACGGCACGCCGGACGCGTATTCAAGCGTGTGTTCGCTTTCGCAGATGGGGGTTTTAAAAAAGCGGGTGGAGGATATTTTGTATGAGATGGCCAAACGCATGAAGGAAGGCGACATCGCCTGCGTGCCGGTGGACAACGCCGACTACAAGCCCTGCGAATGGTGCGAATACAAAAGCGTCTGCCTGCATACGGAAGAAGACCCGGTGTTTGCTTTAAAGCCCATTGACGAAAAAACCTGGTTAAGAGAGGAGGAGCCCTATGCCTGAGCGGATGTTTACCCCCCAGCAGCGCGAGGCGATTGACACCAGAGGCAAAACCCTGCTGGTTTCGGCTGCGGCGGGTTCGGGAAAAACGGCGGTGCTGGTAGAGCGCGTTTTGCAGATGATTTGCGATGAAGAACACCCCTGCGACGCCGACCGCCTGCTCATCGCCACCTTCTCCAACCTGGCGGCCAGCGAGATGAAAACCCGCATCCAGCAGGCTTTGGGCCAAAAAATTGCCAAAGACCCGCAAAACGCCTATCTCAAGCGCCAGCGCATGCTGGTTTCACGCGCGCATATCGGCACGGTGCACGCCTTTTGCTTAGAGCTTATGCACACGCATTTTGAAGAGTTGGATTTATCGCCCGATTTTCGCGTGGCGGATGAAAGCGAGCGCAGCGTGCTTATGGAACAGGCGCTGGAGGAGACGCTGGAATACCATTACACCAGCGAACAAAACCGCGACTTTTTGGATTTGATGGAGATGGTGTCCTCCATGCGCGACGACAAGCGCCTGAAGGACATGATTTTGCAGCTGTACGAGTTTACCCGCTCGCACCCCTTTCCCCATGAGTGGATGGCTAAAAAGCTGGACATGTACCAAAGCTGCCAGGGGGTGCTCAAAAGCGCGTGGGGGCAGGTGATTGCCGGCTATGCCAACGAGGCGCTTTTGCAGGCAAAACAGTCGCTAAAACGCGCTATCGACATCATTTTGGAGGACGAGCGGCTTTGTAAGGCGTACCTAAGCGCCTTTCAAAGCGACGTTTTGCAGATAGAGGGCATCTTGCAGGCATTAACGCAAGACTACGATTTAGCGCGCGAGCGCCTGAAAGGTTATATCCCCGAACGCCTGGGGGCCTTGCGCGGTTATGAGGACGAAAACACCAAAGAGCGCTTAAAAGCGGTGCGCGAAAAGGTGAAAAAAACCGTTGCCCAGCTGGGCCAGCGGGTGTTTTGCACAAGCGAAGAGCAGTTTTTGTGCGATTTAAGCGAACAGCAGGGCAAAATCCGGGCGCTGTTTGACGCGGTGCGCCATTTTGAAGAAACCTTTGGCAAGCTAAAAAAAGCGCGCAAAGTGGTGGATTTTGGCGATATTGAGCATTATGCCATTGCGCTGCTGGTAAAAAACGAAGGCGGCGTTATCACCCCCACAAAGCTGGCGCTAGAGCTTTGCGAGCAGTTTGAAGAGGTGATGGTGGACGAATACCAGGACACCAACTACGCCCAGGAATTGATTTTTAAAGCGGTTTCGAACAATGGGCAAAAGCTGTTTATGGTGGGGGATGTTAAACAAAGCATCTACCGCTTCCGCCAGGCGATGCCCGCGATTTTCTTAAGCAAAAAAGAGGCCTTCCCCTTGCTGAAAGAGGGCGAAAGGCAGGCGAAAATTTTGCTTTCCAAAAACTTTCGCAGCCGCTCTCAGGTGCTTTCCTGCATCAACTTTGTGTTCGAGCAGGTGATGAGCCGGGACATCGGCGAGATTGTATACAACGAAGAAGAACGCTTAATCCCCGGGGCAAGCTACCCACCGGGCGAAAACGCGGGGATGCAGGTGCATCTTATAGATATGCTTGACGCCCCCGAGGATGCAGACGCCACCGCGCAGGAGGCGCAGTATGTGGCTTCCCTTATTAAAGCCATGCTGGACAAGGGCGAGCGGGTATTAAAAAACGGGCAGATGGCCCCCATAGCGCCCGAGGACATCTGCATTTTGCTGCGCTCGACCAAAAACCGGGCCAAAGTTTACCAAAAGGCATTGGCAGACGTGGGGGTTTTCTCCCAAAGCGGGTACGACGGCGGCTTTTTCGACACGCGGGAAATCCGCCTGGCGCTTAGCCTGCTAAAAGCGGTGGACAACCCGCTGCTAGATATCCCGTTGTGCAGCGTGATGCTTTCGCCCCTGGGGGCCTTTACCCCCGACGAGCTGGCCCTTTTGCGCGCAAAAGACCCCAAAAAGCCGGTGTTTTTGGCGTTAAACGAGGCAAGCGCAGATAACCCCAAGGCCAAAGCGCTGCTGGAAATGCTGAAGACTTTCCGGGAATGGTCGCTGGCCATGCCGGTGCACGCGTTAATACCCGCCATTTTTGAACAGTGCGATTTTTACAGCTTATTGCGGGTGATGGCCCCCAAAAGCGACAGCGAACACAATTTGCAGGTGCTGTGCACCCTGGCGCTGGATTTTGAAAAGATGGGCAGCCAGTCGCTGGCGGGGTTTGTGCGCTTTTTGGAGCGTATGGAGCGCTTAGGCGGGGATTTGGGCAAAGGCGGCCAGACAGGTGCGGGCGGCGTGCAGATTATGAGCATCCACAAATCCAAGGGGCTGGAGTTCCCCGTGTGCTTTTTGTGCGGGCTGGCCAGAAAATTCAACAAAGAAGATGTAAAAGGCAACGCGCTTATCCATTCCGAGCTGGGGTTTTCCTGCATGGCGCGCGATTTGGAATTGGGCGCGCAGTATTCCACCCTGCCGCACGAGGCGTTAAAATTAAAAATAGAGCAGGACAATTTAAGCGAGGACATGCGCATTTTGTATGTGGCGCTTACCCGCGCCAAGGAGCGTTTGATTTTAACCGGCGCGTTTGCCAATTTAAAAAAGCGGGTGCAGGCGCTTTCGCAGGTGCTGGATGAGGATTTGGCGGTTTCCCCCTTTGCCGTGCGCGACGCCAGCTGCCTGGGCGACTGGGTGCTGCTTGCCATATTGCGCCACCCCGCGGCCAAAGGGCTTTTGGCGTTTGCCGGGGTGGAGCCGCTGCCCCTAAAAGGGGAGGACGTGCCCCTGCAGGTGGCGATACCCAGCCTGGGGCAAAGCGATGGCGCGCAAGAGCAGGCGGCGCCTGTGTTTGTTGCGCATGCGGACGAAGCGCTGCTTTGCAAACTGCGCGCGCGTATAAACTGGCGCTACCCCTACGGGCAGGCCACTGTTTTGCCCGCCAAGCTGGGGGTGAGCGACATCGCCCACCAGGGGGAGGAAAACGCGTTTGTGCGCGTGCCGGCGTTTGCTTCCTACAACCGGGCAACCCCTACCCAGGTGGGCAACGCCATGCATAAGTTCATGCAGTTTGCCGATTATGCAGGGGCTTTTCAAGATTTGGATGAGGAAATCGCCCGGCTGGAAAACGCAGAGTTTTTATCCCATGAAGAATGCCGGCTGCTAAACCGGCCCAAATTGCAGATATTTTTTGCATCCCCTTTGTACAAGCGCATGCAAAAAGCCAAGGACTTGAAAAGAGAGCTTCCCTTCATCATGCAGATAGACGCAGGCGAGCTGGATGCGCAGGCATATGGGGGGCTAAGCGGCGAAAGCGTTACCGTGCAGGGCATTGCCGACTGCGTGGTGATAGAAGAAAATGGCTTTTACATTGTGGATTACAAAACCGACCGCTTAAAAGAACCAAGCCAGTTTTTAAGCCGCTACGCCGGGCAGCTAAAACTTTACAAGCGCGCGCTGGAACAGGGCCTTGGCATGCCCTGTAAAGGCATGGTGCTGTATTCGTTTTATTTGGATGAAAGCATTTTAGTGGTGTAAACGCAAGGGGTTTTGGCCGCCCAAATGGCGGTGCGCCCGGCGGTATAGCAAAGCCAAGGGCATAAGGCCCAAGCGCTGGGAAAAACACATCAAGGGCCAGCGGCAAAATGCATATGCCAAAGGCGGGGCAAGAGGCGCTTTTGAAAGCAACGCATCGCCGTACAACCGGCCGTTGCGCAGAGCATTGGAGCACACCCGGCTGTTTATACGCCGCGGGTCAGCCGCGTAAAAGCACAAACGCATGCCGGAAGCGCACTGCGCGAAGGCGGGGAATCTCCCCTGCTGCAGCGGGGATTTTGTATAAAGGCCCTGCGGGATTGCCGGGCAAAACAGCGTTGGGCGCTTTTGAGCGTGTACGGCGCGCCCTTGTTGCGCGCGATGGCAAACCGCGCGCCAACACAGCGGGTCCAAACGGGAATGAAAGGTGCGGCTTTGCAAAAAACGGCCAAGCGGGCGCGTTTGCAGGGCAAGGGGCAGGCGTACAGGCACATAGGACAGGTATTTTTTGTATTTTGGCGCATAGAATGTGAAAAAGCCTTGACATTGTGTGTGTTAGCTGTTAAGATAAGTAGGAAAACAAAGTAGGACGATTGGATATCCGTTCTCACCCTGAAGCAGCAAGCGACATGGGTCAATACAAAAAAGCGGTGTGCGCCCAAAAGGTGCGCGCTTAAGTTTTGCTTGTATTGTTGCGCGGATAAACTTTTATCCGCGCTTTCATTTATTTCAGGGCTTGTTATGGAGGTGCTTTACCATTAGCAAAAATGAACAGCAAATCAATGAAGAGATTCGTGACAAAGAACTGCGCGTAATCGATTCCGATGGCACGCAGCTTGGGATTCTTTCGGCAAAAGACGCTTTGAAAATTGCCATAGAAAGAAACCTGGATCTTGTAAAAATTGCCCCTCAGGCGACACCGCCGGTCTGCAAGATTATGGATTACGGCAAGTATCGCTTTGAGCAGGCCAAACGCGAAAAAGAAGCCAGAAAGAACCAAAAGGTTGTAGACATTAAGGAAATCCGCTTGTCGTTAAACATTGACACCGCAGACTTTAACACCAAAGTCAACCATGCCAACAAGTTTTTGAAAAGCGGAGACAAAGTCAAGGTATCTGTGCGTTTCCGCGGCAGAGAGATGGCCCACACCAGCCTCGGTACAGACCTTCTCAAGCGTTTTGCCGAAAGCTGCTCGGAGTTGGGCAACGTTGAGAAAATACCAAAACTGGAAGGCCGGAGCATGGTAATGTTCATATCCCCAAAGCCCGTTAAGTAAAATCAAGGAGGAACCGTTATGCCGAAGTTAAAAACCCACAGCGGCGCAAAAAAACGCTTTAATCTGACAAAACATGGTAAAGTAAAACGCGCCCATGCGTTTAAATCGCACATTTTGAACAAAAAATCCACAAAGCGCAAAAGAAACCTGCGTTCGATTGCCTATGCGGATAAAACCAACCAGGCTACCATTAAACTGCTCATTCCTTATAAATAAGCACAACGCTTGTTTTAAGACATCAACACCGATTTTGGAGGTATAAAATATGGCACGTATCAAAGGTGCGATGATGACTCGCAAGAGAAGAAAAAAAGTGCTCAAATTGTCCAAGGGCTATTACGGCGCCAAGAGCAAACATTTTAAAATGGCCAAACAGGCTGTGATGAAATCCGGCCAGTACGCATACATCGGCCGCAAACAGAAAAAACGTGAATTCCGCAAACTGTGGATTACCCGTATTTCTGCCGGCTGCAAAATGAACGGCATGAACTATTCTACCTTTATCAACGGCCTTAACAAAGCAGGCATCACCTTAAACCGCAAAATGCTCTCGGAGATTGCGATTAACGATGCGGCTGCTTTCACCGCTTTGACAGAAAAAGCAAAAGCTGCGCTGAAATAAGTTGAATACCTACGCCTCGGCCCTATAAAAAGGGGTCGCGGCGTAATTTTTTAGGGGAAAAAACCGCATGGAAATGGAACTACTCACCAGCAAAGACAACAAGCTGGTTAAACTGGCCGTGCGCTTAAACAGCGACAAAAAAGCGCGCGAAGAAGAACAAATGCTGTTGGCAGAAGGGGCCAAGCTGTGTCTGGAAGGGATAAAAAGCGGCTATGTGCTTAAAACGCTGCTTATCACCCAGGCGGCTTTGGACCGGCAGGAGCATGCCCTTGCCACGCTGCTGAAAGCTGCGCGCCATACGCATTTGATTACAGGCGATATCGCCAAAAAAATAAGCGATGTAAAAACCCCGCAGGGCGTTTACGGTTTGTTTGCGCGCAAACAAGCGCCAACGCTTTTGGATTTGTTAAACATAGGCGGGCGTTTTTTGGTTTTGGATACCATCCAGGACCCGGGCAATATGGGCACCATCATCCGCACCTGCGAGGCGTTTGGCCTTAGCGGGCTGGTGGTTTCGGCAAACTGCGCGGATGTGTACAGTCCCAAAGTGCTGCGCGCCACGATGGGCGGGGTATTCCGCCTGCCGGTGGTGGTAGAAGAAGATTTGCCAGGGGCGATTGGCTTTATGCGCAAACAGGGCGTTGCGGTGTATGCCGCCACGCTGGGGCAAGACGCCAAACCGTTGAGCCAAATGCAGTTTGCGCCTTCCTGCGCGGTGGTTATCGGCAACGAAGGGCAGGGGATAAGCCAAGAGGTTTGCAGGGCTTGTTCGGGTTCGGTTATCATTGATATGAAAGGCGCGGCCGAGTCGCTGAACGCGGCGGTGGCGGCTTCGATTTTCGCCTGGGAAATGGCAAAATAAACGCAAAGGGGGAAAACGCATGGATAAACACAAATTGGCGGCGGTGTATGCGCAGTTGGCGCTGGGATACCAGACCCCGCTTACGTTAAAAGTGCTGCAATCTTACAAAAGTTTGGATGCGTTTTCCCGCGCAGTATTCCAAAAGAAAGCAGAGCAGCCGTTTTTGACTGCCAAGCACCTACAGCAGATGTATGAAACCAAACTGGAGGACGCCCAAAAGATTGTGGAGGACTGCGAGCGTTTGGGTATTGGCATTGCGGCCATTGGGGACGCGCAATACCCGCAGCCTTTGCTGCAGCTGTACGCCCCTCCGGCGGTGGTGTATACCAAAGGGGCGCTGCCCGATTTTGACAAAACCTTGTGCGTTACGGTGGTTGGCTCGCGCAAGGCGCCCCAGCAGGGGAAGGACAACGCCTTTTGGCTGGGCAAAGCCTTAACCCTGGCAGGCGCCTGCGTGATTAGCGGGCTGGCCCAGGGGATTGATGCGAGCGCGCAGGCAGGCGCTTTGGCGGCCGGCGGCAAAACCGTGGCGGTGCTGGGCAACGGGCTGGATATCGCATACCCTGTAGAAAACGCCGCTTTGCAGGAACTGGTTGCCCAAAACGGCGCTTTAATAAGCGAATACCCGCCGGGGGTAAAGCCTTTGCCGTACCATTTTCCGCAGCGCAACCGTTTGATGGCCGCCCTTGGCCGCGCGGTTGCCGTGGTACAGGCCAGGGAGAAAAGCGGCGCGATGATAACGGTGAACCTTGCGCTGGAGCTGGGGCGGGATGTATTTTGCATGCCGGGCGATGTCAACCAGGATTCCTGCAAGGGCAATTTGACCTTGCTGCGTGAAGGCGCAACGGTATTTGGCAGCGCGGCGGATATTTTAAACGAATACCTAAGCGAATTTTCAGATACAATAGAGATAGCACGCGCAGACATCCCCTTCCAAGAAGGGGCAAGCGCCTGGCGCCCGCAACAGGCCCAAACAGATGAAAAACCTTTGGAACAAAACAGGCCTTTGCCCGCCCAAAAGCCCCAAACGGCACAGGCACACGTTGCCGGTGCGGCATGTTCGCCCAATGCAAGGGCGGTTTTAAAGGTGCTGGGAGAGCAACCCATGCATTTTGACGAAATTGTAAACAATACCTCTTTGCCGGCTTTCCAGGTGTTAAGAGCCTTGACAGAGCTTCAAATCGGTGGTTATATTAAAACGTATGCCGGCAGGAGATTTTCTTTATAGATAGACTTTCGTTGCTGCAAATCCTTCACCAAGGTGGTATGAATACATGTCAAAACTTGTAATTGTAGAGTCTCCGGCAAAAGCCAAGACCATACAAAAATATTTAGGCGGGGATTACGAAGTCGTCGCTTCCAACGGCCATGTGCGCGATTTGCCAAAATCCAAGCTGGGCGTGGATATTGAAAACGGCTTTGCCCCCAAATACGAATGCATCAAAGGCAAGGAAACCTTAGTCAAATCGCTGGAAAAGGCGGCCAAAAAAGCGGATAAAGTGTACCTGGCAACCGACCCTGACCGCGAAGGCGAGGCCATTTCCTGGCATTTAGCGCATATTTTGAATTTGGATTTAAACGATGACGACCGCATCACGTTTAACGAGATTACCAAAACGGGTGTAAAAAACGGGATGGAACACCCGCGCAAAATTGACCTGAATTTGGTAAACGCCCAGCAGGCGCGGCGCATTTTGGACCGCATTGTGGGCTACAAATTAAGCCCGTTTTTGTGGAAAAAGGTGCGCAAGGGGTTATCCGCGGGGCGCGTGCAGTCGGTTGCGGTAAAATTGATTGTGGACCGCGAGCATCAAATCCAGGCGTTTAAAAGCGAAGAATACTGGACAATTGACGCAAAACTGTTGGCGGCCCATTCGCGCAAGGCGTTTGACGCCAAATATTACGGCCAAAACGGCAAAAAAGAGGACATCAAGGACGAGGCCCGCGCAAAGGAAATTGTAGCGGCCATTGGCGATGCGCCCTTTATTGTGATGAACGTGAAAAAAGGCGTGCGCCGCAAAAGCCCAGCCGCGCCCTTTACCACCTCCACCTTGCAGCAGGAGGCCTCGCGCAAGCTGGGTTTTCAGGCCAGGCGCACCATGAAGGCCGCCCAGGAGCTGTACGAGGGCGTGGAAATCCCCCAGATGGGCGCCACCGGCCTTATCACCTATATGAGAACCGACTCTCTGCGTGTATCCCAAGAAGCGCAGGCGGCGGCAAGCGAATACATTCAGGAGCGCTGGGGCAAAAATTACCTGCCCTCCACCCCCAGGGTGTACAAATCCAAGGCAAATGCGCAGGACGCGCACGAGGCAATCCGCCCCACCATGCCCTCGCTTTCGCCGGATAAGGTGAAGGAGTCTTTGACCTCCGACCAGTTTAAACTGTATAAGCTCATTTGGGAGCGGTTTATCGCCTCCCAGATGGCCACCGCGCTTTTGGACACCGTACAGGCGGACATCGACGCCAACGGCTATGGGTTTAAAGCGTCGGGCTATTCCATTAAATTTGACGGGTTTACCGTGTTATACGAAGAAGGCAAGGACGAAGAGCTGGCCGAAGGGGGCGCTTTGCCCAAATTCGAGCAGGGCGACACCTTAAAGGTAAAAGAATTGGCCCCCAACCAGCACTTTACCCAGCCGCCCCCGCGCTACACCGAAGCGTCGCTTATCAAGGCGCTGGAGGAAAACGGCATCGGTAGGCCTTCTACCTATGCGCCCACCATCACCACCATCATCACCCGCGGGTATGTGGAACGCGAGCAAAAAGCCTTAAAGCCCACCGTTTTGGCGGATGTGACCACCAAGCTGATGGATGAGCATTTTGCCTCCATTGTGGACATGAAATTCACCGCCCAGATGGAAGAGGATTTGGATAAGGTGGAAACCGGCGAAAAAGACTGGGTGGGCACGCTGGACGAATTTTACGACACCTTTGACAAAACCCTGACCCAGGCCGAAAAGGACATGGAAGGGGTAAGGGTGAAAATTCCGGATGAGGAAACCGACATTGTATGCGAACAGTGCGGGCGCAAAATGGTGATTAAAATGGGGCGCTTTGGCAAGTTTTTGGCCTGCCCGGGCTTCCCAGAGTGCAAAAACACCAAAAAAATTGTAAAAGAAACCGGCGGGCTTTGCCCTCTTTGCGGGGGCAAAATGCTTTCCAAAAAATCCAAAACCGGCAAAACCTATTTTGGCTGCGAACACAACCCCACCTGCAATTTTATGACCTGGGACGAGCCCTGCGACAAACGCTGCCCCAAGTGCAATTCCACGCTTTTCCGCAAAAAGGGCAGGGGGGCCAAGTTCTACTGTGCCAAAGAGGGCTGCGGCTACGAAGAGGCTGTTACAAAAAAAAATGAAGAATAACGCTGTACAAGTAATCGGCGCGGGGTTTGCCGGGTGCGAATGCGCATATGCGCTTGCCCAGGCCGGCATTGCGGTAACGCTTTACGAGATGAAGCCGCAAAAGTTTTCCCCTGCGCACAAAAACCCCGATTTCTGCGAGCTTATCTGCTCCAATTCCTTTAAGGCCATGCGCTTAAACTCCGCGGCCGGGCTGTTAAAAGAAGAAATGCGCCGCTTGGGTTCCTTGTGCGTGCAGGTGGCCGAGCAAACCCAGGTGCCCGCAGGCGGCGCCTTGGCGGTGGACCGCGACAAATTTGCCCAAAAGGTGACGCAGATGATAAAAGCCCACCCGCTTATTGAGGTGGTGGAGGGCGAGGTAACCCAAATTCCCCAGGAGGGGCTGGTGGTGATTGCCACCGGGCCGCTGACCTCGGATGCGCTTTCAAAGGCAATCTTGGAAAAAATCGGGCGCGGGTATTTGAGCTTTTTTGACGCTGCCGCGCCGATTGTGGAAGCGGCTTCGATTGATTTTAACAAGGCCTTTTGGGGCGCCAGGTACGGCCGCGGGGAAGACGACTACATAAACTGCCCGTTTACCAAAGAGGAATACGACCGCTTTTACGACGCGCTGGTAAACGCCCAGGGCGTAGAGCTTCACGAATTTGAAAAGCGCGATTTTAAGGTATACGAAGGGTGCATGCCCATTGAGGTAATGGCCCGGCGCGGGCGCGACACGTTGCGCTTTGGCCCCTTAAAGCCCGTTGGCCTGCGCGACCCGCGCGCCCCCGAGCGGCGCCCATACGCGGTGGTGCAACTGCGAAAAGAAAACCGCGAGGGCAGCATGCTGAATTTGGTGGGGTTTCAAACCAATTTAAAATTTCCCGAACAGAAGCGGGTGTTTTCCCTTATTCCAGGGCTGGAAAACGCTGAGTTTGTGCGCTTTGGGGTGATGCACCGCAACACGTTTTTGGATTCGCCGCGCTTATTGGATTCGCATTTTAACCTAAAAAGCGACAGGCGCCTGTACTTTGCCGGGCAGATGACCGGGGTGGAGGGGTACATGGAGTCGGCATCTTCGGGGCTGTTGGTAGGGCACCATATTGCGCGCCAATTGCACCAAAAAGCGCCCCTTGCGCTGCCAAAAGACACCATGCTGGGCGCGTTAAGCGCCTACATTGCCGACGAAAGCGTGAAAGATTTCCAGCCCATGGGGGCAAACTTTGGCATTTTGCCGCCTTTAGAGGAGCGTATCCGCGACAAGGCGCAACGATATGAACAAATCGCCAGCCGGGCGCTTAAAAGCTTTGACAAAGCGCTGAAAGCGGGCGAAGAAAAGGGTGAGAGTGTATGAAAATTATTGTAGATGCATTCGGCGGGGACAATTCCCCTTTGGCAGTACTGCAGGGCGCGGCCCAGGCGGTAGAAGAATACGGCGTAGAGATTGTTCTGTGCGGCGATGAAGAAAAAATCAAGCAGGTGTGCGCGCAAAACAATATTTCGCTTCAAAACATGGAAATTGCAAACGCCAACGGCTTTATTGACGTGCATGAAGAACCCACCGAAATTTTAAAATCCCGCAGCGACTGTTCCATGGCGGTGGGGCTGAAACTGTTGGCAGAAGGCAAGGGTGATGCGTTTGTTACCGCCGGTTCCACCGGTGCAGTAGTGGTAGGCGCTTCGATGTATGTCAAACGCATCAAAGGCGTTAAACGCGCGGCGTTGGCCCCCATTATGCCCTGCAAAGGCGGCAATTTTATGCTTATGGATTCGGGCGCAAATTTGGAATGCCGCCCGGAAATGCTTTTGCAGTTTGGGTTGATGGCCTCTATTTTTATGGAAAAGGTAATGAATGTCAAATCCCCCCGCGTAGGCCTTGCCAATGTGGGCGCGGAGGACACCAAGGGCACCCAGACCCTAATCGACGCGTACCATCTTTTGCAAAAAGCGCCGGTGAATTTTATCGGCAATGTGGAAGGGCGTGACGTGCCCCTAGGCATGTGCGACGTTTGCGTGGCCGAGGGCATGGTGGGCAACATGATTTTGAAAGTAACCGAAGGAGTTGCGATGTTCTTTATGTCGGAACTCAAAAGCGTTTTTACCACAAATGCCAAAACCAAACTTTCCTACCTTTTGCTGAAAAGCAATATGAAAGGCTTAAAGAAAAAGATGGATTACACCGAGGTGGGCGGCGCGCCGCTTATGGGCGTGCAGAAGCCGGTTATCAAAGCGCACGGCAGCTCGGACGCCAAGGCGATTAAAAATGCCATCCGCCAGGCCAAAACCTTTGCCGAACGCCATGTGATTGCCTCGATTGAGCAGGCTTTAAGCGAGATGAAAGAGCAAACCCAGCCCCAAAACGCCTAAAATCCGCGCTGTGGCTTTTGGTCGGGCCTGTGCCCCCTGCTTATGGCGGCTGCACCGCTGTATAATGCGCTTTTGCAGGTAGGGAAAAAAGCATTGCCTGCATTTGGCGGTCGGTATTATGGCTGGCGTGCAGGGCACACAGTGCTGCAAAATAAGCAGGCACCCCAGCGGATGCAGCGCGCAGGCCAGCCCAAAAAGCCGCCAAGCCCGCATCCGGCGGTTGGACGCTGTTGCGCCAGGGCAGATGGTACTGTTATCCTGCGTTGGGCGGCCGGCTTGGCGTTTTCAAAACCTGCCCCAGGGTCTGTGCCAAAAGGCGGGCCCAGATGGGCTGCGGATGTGAAAAACGGTATTGACAGGAGATGAGAGAAAACCATGCAAGAGCTTGAAAAAATCATTGGGTACCAGTTTAAAAACCCCAGCCGGTTAAGAACCGCGCTGACGCATTCTTCCTATGCAAACGAAAACAAGTCCGCTAAAAAGTCAAACGAGCGCCTTGAGTTTTTAGGGGATTCTGTTTTGTCGGTGATCGTATCCTACCGGTTGTTTAAGCATTACACCCATCTGCCGGAGGGGGATTTGACCAAAATCCGCGCGTCGCTGGTATGTGAAAAAGCATTAAGCGAATTTGCAAAACAAATCCACCTGGGCGATTACCTGCTTTTGGGCAAGGGCGAAGAAGCCACCGGCGGGCGCGAGCGGCCCTCGATTTTGGCCGACGCGTTTGAGGCGCTGATTGCGGCCATTTATGTGGATTCGGACATTGAGCACGCACGCGATTTTGTGCTGAAATTTATCGACCAGGCGCTGAAAAATTTGGGCTGCGTGGCCTTTAAAGATTATAAAACCGCCTTGCAGGAGATTATCCAGCAAAACCGCGAGGAGCGTTTAACCTATGTTCTGGTGCACGAAAGCGGCCCGGACCACAACAAGACCTTTGAGGTAGAGGTGCATTTGAACTCCAACGTCATCGGGCGCGGCAAAGGGCCTTCCAAAAAGGACGCCGAACAGGAAGCGGCGCGCGAAGCGCTGGAATTGATGGGCCGATGAAGCACGCAAACCTTTCCATTTTCATCCCGCACGAGGGCTGCCCCCATTTGTGCAGCTTTTGCAACCAGCGGGTGATTTCCGGGCAGAATGCGGCCCCTACCCCCCAGCAGGTTGCCGCCCTGCTGCAAGAGCAGGTGCCAAAGCTTAAAGACCCGCGCAACACCGAAATTGCCTTTTTTGGCGGCAGCTTTACCGCTATAAAGGAAGAGTACATGACGTCGCTGTTAGAAGCGGCGTTTGTCTTTATTAGGCGTTATTCGCTCAAAGGGGTGCGCGTTTCCACCCGGCCCGACTGCATCAACGCGCGCAAGCTGGAGATTTTGCGCCGCTTTGGGGTAACAGCCATTGAGCTGGGCGCCCAAAGCATGGTGGACGAGGTGCTTTATCAAAACGGGCGCGGCCACACGGCGCAGCACACCCGCCAGGCGGCGCAAAACATACGCGCGCAGGGCTTTGAGCTGGGCTTGCAGATGATGACCGGCTTGTACGCCGACAGCCCCCAAAACGCCCTTTTTACCGCGCAGGAGCTTATTAAGCTAAAACCGCAGACCGTGCGCATTTACCCCTGCTTAACGCTGAAAGGCACCCATTTGGCCGCTTTGTATGAAAAGGGGGAGTATATCCCCCAAACGCTTAAAGAAGCGATAGAACTTTGCTGTGCGCTTTTGCAGATGTTCTATGAAGCCGATATCCCGGTGATTAAGCTGGGGCTGCACGCAAGCGAGATGGTGGAAAACGATTTGCTGGCAGGGCCGTACCACCCGGCATTCCGGGAGTTGTGCGAGGGGCGCTTGTATTTGAAAAACGCCCAAAAAGCATTAGACGAAGCGCACACCCCCAAAGGGGCGCCAACCACTCTGTTGGTGGGGCGCGGGTGCACCTCCAAGATGGTGGGGCAGCGCAAAATAAATGTGGAAACCCTTACAAAAATAGGATATAATATAAAGGTTAAAGAACAGGGGGACTTGCCGTTGTTTGCCGTGCAGGTTGCCCCAAAGCAATGAAGTGAGGAAGGGGTGTAAGGCGCTTGTATCTCAAGAGCCTGGAAATACAGGGGTTCAAGTCGTTTCCCGATAAAGTAAAGCTTGTGTTCAACCAGGGGATGACCTCGGTAATTGGCCCCAACGGCAGCGGCAAAAGCAATATTTCCGACGCCGTGCGCTGGGTGCTGGGCGAGCAGTCGACCAAAAACCTGCGCTCGAGCAAGATGGACGAAGTGATTTTTTCGGGCACCAAGCGCCGCAAGCCCCAGGGCTTTGCACAGGTTACCCTGGTGCTGGACAACCGCGAGCGGCGCCTGGACATCGATGCGGACGAGGTGAGCATTTGCCGCAAGCTGTACCGTTCGGGCGAAAGCGAATACAAAATCAACCAAAACAACGTGCGGCTCAAAGACATCAACGAGCTGTTGATGGACACCGGCCTGGGCGCGGACGGCTACAGCCTTATCTCGCAGGGCAAAGCCGCCGAAATTGTTACCGCCAAGCCTTTGCAGCGCCGCGAAATTTT
>CAJFVS010000019.1 GCA_904420505.1 Candidatus Alloruminococcus vanvlietii | reverse complement strand
CCCCGATGAGCTTGCCGGGTGCATCGACAGCGCCTATGAGGACAAAAAATTTGGGGGCGAGCATGCGCCCCTTTCCAAGCTGGACGATTTGGCCTATCTTTTGGAATTGTGGCACGGGCCTACCTGCGCATTTAAAGATATGGCTTTGCAGCTGCTGCCGCATTTGATGAGCACCAGCATCCAAAAAACCGGGCTGGATAAGGAAATTGTGATTTTGGTGGCCACATCGGGCGATACGGGCAAGGCTGCCCTGGAGGGCTTTAAAGATGTAAAAGGCACCAAAATTTTGGTGTTTTACCCGCAAAACGGCGTAAGCGATATTCAAAAGCTGCAAATGTGCACCCAGGAGGGGCAAAATGTTTATGTATGCGCGATTCAAGGCAATTTTGACGACGCCCAAAGCGCGGTAAAGGCCATGTTTACCGACGAAACGGTAAAGCAGGCTTTAAAGGCTAAAAACCAGATGTTTTCCAGCGCCAATTCCATCAACTGGGGGCGTTTGGTGCCGCAGATTGTATACTACATCTGGGCCTACTGCGATATGCTGAAAAACAGCGAAATAAAACCCGGGGAAGCCATTAACATTGTGGTGCCCACCGGCAATTTTGGCAACATTCTGGCGGCTTACTATGCGCGTAAAATGGGGCTGCCGGTGCACAAGCTCATTTGTGCATCCAACTCCAACAATGTGCTCACCGATTTTATCAACACCGGCGTGTATGACCGCAACCGCGATTTTTATGTAACCATGTCGCCTTCGATGGATATTTTGATTTCCAGCAACTTAGAACGCTTGATTTTCGACCTTTCCGGCGGCGACGACGCCTTGGTAAACCGCTACATGAACAGCCTGAAAGAAACCGGGCGGTATGAAGTAAGCGCATCCATCCGGGAAAAGATGGGGCAGGTGTTTGTAGGCGGCTGGGCCGACGAAGCCAAAACGTCCCAAACCATCAAAGAGATATTTGACACCTATTCGTATTTGTGCGACCCGCATACGGCCGTTGCTGTTGCGGTGTACGAGCAGTACAAACGCGCAAGCGGCGACAGCACCAAAACGGTGATTGCGTCTACTGCAAGCCCGTATAAGTTTGCCGACCATGTGCTTGCCTCTATTGACCCGGCCCAAAAACGCACAGGCTTTGCGGCCATTGACGCATTGGAGGTGTTGTCCAAAACCAGCGCGCCTGCGCCGCTTAAAAATTTGCGCGAAAAACCGGTTCGTTTTGAAAAAGCGGTGGACAAAGGCCAAATGGTACAGGCGGTGTTGGAAATTTTATAAAAAAATGAGGGAAAAGCGCAAAGCCTTTCCCTCATTTTGCTGGACATTTTGGGTTTTATTGGGGTTTAAAGGTTGAGCAGATGGTATCGCCCGAAGTGATGGCAAAATGCGGGCCGATATCGATTTTGCTGGCTGTGCAGTAACGCTGCTGGCAGTTGTATGCACAGTTGCCCACTGCGCAGAAAATGCCTTCCAGGTATTTTTCAGGAGCTTTGCTGTTTACCTGGGTGGAATTGATTTGTTCTTTCATAAATACATCCTCCTTTGCGGTGCTGTCCAAATCTGCGATTTGGTCTACAGCACCTATGTAAGGGCGGCCTGCGAACGCAAGAGAGCAGCTGCCGCCTACTACGGCGGTGCTGTCCAAATCTGCGATTTGGTCTACAGCACCCATGTAAGGGCGGCCAGCGAACACAAGTGAGCAGCTGCCGCCAACTACGGCGGTGCTGTCCACGCTCGACGCCCCAAGAGCCGCCAGGCGAATGGCTGGCGGAAGGGGTACAGGGGAAATCTGTGATTAGACCCTCTTGCGGTGCCCAAAAGCAGCAGGCTGCTTTTGACCGCAGCGCCAACCCCGCCTGCGCTTTACCCGCCACCGGCGGCGTTTGCCGGGGGTGCCCATGTAGGGCTTGCCTGCAAGCGCAACACGGCAGGATGGGCAAGTGGCTGCTTATAAATAGTGTGCAACAACAATTGAAGAATATGCAGAAAAGGAGATGCTATGAGCATTTTTGCAATTGCCGACCTGCATCTTGGTTTTTCGGTGGATAAGCCTATGGATATTTTTGCAGGCTGGAAAGACCATTACAAAAAAATTGAAGAAAACTGGCGCCAAAAGGTAAAGGACGGGGATTTTGTCATCATCCCGGGGGATGTTTCCTGGGGGCTTACGCTGGAAGAATCGCTGGAGGATTTCCGGTTTATCCACGCGCTGCCGGGTAAGAAAATCCTATTAAAGGGCAACCATGATTATTGGTGGACCACTCGCAAAAAGATGGAGGCCTTTTTTGAGCAAAACGGATTAAACTCCATACAAATTCTCCATAATAATGCGGTAGCCTGTGAAAATATCGCCGTATGCGGATCGCGCGGATGGATTTTTGAAGGGGGCGACCCGCTGGATGAAAAAATCATCAAACGGGAAGCGCAGCGTTTGGAAACTTCGGTGCAGATGGCAATCCAAACCGGGCTGGAACCGGTTGCGTTTTTGCATTATCCGCCCATTTACGGCCAGCAAACCTGCCCGGAAATTTTAGACGTGCTGGTGCGTTACCCCATCAAGCGGTGCTATTACGGGCACATCCACGGCGCGGGTATGGCGTATGCCTTTAACGGCAATTGGTGCGGTATTGATTTTCGCTTGATTTCCGCCGACTTTTTAAAATTTGACCTTATCCAGGTTTTATGAGGATTTTTTGAGAAAAAGTGTAGTTTTTTTCTTTTATTTATGCTATATTGGTAGGGTTAGAATGTATATTTTCAGGAGGACTATGGTATGGCTATGACTTCGTGTAAAAAAACGGATACCAACCAGTATGAATTGGTTGTAAAGGTGTCTGCAGAGGATTTTGAAAAGGCATTGGCCCAGGCGTTTAAAAAGAACGCAAACAAACTGCAGGTTCCGGGTTTCCGCAAAGGCAAAGCTCCCAGAAGCATTGTGGAAAAAATGTATGGTGAAGGCGTATTTTTCGAGGATGCGATTAATATAGTATACCCCACTGCTTATGAAGCTGCAGTGGAAGAAGCAGGCATTGAACCGGTAGACCGCGCCGAAGTGGACATTTTGGATGTTTCCAAGGCAGACGGTGTGGAATTTAAAGCAACCGTTACGGTAAAACCCGAAGTGGAAGTGAAAAACTACAAGGGCATTGCCGCTACCAAAAAGGTATCCAAAGTAACCGACGAAGAAATTCAAGCCGAGCTGAAACGCTACCAGGAAAGGAACGCACGCCAAATTACTGTGGAAGGGCGCGCAGCGCAATTGGGCGACACCGCGGTGATTGACTT
>CAJFVS010000018.1 GCA_904420505.1 Candidatus Alloruminococcus vanvlietii | reverse complement strand
TTTGGATTCGACCATCGAAGCCATGTCGGGGCAGAAAATTGCGCATAAGCGGTTTGCCTCTTATAAGATGGTAGACACCTGCGCGGGCGAGTTTATGGCCGAAACCCCGTATTTTTACTCCACCTTTGACGAGGAAAACGAAGCCAAAGAGTACATAGAAGCGCACAAAACCGATAAAAAGAAAATCATCGTGTTTGGCTCCGGGCCTATCCGCATTGGGCAGGGCATTGAATTTGACTACTGCTCGGTGCACTGCGTATGGGCGCTTAAACGCCTGGGATGCGAGACCATCATTGTCAACAACAACCCCGAGACGGTCTCCACCGACTTTGACACCGGCGACCGTTTGTATTTTGACGCACTGACCCCCGAAGATGTGCGCTCGGTGATTGAAACCGAGCAGCCCTACGGCGTGGTGGTGCAGTTTGGCGGGCAAACGGCCATTAAACTTACTAAATATTTAAACGATTTGGGCGTGCGCATTCTGGGCACCCCGGCCGACAGCATCGACGCGGCCGAAGACCGCGAGCGCTTTGACGAGCTGCTGGAGCGCTGCCAGATTCCGCGGCCAAAAGGCCACACCGTATTCACCGAGCAGGAGGCCTTAAACGCCGCCAACGACCTGGGCTACCCGGTGCTTATGCGCCCCTCGTACGTGCTGGGCGGGCAGAACATGATTATTGCCTACAACGACGCGGATATTTGCGAATACATGGAAATTATCACCTCCACCCACCTGGAAAACCCGGTGCTTATCGACAAATACCTGGCCGGCAAAGAGGTGGAAGTCGACGCCATCTGCGACGGGGAGGATTTCCTCATCCCCGGCATTATGGAGCACATCGAGCGCGCAGGCATCCATTCGGGCGACTCCATTTCAGTGTACCCGGCGCAAACCCTTTCGCAAAAAACGCGCCAGACCATCATTGAATACACCGGCAGGCTTGCCCGCGAATTAAAGGTGCTGGGGCTTGTCAACATCCAGTATGTGGTGTACAACGACCAGGTTTACGTTATCGAAGTCAACCCGCGCTCTTCCCGCACGGTGCCGTATATTAGCAAGGTAACCGGCGTTGCGATGGTGGACATTGCCACCAAAATCATGCTGGGGGCCAAGTTAAAGGATATGGGCTACCAAAGCGGGCTGTACCCGGAGGGGGATTATGTAGCCGTAAAGGTGCCGGTATTCAGCTTTGCCAAACTGCAGGGGGTGGATACCCACTTAGGGCCAGAGATGAAATCCACCGGCGAAGTGCTGGGCATTGCCCACACCTTCCATGAGGCGCTGTACAAGGGCCTGGTGGCCAGCGGCTATTCCATGAAGCGCACCGGCGGGGTGCTTATCACCCTGCGCGATTCGGACAAGCAGGAAATCATCCCCATTGCCGAAAACTTTGAACGCCTTGGCTTTACCATTTACGCCACCGCGGGCACCGCTTTAACCTTAAACCAGAACATGGTGGCCGCCAACGTGGTGCGCAAAATGCACGAGGACGAACCCAACATCAATACGCTTATTGACGCGGGTAAGGTGGATTATGTAATTTCCACCTCCAAAAAGGGCAGGCTGCCCGAGCGCGAATCGGTAAAACTGCGCCGCAAAGCGGTGGAACGTTCCATAGCCTGCTTGACCTCGCTGGATACGGCGAAAATTTTAACCGAATGCCTGCTTATGGACAAAACCATAGATGATATTGAACTGGTGGACATCACCAAAATTTAACGCGGAGGAAAGCAAATGACGCAAGGAGAGTTTTATGTTATTTATAAAAGAGCGCAAAACGGCCTGTGCGATATGGTAATCGACGCGCCCCCCATTGTGGACAAAGCGCAAATCGGGCAGTTTGTGCATGTAAAATGCCAGGGCTTTACCCTGCGCCGCCCCATTTCCATTGCCGGGTTTGAGCCATCCACCGGCCGCCTGCGCCTGGTGTTTGAAGTGCGCGGGGAAGGAACGCAATGGCTGTATGACCACACAAAAGTGGGCGATGCATTGGACATTATGGGGCCGTTAGGCCATGGGTTTGCCCTATTGGAAAATACCCAAAAAGCCCTTATTGTAGGCGGCGGCATTGGCACCCCGCCCTTGCTGGGGCTGGCAAACCACTATGCGGGCAACGCCCATGTGGTTTTGGGGTTCCAAAATATACAAAAAGTAATATTAGAACAAGATTATACAAAAACCGGCGCTTCTGTAACCGTTTGCACCGACGACGGCAGCTACGGCACCAAAGGGTTTGTTACCCAGCCGGTGCAAGACCTGTTGGAAAAAGAACACTTTGATATTGTGTATGCCTGCGGGCCATCCCCGATGTTAAAAGCGGTGGCGCAGCTTGCAGGGCAAAAGGGCGTAAGGTGCCAGGTGTCTTTGGAAGAACGCATGGGCTGCGGGGTAGGCGCCTGCCTGGTATGCGCCTGCAAAACCCAAAAAGCGGGCAAAGAGCATTTTTCCCACGTGTGCAAGGACGGCCCTGTGTTTGAAGCCGAGGAGGTGTGCTGGTGATGGCGAACATGAGCGTAAACATCGCCGGGGTGGCGTTTAAAAACCCGGTGATTGCAGCCTCGGGCTGTTTTGGCTTTGGGTTGGAATACGAAGATTTTTACCCGGTGGAAACCTTTGGCGGGGTATCGCTGAAAGGCATGACGCTTGACGAGCGTTTGGGCAACCCGCCCCCGCGCATTGCCGAAAGCAAATGCGGCATTTTAAACAGCGTGGGGTTGCAAAATCCTGGTGTACAGGCGTTTATAGCCGAAGAGCTGCCCAAGCTGCGCGGCAGGGACGTAGTAAAAATTGCCAATGTGGCCGGCTCCACAGTGGAGGATTACTGCGAAGCGGTTGAGCGCCTTTGCCAAACCGAGATTGATATAATTGAACTGAACATCTCCTGCCCCAATGTAAAAAAAGGCGGAGCGGCGTTTGGGGTCAGCTGCGAAAGCGCTTCGGGCATCACCAAAGCGGTGCGCAAAGTTTGCACCAAGCCGCTTATGGTCAAGCTTTCCCCCAATGTAACCGATATTGCCTCCATCGCCCAGGCGGTGGAAAATGAAGGGGCTGACGCGGTTTCGCTCATCAACACGCTTTTGGGCATGCGCATTGATATTCGCACCCGCCGTCCCATCTTAAAAAACAATGTGGGCGGCATGTCCGGCGGCGGGGTCTTCCCGCTGGCAGTGCGCATGGTGTGGCAGGTAAAAAATGCGGTGAAAATCCCGGTGGTGGGCTTAGGCGGCATTCAAACAGCCGATGATGCCATTGAAATGATGCTGGCCGGGGCTTCGGCCATTCAAATTGGCACCGTGATGATGGAAGACCCCATGGCACCGGTAAAAATTGTGCAGGGCATGCAGGAATATTTAACGAAGTACCATATAAACGATATCAACGAAATTGTAGGGCAGGTGCAGCCATGGTAACCACGGTTTATTTAATGCGCCATTGCGAGGCGCAGGGCAATTTGCTGGGGCAGTTCCAGGGCAGTGCGGATATGGACATCACCGAAAAAGGGGCGCGCCAGCTGGAGTGTTTGGCGCAAAGGATGAAGGAGGTGCCGCTGCAAAAGCTGGTTTCTTCCCCCAAAATCCGCGCGCAAAAAACCGCACAGGCGGTAAACCGCTACCACAACCTGGACATTGAAATTGTGCCGGGTGTTACCGAAATAGACGGGGGAGACATGGAAGGCCACCGTTGGGACGAGCTGCCCCAATTGTTCCCCCTGCAAAACGAAAACTGGGTAAACTACCCGTGGAAATACGAAGCCCCGCACGGCGAGCGCATGGTGGATGTGTACAACCGCATGCGCGACACCATCTTGGATTTGGTGCGCCAAAACAGGGGGCTTACCATCGGCATTGCTTCGCATGGCTGTGCCATTAAGAATTTTTTGTGCTTTGCCATGGGGCTGCCGCTGGAGCGCATTTTGGAGGTCGGCTGGTCGGAAAACACGGCGGTAAGCTGTGTGACGTTTGACGAAAACCTGCACCCCACCGTGGTGTTTAAAAACGATTCGGACCATCTGCCGCCTGAACTTTACAGCATGAAGCTGCGCAAATTGTGGCCGGGCATGAAATAAAGGGGGAAGGCATGTGAAAATTTTGGCAGTGGATTTGGGGGATGCGCGCACCGGGCTTGCCGTGTGCGACCCCGGCGAAATGCTGGCTTCCCCGCTGTGCGTGATTTTTGAACACAACCCCGAAAAAATCCTGCAAAAGGTGGTTGCCAAAATACAAGAGCAGGCCCCCAAGATGCTGGTGGTGGGCTACCCCAAAAACATGAACAACACCGTGGGCGAGCGCGCGCAAAAATGCGAAACGTTTGCCCAGGCGTTAAAGCAAGCCACCGGGCTGCCCGTAGAGCTTTGGGACGAGCGCAGCACCACCGTGATGGCGCATGGCTATTTAAATGCCACCGATACCCGCGGCAAAAAGCGCAAAAACGTGGTGGATGCCGTAGCGGCTACCATTATTCTGGAAAGCTTTTTGCAATACCGCAAAAACCAAAAAACGGACCAATAGAGCCTTGGGCGCGTGAAGTTTTTGCTGTGGCAGGCAGGTTTGCGTACATATATAGAAAAAGGGTGCCGGAAGATTTCCGGCGCTTTATTTTTGCTGGAAAAACAGCTCTTTTATGCCAAGCCCTAACAAAAACACCGCAAACGCTTTGGCAAGCCATTTGCCCGGCAGCCAAAACGCCACCAAAAAGCCTAAAATAACCCCCAAAAGCCCCCAGATGCCTAATGAAATGGCCAAACGCTTGTTTAAATACCCGCCTTTTGCATGGAAACACAGCGCCACAATCGCGCAGGGGACAAAGAACAGCAAATTTACGCTTTGGGCTGTGAGCTGGTCGGTGTTTAAAAAAGCGGTGAGATATAAAAGCAGCACCGAGCCGCCGCCCAGCCCCATGGAGCTTAAAATAGCCGCCAGCACCGCCGCAATGGAAGCGTATATCCATTCCATCATTGGAGCAACAACCTCACTGCACTAAAAATCACAAAGGCGGCAAAAATGCGCCGCAGCCACACATTGGATAGCTTTTTAAACAAAAGGCTGCCCAAAATAGCGCCAACAATCCCGCCGGGAATGAACAAAAGCCCTTGCTGTATGGCAAAGGTGCCGCGCCAGGCGTAAAAGGCAATGGCCGCCAGGCTCAGCGGCAGGGTGATGCTAATAGCGGTGGCCTGCGCTTGTTTTTGCTTAAGCCCCAGCTTTTTTAAAACCGGTACCGCCACAATGCCGCCGCCTGCGCCAAACAGCCCGTTTAAAAAACCAATACAAACCCCCATCACAGGGGTGAACCACTTTTTCATCAAAGGCGCCTCCTTTTGCGTATGTAAAACAGGGGGTGTTGCCGGTTATTCTTGTGGTTGCTTAAAGCCCAGCAACGCTGGTAGCCGGCAGGGGCAAAGGCCAAAACTTCCATAGCTGTTAAAGCCGGTGTAACGCCGCCATGGCTGTTTGCGGCAAATCCAACAGGGAGCGCAAGCGCCCCATTTTTAGCAAGGCGGTGCCTGTGTGTGACGGGCAAGCGGGGCAGGCAAGGCTTTGCCCATGCGCACCGGGAAAGCTCCCAAAATAAAAACACCTTTTATCATTTTGGCCCGATAAAAGGTGTTTATGTATTTTGGCGGTATTTTTTGGCACAAAAAGGCCGCATGGCGCTTTACAGGGAGGAACCATCCTGCGGTGCATTTTTTAATAATTGTTTTATCGCCCAGCTGGCCAGCAGGTACCCCGCAACCGGCGGCACAAACGAAATGCTGCCCGGCGCATGGCGTTCGCCGCCTTTGCCGGAGGATACCACCGCTTTTTGGGGCGGCTCTACGCTGTAGCACACCGGCTGGCACACAATTTCCCGTTTTTTCAGTTCCCGGCGCATCACCCGGCACAGCCCGCAGCCGTTGCCCGCTGTGTCGGCAATATCGCCCAAACGCAAATCCTGCGGGGAAAACCGGTTGCCCGTGCCCATGCAGGAAATAAGCGGCACACGCTGCTGCCGGGCCTGCTCAATAAGCGCCAGTTTGGTGGTTACGGTGTCGATGGCGTCGATAATTACATCCGGCTGTTCTTCAAACAAAAGGGAGAGGTTTTGGGGCAGCAAAAAGGTTTTGTATGCTGTAAGCTTTAGGGCAGGGTTGATGTCCAGCAGCCGCAGCCTGGTCGCATCGCATTTGTGCATTCCCAGGGTTTGGCATGTGGCAAACAGCTGGCGGTTTAGGTTGGTTTCCTCCACCACGTCGTCATCTATTACAATAAGCCTGCCAACCCCCGCGCGCACAAGCGCTTCGCAGCATGCACCCCCCACGCCGCCTAACCCCACTACGGCTACGCAGGCGTTTTGCAGATTATGTACCGCCTGCTTGCCCAGCAGCATTTCTTCACGCATAAGCCAATTGGCGCCCATATGGTTTCCTCCGTTTGCGTAATTGATAAAAAAATCCGAGGGAAATTTCCCTCGGACAGATGTTTCAAAGGCCCCACATGAGCCGTCACACAGCAGTACACAACCCGTCGTATGACAGGTGGGCTTCTCCTCTTAGCTTCACGCTCCCTTCGTCCGGAGACCGGGAGGTCTGCAATCCACTAAGAGAGTACGAATCCCGATAAGTGTTTGTTGGATTATATAAGCTGTGATTACTCGCACTCCGCAGGGTGAGTATCAACTTTTGATTTCGTACAAATCCTCTAAGCGTTCCATAAAAATAGCCGCTACTTCGTTGAATTCGTCTTCGTCTTCAATTGCCGAAAGATATTCCCCATCGGAATCCTCTTCGGTTTTTAAAATCACCAGTTCGCCGTCGTCTTCCAGCGAATCCTCAACATCGTCGAATACGGGGATCATCGCCAGGTACTCCTGGTCGTTGTGCTCGATGGAATCGATTACTTCAAATTTATGCTCATTGCCTTCGTCATCTTCCAGTGTAAGAATGTCCGGGCCGAATTCTAATTCTTCACTCATCGAAATTCTCCTTTGTTGTTGATACTACAATATTAAGCTATCCCAAACATAAAGTCAACCGCAAACAAGCCTGGATATCAAAAATTAATATATTATTTATAATTTGTTGAAAAAAACTATTGACATTACTAAAAACCTATGGTATAGTAAAGACACAGAAGAGAAGAGAGATAAAAAATAGGAAATGAAAGGAGCTGATTCCAGTGAACAGGGAGCTTGAACCGCAAAAGTTAAATATTTCTGTCAATGGAACCAGTGACCAGCGACGATAACCACCAAATTGTTTGGAGGAGAATAGTTTTCCTCAGGTGCACGAAATTTATTCGTATAGTGGATTATGATGTATCATCTAGTTGTAAATTAGACTGGGAAGCTGGTTAAGACAGAAAAGAAAGCGTGAATCCAATGGAAATCCGTTTCTTAAAAGTAACCAAAAAACCATAAAGAAAGTGGAGATTCCCATGTACACCGAAAGCTAGATTCCAAAATGGGCAACAAAACCATAACAAGCGTTTGAAAGTGTAAAATCCTTATGTAAAAGCATGTAGCAAAGCCAAAAGCTTTGAACGATGGCGATTCTCATAATATGCCGAATGTTTGCAGTACATCTTGGATTGAAGTTACTGGAAAATGCAAAAGAAAGTGGAGAGTCCCATGTAAAAATAAGCCATAAGGTGAGAAGAAATTCACATAAAAAAGGGGTTGCATGTGTTGCAGCCCCTTTTTCATGCGCGTTTTTGCGTGCGGGGAAACGGTTTATTCATAAAAAGTTCATGTGCATACCTTGTTTTGCAATGGGAATTTGGGTATAATGAAATGCGTGATTCTACATGGAGGTCGTTTTTTTACATGAAAAAATTTGTTTTACTTGTTTTATCCATATCCATGCTGCTTATGGCCGGTTGCTCCTCCAACCAGCAGCCTAGCTCTTCGCAGCAGTCGCAGCCCTCTTCGCAGCAAAGTTCGCAGGAACAGGAGCCCCAAATCCCCGAAAACCCGGAGCTTTACCAGTACACCGATTTGCAGGAAGGCGAAACCATCGCCACCATTCATACCACATTGGGCGATATCAAAGTGCGCTTTTTCCCGGACCAAGCGCCCAAAGCGGTGGAAAACTTTTTGGGTCTTGCCGAACAAGGGTATTATGACAACAACAAAATCCACCGCATTGTAAAAGATTTTATCATCCAGGCCGGCAGCTTGGACGGTGAAGGCGGCGGTGGCAAAACCATTTATGACGACCAACCGTTTGAACTGGAAACCAGCTTTAACCTTTACCATTTTTACGGCGCGCTTTCCATGGCCAATTCCGGCGGCAACAATTCCAACTCCAGCCAGTTTTTCATCGTCTGCCAAGGCGGGCTGGATGATGAAGTGATCACCCAGTTGGAAGAAGGCGGCTGGCCGAAAACCGCTGTTGAAAAATACGCGGAAGTAGGCGGCACCCCCACGCTGGACCAGCGTTACACCGTGTTTGGCCACGTGATTGAGGGGATGGATATTGTAGAAGAAATTGCCTCGCAGCCGGTAAAGGATGAAGAAAACGCATTGGGCGAAAAAAGCACTCCGGCAGAAGATATCCTCATCACCGGCATTGACATTGAAGAATACCACGCAGAAAGCTAATACTTGTTCAAAAAGGGCGCCCGGTGTATTGCCGGGCGCTTTTTTGTTGGGCTGCCTTTGGTTGTATGTGCATCCGCTGCAGGGTGCATGGCAAAAGGCAGGTACAGCTTGCGGGCCAAAAGTATTCCAACGGCAGAATGCGGCGAACCTTTCCGGGTAATGCCAAAGCCTTGGGGGAGGGGGAAAACCAATATTTTATACCGTTTTGGCGTTTTGCTAAAGAAGGCATTTTTGCA
>CAJFVS010000017.1 GCA_904420505.1 Candidatus Alloruminococcus vanvlietii | reverse complement strand
AGCCATTGGTGACGTTGTCGGCCTTGCCGGCACCGAATACCTGGCCTCTCACCTGCCCGCCATCAAAAAAATGTATGGTGTGGATATCACCATTGCCAATGGGGAAAATTCCGCCGAAGGCAACGGCATTTCCCCGCATTCGGCCGAGCGGCTGTTTAACCTGGGGGTGGACATCATCACCACCGGCAACCACGTGTTCCGCCGCAAGGAAATCCCCGATTATTTAGAGGAAACCCCTAACATCATCCGCCCGGCCAATTACCCCAAAGGGGCGCCAGGCACAGGCGTTTTGCTTTTTGATATGGGCCGCTACCAGCTTTGTGTCATCAATTTGATGGGCTGCGTGTTTATGGACGCGCTGGACAATCCCTTCACGGTGGTTGACCAGATTTTGCAGGAAATAACCACCCCTTTTATTGTGGTGGATTTCCATGCGGAAGCCACCAGCGAAAAAATTGCCCTGGCCCATTATCTGGATGGGCGTGTAAGCGCGCTGTTTGGCACCCACACCCATGTGCAAACCGCCGACGAGCGTGTTTTTCCAAAAGGCATGGGCTATATTACCGACCTTGGCATGACCGGGCCGCTGCATTCGGTGCTGGGTGTGCGCCCGGAATTGGCCATTTACAAATTCAAAACCCATATGCCTGCGCGCTTTGAAAACGCCCAGGGGGAGTGCATGATAAACGGGGCTGTGTTTACCATTCATGACAAAACTGCCAAATGTGAGCGCATAGAACGTATAAATATAACAAAATAAAGCATAAATTGTGAAAAACTATTGTATTTTTTAACCATTTCATGTAAAATAAAGATACTATAATCATTCCATCAATGTATCAATTTTACTGGAGGGGTCGCTATGGAAGTACTAAAAGTTTCAGCTAAATCTGTTCCGAATTCCGTTGCAGGAGCTATTGCAGGTATTGTGCGGGACCAAAGTGAGGTTGAGGTGCAGGCGGTGGGCGCCGGGGCCGCAAACCAGGCGATTAAAGCGGTTGCAATCGCAAGGGGATATTTGGCAACTTCCGGCATTGATTTGGTGTGTATTCCCGCATTCGCCAACATCAAAATTGATGGCGATGAACGCACGGCAATCAAATTGATCGTACAACACCGTTAAAAAGCGTAAGAAGGGCGGAAAAACGCCCTTCTTTTTTTATGGTTTTTGGCAATGCTTTGCCCAAAAACGGCGGTATTTTCCGGCTTTTTTAAACGAAAATGAGCAATTTGTATTGTCTATTGGCACCAAAAGGGGTATAATATGGGATATATCACATATTTTTCTATGGGTATTCTTGCGTCATTTTGCGCCTATATATAAAAGTAGGAAAGATGGCTTTATTTTGCTATGAATCAAAGGAGGTCTTAAGATGATTCGGATAGAAAGCTACATTGGTACCACCGAAATCTCCCACGGGTATTTTGCCGCATTGGTTGGGCGCGCCGCTTCCGACTGTTTTGGCGTCAGCGGCATGAGCTGCACAACCCCTGTGCAGGGTATCAAGGCAAAACTTTCCATGAACGATATGCCGGACCAAGGCGTTCGTGTGCGCTCGGTAGGCGGGAAATTGGTCATTGATCTTCATATCATTGTCACCTATGGCGTGAACATTGCCGCCATTGTCAAAAGCATTATCAATAAAGTGCGGTATACAGTCGAGGAAGCGACCGGGTTTGCCGTATCCAAGGTAAACGTGTTTGTCGACGGCATGAAGACCGAATAGCCCCGTTTGCCAAATCGCTTAATTTAAGGAGAGTTGTTTACAGTGTTGAATGGTATTGCGTTTCGCGATGCGTTGATTTCTGCGGCCAACCACATTTCCAATAACCGGCAGCAGGTAGATGCACTCAATGTTTTCCCTGTTCCGGATGGAGATACCGGTACGAATATGTCCATGACCATTAACGCCGCGGCAAGGGAATTGGAGTTGATAAAAGACCCCCATATTTCCATTTATGAGGTATCCAAAACCGCTGCGGGCGCTTTGCTGCGCGGGGCCAGGGGCAATTCCGGCGTAATTTTGTCGCTTTTGTTCCGCGGGTTTTCCAAAGGGCTGAAAGGCTTGGAAGAAGCTTCCGGCGCGGATTTGGCCCATGCGTTAAGCCTTGGGGTGGAAGCCGCTTACAAAGCCGTTATGAAACCCACCGAAGGCACCATTTTAACGGTTGCACGCGTCGCGTCCGAGGTTGCCAACGAAAAAGCCGCCGAGATTTCCGACCCGGTGGCCATGTGGCAGATTATCTGCGACCAGGCGGCCGTTACCTTAGAGCAAACCCCCGATTTGCTGCCGGTGCTGAAAAAAGCCGGCGTAATCGATTCGGGCGGCAAGGGCTTGGTCATCATCTTTGAAGGGATGCTTTCGGTGTTTAAAGACAATACCATCATCCAGCGGGCGGACGCTGTGCCCAATAAAGAGAAAAAAGAATCCGTTTCGGTGGGGGCTTCGGGCGAGTTTGATTCGGAAATCACCTTTGGCTACTGCACCGAATATATTGTAAACCGCGACCCCAGCTGCAAAAAAGACCCTGTTTCCCTGCGCGCATACTTAGATTCGATTGGCGACAGCGTGGTAGTGGTGGACGATGAGTCCATCATCAAAGTGCATGTGCACACCGACCACCCCGGCAAAGCCATTGAAGAGGGGCTTACCTACGGTTACTTAACCAACATGAAGATTGACAACATGCGCATGCAGCATGAGGCCAAAGCCGCCGAAGCACAGCGTGAAAAGGCCGAAGCTTCGCAGGAAGCGTTCCCCTATATGGCGGTAGACCCCACCCGTGAAGTGGGCTTTGTAGCGGTTTGCGCAGGCCAGGGCTTGGCAGAGCTGTTCAAAGAGCTGGGCGTGGACGCCATTGTTTCCGGCGGGCAAACCATGAACCCCAGCACCGACGATATTTTGGCGGCCATCCATTCGGTGGGGGCAAAAAACGTGTTTGTGCTGCCCAATAACAAAAACATCATTATGGCGGCCGAACAGGCAGTAAAGCTGGCCGACCGCAAAGTCACCGTTATCCAAACCCGCACCATTCCCCAAGGGCTGGCGGCTATGCTGAATTTTGACCCCGACGCTTCTACTGCCGACAACCGCGTATCCATGACCAAGGGGTTTGAACATGTGCAAACCGGGCAAATCACCTTTGCCGCGCGCGATTCGGAATTTGACGGGGTAAAAATTAAAAAAGACGACCTTTTGGGCCTTGCAAACGGCAAATTGGAATTTTGCGAGCGCGATTTTGTAAAAGCCAGCACCAAACTGGTGCGTTCGCTGGTGAAAAAGGATACCTCGTTTATCACGCTTATTTACGGCGAAGGCGTTACCAAAGAACAGATGGACGCGGTGGAAACCGCTTTGCGCCCCAAGCTGCCTGAAGACGTAGAGCTTACGGTAATTGACGGCGGCCAGCCGGTGTACCATTTGATTGTTTCTGTAGAATAAACCGCAACCAAGGCGTGGGAACTTATAAATGGGTTCCCGCGTTTTTTATTCCCCCGGATGAGTAGCGCTTCCTGGGCATTTGGGAGGACCACATGGCATTTGTACAAAACCCTGTGTTAAAACAGAATATCCAGTACCTGAAAGGCGTTGGCGAACACCGCGCCGCCCTTTACGGGCGCTTGGGCATTGTTACGGTGGAGGACCTTCTGCGCCATTACCCGCGCGGATATATCGACTTTTCCAACATCACCCCTTTGTTGCAGGCCCAGCCCGGCCAGGTTTGCTGCATCAAAGCCCAAATCACCAAAAAAGGGCGTGAACAGCGCATCCGAGGTAATTTATCGGTGTTTAAGGTGCAGGCTGTAAGCGATTTTACCCCGCTTACCATCACCTTTTTTAACAGCCGCTTTTTGGTAGACCAGCTGCATGAAGAGGAAGAATACCTGTTCTACGGCAAGATAAGCGGCAATCTTTTGCGGCGGGAGATGTCCTCCCCCATGTTTGTCAAGGCGGACGCAAAAATCCCCCTCAAACCCGTTTATGCGCTTACCCAGGGGCTTACTTCCAATATCATTTCCAGCCATGTGCGCGCGGCTTTGGCGCTTGTCAACGGGGAAATGCAAGACCCTTTGCCCCGGCAAATCCAAACCGGCGAGCAGTTATGCCCGCTTTGGTACGCCATGCAGAATATCCATTTTCCCCAAAGCAGCCAGGCGCTGGCAACGGCCAAAAAACGCTTGATTTTTGACGAGCTTTTAACCCTGCAGCTGGGCCTTTTGCGTTTAAAAGCGCGCAACCGCCAAACAACGCCGGTGCATATGCGCCCGCTTTCCATCGAAGAATTTTGGAATCTGCTTCCCTATTTCCCTACCGATGCCCAGCGCCGCTGTGTGGAAGAATGCATAGCCGATATGCAGCGGGAAATCCCCATGAACCGGCTTTTGCAGGGGGATGTTGGTTCGGGTAAAACGCTGGTTGCCGCCGCGGTGTGCGTATATGCCATCAAAAACGGCTACCAGGCGGCGTTGATGGCCCCTACCGAAATACTGGCCGAACAGCATATGCGCTCGCTGCAAACGCTTTTGGCCCCCATGGGAATACATGTCGGGTTGCTCACCGGCTCTACCAAAGCCAAGGAGAAAAAAGAAGTGCTCGCAGCCCTGGCAAGCGGGGAAACTCAGCTTTTGGTGGGCACCCACACCATATTAACCGACCAGGTAACCTTTGCCAACTTGGGGCTTATCATCACCGATGAACAGCACCGGTTTGGGGTTTCCCAGCGCGCCAAATTTTTTCAAAAAGGCAACCAGCCGCACACGCTGGTTATGTCCGCTACCCCTATACCGCGCACCATGGCCCTTATGGTGTACGGTGATTTGGACATTTCTGTTTTGGACCAAATGCCTCCCGGCCGCCAAACGGTAAAAACCTATTTGATTGATTCTTCCAAGCGCGAGCGCGCGTTTGGGTTTATCAAAAAGCATTTGCAGCAAGGGCGCCAGGCGTATATTGTCTGCCCGCTTATTGAAGCGCAGGACGAAAGCCAAACCCCTGTTAAAATGCTTTCGGTTGCCGAATACGCGCAAAAAATCGCCGGCCCGCAGCTAAAAGACTACCGCCTGGACGTTTTGCACGGCAAGGTAAAAGCCGCCCAAAAAGAAGCGGCTATGCGCGCGTTTGCAAGCGGCGAAACGGATGTTTTGCTGGCCACCACCGTCATCGAGGTGGGGGTGGACGTGCCCAACGCCGTGATTATGATGATTGAAAACGCCGAGCGCTTCGGCCTTTCGCAGCTGCACCAGCTTCGCGGGCGGGTTGGGCGCGGCCAGTGGGAATCTTTTTGCATCCTGGTGTCCGACAGCAAAAACGAAGAAACCCGCCGCCGATTGAAAATCCTGTGCCAAACGTCCGACGGTTTTGCCCTTTCCCAGCAGGATTTGCGCCTGCGCGGGCCAGGTGAATTCTTTGGTTCCCGCCAGCACGGGCTGCCCTCTTTAAAAATTGCCAATATGCTAGAGGACATGGACACGTTGCAGCGCGCCCAGGAACTTGCCAAAGCCATTTTACAGCAAGACCCCTCCCTGGCTTTGCCCCAAAACCAGGGCCTTGCGCAGATGGTGGGGCGGCTGTTTGCGCAAAACACCGTTGCATTCAATTAACAAGGAGAATTCTTACATGCTTATCGATTTCCATATACACGCTTTCCCCCAGCGCATTGCCAACTATGCCATCGGCAAACTGCAGGGCGCGGCGCGTATCCAAAACTATACCGACGGCACCATCTCCGCCACCCGGCAGCTGCTGGAAAGCTGGAGGGTGGATTTGGGGGTAATGCTCAACATTGCCACCAACCCCAAACAGCAAACCAATGTAAACAACTTCGCAGCCCGCCATAACCATGGGAATATCCTTTCGTTTGGCTCGGTGCACCCGGACGCCCCCAACAAAGTTGAGGAAGTCTACCGCATCAAAAACGAACTGGGGTTAAAGGGGCTAAAGTTTCACCCCGACCACCAGGGCTTTTGCCCGGATGACCCTAAGATTTTCCCGGTGTATGAGGTTTGCCAGCAGCTGGACATGCCGGTGGTGTTTCACACCGGGTACGACCCGTATTCTCCCTATTTTATCCATGCCACCCCGCTTCGTATTGCAAAAGTAGCGCAGGCGTTCCCCCATTTGACCATTATCGCCGCGCACATGGGAGGCTTCATGGTGGACGAAGCCGAACGCTTTGCCTTAAAAAAATACGAAAACCTGTTTTTTGACACCGCTTTTACCTGCCATTATTACGACCCTTCCACCCTGACGCGCAATATTCTGGCCTTTGGAAGCGAACGCGTTTTGTTTGGCAGCGACTGCCCCTGGGCGCCTTCCGACCAGATGTTTGCGCTTGTGGAACAGACCGCCCTTTCGGACCGGCAAAAAGAACAGATTTATTCTGCCAATGCCAAACGCCTGCTGGGGCTGTAACAAAAACAAAACCCTCCCGGTTTGTACCGGAAGGGCTTTTTTATTGGGCGTGCTTTTCTTTTACAGAATATAAGCGGCTACAATTTTGCCGTAATAAGCGGTGTGGTAATCGCGGTTTGCCCCGCTAAAGCTCGAATCCACATCGGCGGGATAATACTTTTTCTTGTATTCGTCCGCCACGGCGTGTTCATCCTGCTTTTGGGCGTAAACAACCTTGCATTCCAGCGTTAGGGGCAGCTGCAAAATGGCCGGCACCGAAACCTTTTCCCCCTCTACCAAAGTAAGGCCCAACTGTGCAATTTTGTCGCAGTCACGCCCGGATTTGGTCCCACAAACGCCTAAAATCTGCTTATCTACCTCCCCATACGGGATGTTGATGGTAAACTCGGGGTTTTGGTCCAAAAGCTGTTTGGTAAAGCGGTTTTCGCGCACAAACACGGTAAAAATGGGGGTGCCCCATTCGATTCCAAGGGTGCCCCACCCAATGGTCATGCTGTTTACCTTATCCCCGGCTTTGGTGGTAAGCAAAATGCCCTTTCCAATGGCCTGGGTAATTTCTTTGGCATAATCGAACACTTCAATTTCTTTTTTCATAAAAGGCGCCTCCCTTATGTTTTTTGCGGCAGCCCGCCGCCGCGCACAGCGCTTGCAAGTGCCCCTTTGGGAACGCACCGGCGGAAAAAACAGCCAAAATAGCGCTGGCAAAACGGCCCAAAGCAACAAAACGCCCAAGCGTCTACTGCTTTTGAAGCCGCCTAAACGCGGCCCCGGCAAGCCCGCGCTTTGCACAACGTCTCATTATTATGATAGCGGAAATTATTAAAAAAAGAAAGCGGATTTGCACCCATCAATTCAAGGTTTTGCCAAAAAAGGCAGTGGCCGCTTTTACCTTTTGCATAAGCATGTCAAACTGTTCGGGGGTAAGCGACTGCGCGCCGTCGGACAGCGCGTGTTTGGGGTCGTTGTGCACTTCCACCATCAAACCGTCCGCGCCGGCGGCAATGGCAGCCATGGCAAGCGGTTCTACCATCCAGGCAATGCCTGCCGCGTGGGAGGGGTCTACCACTACCGGCAGATGGGACAGCTTTTTGAGCATCGGCACCGCAGAAATATCCAGCGTGTTGCGCGTTGAAGTTTCAAACGTGCGGATGCCCCTTTCGCACAAAATAACGTTTTCATTCCCCCCGGCCATGATGTATTCGGCGCTCATAAGCAGTTCTTCCAGGGTGTTGGCAAGCCCGCGCTTTAATAAAATGGGTTTGCGCAGGTGCCCCAATTCACGCAAAAGCTCAAAATTCTGCATGTTGCGCGCCCCCACCTGGATGATATCCACATCCTCAAACAGGGGGATATGGCTGGTGTTCATAATCTCGGTTACAATGGGCATATGGGTTTTCCCGCGCGCTGCCTGCAGCATTTCCAATCCCTGGGCGCGCAGCCCCTGGAACGAGTAGGGCGAAGTGCGCGGCTTAAAAGCGCCACCGCGCAGCATCGAGGCGCCCGACGCCTTTACCTTTTCGGCCACTAGGGTTATCTGCTCTTCGCTTTCCACCGAACAGGGCCCGGAAATCATAATAAAATGGCCCTTGCCGATTTTGTGCCCGGCGATGTCGATCACCGTATCCTCGGGGTGGAATTTGCGGTTGGCGTTTTTGTAAGGCTCCTGGATGCGCTTGACTTCGGCCACCAAATCGTTTGCCTGGATGGTTTCGATGTTGAGCTTGGTGGTATCGCCCACCAGCCCCAAAAGCAGCGTATGCACGCCCTGCGAGCGGTGCACGGTAAAGCCTTGGCTTTCAAACCCTTTGATAAATTCTTCTACTTTTTGTTTTGGCTGGTTTTCTTTTAAAATAATAATCATGCTGGCCTCTCCTTTTTTGGCAAACAAAAAAGCCGGTACTTTGCACGAAAGTACCGGCCTGCTTGCATCTTTTCAAAAAATTCCGTAATCTAGCAAGGTAAGATGGTATTTTCGCAGCACAAATTGCCCACGCTATAAAAATAGCCCAGGTAATAGCAATAATAGCTGTATTGATGCTGGCTGCGTACCATTGCGTTTCTCCTTTTCCAGATAAGTTGCTTTTATCATATACCGCTTTAAAGCGATTGTCAAGAAAAAATTTTCGCAGGGCTATTGACAAATACACCCCCCTGGGGTATTCTATAACTACAGACACCCCCCTCCCGTATGGGGTGTATCGTGAAAGGGTGTGATACTTCCATGAACCAAAAATTTGATGTTACCGGCATGACCTGTTCAGCTTGTTCGGCCCACGTGGAAAAAAGCGTGCGAAAGCTTGAAGGCGTGCAAACGGTTAGTGTAAATTTGTTGTCCAACTCTATGAGCGTGGACTACGACCCCAACGTTTTAAACGACCAAGCAATCATCGAGGCCGTCATTCAGTCCGGCTATGGCGCCAGCGTGCATACCAAGAAAAAAGCCGCACAGCAGACCCCGGCGGCCGACCCGATAAAAGAGCAGATGAAAAACATGAAATTCCGTCTCATCGTTTCCTTTGCTTTTTTAATCCCGCTTATGTACATTTCCATGGGGCATATGATGGGCTTTCCTCTGCCCTCTATCCTGCTGGGGAATGAAAATACCCTGGTGTTTGCCTTTACCCAGTTCTTGCTCACCCTGCCGGTGGTGTATGTCAACCGCAAATACTACCAGGTGGGCTTTAAAACCCTGTTCAAAGGCTCGCCCAACATGGATTCGCTCATTGCCATCGGCTCCTCGGCGGCGCTGGTTTACGGTATTTATTCCATCTACAAAATCGGCTACGGCTTGGGCCACGGCAATATGGAAATCGCCATGAGCACCGCTATGGATTTGTATTTTGAATCCGCCGCCATGATTTTGGCCCTCATTACCCTGGGCAAATATCTGGAAACCCGTTCCAAAGGCAAAACCAGCGAGGCCATTACCAAATTGATGGATTTGGCCCCCAAAACCGCTGTTGTGCTGCGCGACGGGGTGGAAAGCGAAATTCCGGTGGAAGATGTCGCTATCGGCGACATTTTGGTAATCAAACCCGGCCAAAGCATCCCGGTGGACGGTGTGATTGTACAGGGCGCTTCTTCGGTGGATGAATCGGCTCTGACCGGCGAAAGCATACCGGTGGAAAAAAATGTGGACGACAAGGTGCTGGCCGCAACGATTAACAAGCAAGGGCATTTCCTTATGAAAGCCACCAAGGTGGGTGACGACACCACCCTGGCCCAGATTATTCAGCTTGTGGAGGACACCAACGCCACCAAAGCCCCCATTGCCAAGCTGGCCGATAAAGTAAGCGGCGTGTTTGTGCCGGTGGTGATCACCATTGCCGTTATCGCCACCATCGTGTGGCTGCTTTTGGGCCAAAGCTTTGATTTTGCCTTGTCCATCGGCATTTCGGTGCTGGTTATCTCCTGCCCGTGCGCCTTAGGGCTTGCCACCCCGGTGGCCATTATGGTGGGCACCGGCAAGGGGGCGGAAAACGGCATTTTAATCAAATCCGCCGAGGCGCTGGAAACCGCCCACAAGGTAGACACCGTTGTGCTGGACAAAACCGGCACCATCACCAGCGGCAAGCCCAAGGTGACCGATATCGTCACCGCGCAGGGCGTTGGCGAACAGGAGTTGCTGAAAATTGCCGCCTCTATCGAAAAATCCTCCGAGCACCCGCTGGCCGAAGCCATTTTGGAAAAAGCCCAGGAAGAGAACATCTTTCTTTCCCCGGTTTCGGATTTTGAAGCGCTGGTCGGCCAGGGCGTGCGCGCCAAGATGGACGGCGCCACATATTTTGCAGGCAACTTAAAGTTGATGAGCGCCCAAAACGTACAGATGGGCGAATATGTAGCCAAAGCCTCCGCCTTGGCAGAAGACGGCAAAACCCCCTTGTACTTTGCCAAAGAAAACACCCTTTTGGGCTTTATCGCCGTGGCAGACCCTGTAAAACCCACCAGCCTGCAGGCCATCAACGAACTCAAAGAAATGCACATCGACGTGGTGATGCTCACCGGCGACAACAAAAAAACCGCAGGCGCCATCCAGCGCCAATTGGGGCTTACCAACGTCATCGCCGAGGTGATGCCGCAGGATAAAGAAGCTGAAATCCGCAAATTGCAGCAAGCGGGCAAAAAGGTCGCCATGGTGGGCGACGGCATCAACGACGCCCCCGCTTTGGTCCGCGCAGACGTCGGCATCGCCATAGGTGCTGGCACCGACATCGCCATGGAATCGGCCGACATTGTTCTCATGAAGTCCGACCTGCTTGACGCGGTAACGGCCATCCACTTAAGCCGCGCGGTCATCCGCAACATCAAAGAAAACTTATTCTGGGCATTCTTTTACAATTCCATCGGCATCCCGCTGGCAGCCGGCGTATTCATTTGGGCTGGGCTTCGCTTAAACCCCATGTTCGCCGCCGCCGCCATGAGCTTAAGCTCGGTTTGCGTGGTTTCCAATGCGTTAAGGCTCAAATGGTTTAAGCCCCACCGCATGAAAATAAATACCCAATCCCAGCCGGTTGTAACAACGGCAATTGAAGAAGAACGACAAGGAGAGAATCTTATGAAAAAAACCATGAAGATTGACGGCATGATGTGCGCCCACTGCACAGGGCGCGTAGACCAGGCGTTAAACGCCATCGACGGGGTAAGCGCCACTGTAAGCCTGGAAGACAAATGCGCCTACATCACCTTAAGCCAGGATGTTTCGGACGAAGTGCTGACCAAAGCCGTAACCGACGCCGGCTACACGGTTGTGTCCATCGCATAAGGCGGGTGGGGAGCAATGAAAGCCGACCGCAGCCGTGTCACCCGCTTGCTGAAAACCGCACGCGGGCAGATTGACGGCATTTTGAAAATGGTAGAAGAAGACCGCTACTGCATTGACATTTCCAACCAGGTGATGGCCACCGAATCGATTTTGGCGCGCATCAACCAGGAAATCCTGCGCGCGCACCTGCAAAGCTGCGTGATGGACGCTTTCCAAAGTGGGAACGAGCAAAAAGCAGAAGAAAAAATCGACGAAGTGATGAGCGTTTTGCAAAAGATGAACAAGTAAGTTTGCTCTCTTTCCAAAAAGGCTATCCAATCAAAAAGCAAAGCACATATTATTTGTGCTTTGCTTTTTTAGGTTTGCTTTCTTTTTTATACAGTCTCAGCCATTCCATTTCGTGCAGAAAAATGGGCAAAATCAGGCCTTAGCATCCCGTTTGGGGGCAATTGTGTAAGACGCCAACCCCTTTTGGCACCCGTTTTTCTCATAAAAAGGCTCCACCCCTGGCTGCGCGCCAAAATACAGCATAGTGGGGGTGTTTTCTTTGGCCAGGGTCAATAGCTTGCTGCCTATTCCGTGTTTTTGGTAGCTTGGCAAAACCAGCAGCTCGGTAATGGTGCCAAAAAAATACCCGTCGGTTAAAATGCGCAGGCAGCCAACCAGCCGCCCGCCGTCGTAAGCGGTGATGTTGCAGGTTTTCGCCAGCGCCGCCTGGGTTTTCGCCTCATCATAGCTGCCGGGCCATATTTGGTTTGCAAACGCCAAAAATGCCTTGGCGCTAAGCGTTTGGTCATTTACCTTGTATTCCATGGCTTTCCCCCCTAACCGCAGCGGGTGCGGCCCTTTTTATAAGGCCCTGTACGCCACGCCTGCAAAGGCTTTTTTTCTGGTTGATTTGGCGGCGTTGTTTTTATTGCAAAATGCTATAGACATATTTCATCTCCAAAATGCGCAAAACCGATTGGTCAATGCGCTGCTGCGAAATGGTTCCTTCTTCTACAGCCTGCAAAATGGCCGAAAAAGAGCCTTGTATATCGGAGGTGAGAAGAATATCGTTTCCGGCAATTACCGCCTGCACAGCCGGATTTTGCCCCTGTGTGTACAATTTTATGGCGTCCATGCCAAGGTCGTCGGTCATAATTACGCCTTGAAAGCCCAAATCCTCCCGCAGGATATTGTGCACATTGGCAGAAAGCGACGCGGGGTATTGTTCATCCATGCAATCCACAATGTTATGCGAAACCAAAATGCTTAAGCAATTGGCTTCTATTCCCGCCCGAAAGGGCAAAAAATCGGAAGAATAAAAGTTTTCCAGCGGCCGGTTGTCCTCCGCTATGCCGGTGTGGGTGTCCTGGTTGTTGCCATAACCCGGAAAATGCTTAAGTACTGAAGGCATATTGGCTTCGTTCATGGCTGTTACAACCGCCTGTATGTACGCAGCGGTCGCTTCGGCATCCTGCCCGAACGTGCGGCTGTAAATATAATCGTTTTCATCCACCGAAACATCCGCTACCGGGGCAAAATTCAAATTGATGCCCAGCTCCTGCAAAAAAGCCGATTTTTCTTTTGCGTCTTCCACAATGGCGTCCATCCCGCCCTGCGCATACAGTTGCTGCGGGCTTAAAAACGGGGTGTCGCGCAGGTAGCGGCTGGCGCGCACAATTTCGCCGCCTTCTTCATCGGTGGCAATAAACATCGGGATAGTGCTTGCCTGCTGGTAGGAAGCAATTGTGTCAATCACTTCCTGCCGGGTGCGCCCTTCAAAATCCTCGCCGTATAAGGTAAAACCGCCCGGATGGTACTGTGCAATCTGCGAAAGGGCTTCTTCCCTGTCGCACCGGGCAATGAGCATCTGCCCTATTTTTTCTTCCAATGTCATGTTTGCCAGCATTGCAAGCGCCTGGGTATAATACGCGTCCATCACTTCGTTGCCCGAACGCGCTACCAGCAGCGCCCCCTCGCTGGAAGACGCCCCGGACAAACTGCCGCTGCCGGAAGAATCCGGTTGGGTTTGCCCGGCTGGCTGCTTGGCGCTTAAATAATAATAGCAGCCGGCCAGCACGCCCAGAACAATTAAGCCGCACAGCAGCACGCAAAAAATCATAACGCCCGAAACCGATTTGTTTTTTTGATACATGGTATTTCCTCCACAATTGCCGGTGTTTTTATGTTCAGTATGGGTAAAACGGTGTTTTTCCATGCACCCAAACACAGGTTTTCTTACCCCTTTACCGGTGCCGGAACGACAAAACACACGCCCTGCCGGATAAGCCGTATGCGGGTATGGTCCCGCCTAAACACCTCGCCGTCCAAGCAGATGGAAAACACTTTGGGGGAAGAAATGGTCACTTCCCGGCAGGTTTTATACAGCAAAAGGTCGCGCAGACCGGGGTCTTCAATGTGTTCGCCGCGTTTGTAGCGCCCTACAAACCTGGCAAAGCGCAGCCGCGAAAGCTTGCGGATTAAGCATAAATCAATCTTGCCGTCAAACACCGATGCAAGCGGCGCCCCTTTGTATTGCCCACCGTAGCAAAAGCCGTTGCCCAGCACGCACAAAAGCGCCTGTTCGGCCTGCTGCTCGTTCTGGTCGATGCCCACATCCAAATGCATGCCCAAACGCTTAAACAGGCAATAGGCGATGGACAATGTATACGCCGCCCTGCCCAGGCGTTTGAATTTGCGCATATGGTAGGCCACGTCCGCATCAAACCCTATGTTGCAGATGTTCATCACCCGCCGGCCGTCCACCTCCAGCACATCCACCTTTTGGCAAGGGGCGGCAATTTGGGCGGCAATGTCCCAAAACAGGCTTTCTGCCCCAAAATTTTTTACAAAATCGTTTCCGGTGCCGCAGGGGATCACCCCGATTTGCACATTTGGATACCCTTTGGCCCCGTTGACTACCTCGTTTAAAGTGCCGTCGCCCCCGCAGGCAAAAATACGGATTTCCCCCTTTGCCTGCTGGCAGATGCGTTTGGTATATTGGCATGCGTCCATCACGCCCTGGGTGACATACACCTCATGTTCCTGGGGTGTATTCGCAAAATAGGTTTCAATCTCGTTTAAAAGCCAGGCTTTTTTCCAATCGGTGCCCGCCGCAGGGTTTATTACAAAATAATATTTCATTTTCCACTTTCTCCCCAATCCTCGAGCATATTTTACCATATTTGCCTGTGTGCATCAACATAAGGCATTTTGCAGGCGGTTTGGCCCCTTGCAAGGCGGCCGCAAAAAGGCTTGGCCGGGCGCCTTTGCCCCAAAACCGCATTTGGCGGGCAGCGGATATTGGAATATCCTGTTGCCGTTTGGCCGTACATATACGGATTGGGGCCAGAATTTGTAAAACAAATGCGAATATGCTACAATAACCCCAGATATTTTGCAAAAAGGAGACGCTTTATGCGCTACAAAACGGTACTTTTTGATTTGGACGGCACCCTGTTCGACACAAGCGAGGGCCTGTTTGCCTATACGGTGCAAATTGTAAAGCAATACGGGCTGGGCACCCCTACTTCCGAACAGCTGAAAAAAACCATCGGCCCTTTTCTGCGCGATTCGTTCCGGGATTTGTTTGGCGCCAAAGAAGAGATGCTTGACCCGATGATGGCGGATTTTTACAAAGGCTACAACCAAAACGGCTACCAGATGTCCACCATTTACCCCGATATTGAAAAACTGCTGCAAAGCCTGCATGCGCAGGGGGTAACCATCGGCGTGGCCACGCTGAAACAAGACGAGGCCGCCAATAAAATGATGGATTATTTTGGCCTGCGCCCCTATCTAAGCGCGGTTTGCGGCGCATCCGACGATGACAGTGTTTCCACCAAGGCGGACGTGATCCGCCTTGCGCTAAAACAGCTGGGAAACCCCGCCCCGCACACCGTTTTGCTGGTGGGGGACAGCGCCAATGACGCTTTGGGCGCCAAAGCCTGCGGCCTGGATTTTTTGGCCGTTACCTATGGCTTTGGGTTCCATTGCGCGCAGGACGCCGCCGTTTTTGGGCCGGTGTTTACGGCCTCCAGCGCGCAGGAAGTTTTGGATTTCCTTACACAGTAAAAAAGCATCCGGAAAATTTCCGGATGCTTTTTTTTGCAATACGCCATATGGCATCAAACCATGGATGCGAATTTCCATTCGCCGTCTTCTTTTTCCAGGGTCAGTTCCCCTTCGCCTTTGTCGCCGTAATTGCTGACATACTCGCATTTGACAATGATTTTGTTTTCATCCTGCTCTACAATGGACAAAGTGCCGGTCAGCCAGTTAAAGCCGTTGTTGGTTCCGCCCTGGTTGATGTCGATATACAATTTGCCGTCAACATCTTTATAGCGGGCATACTGGCCTTGCAGTGCATACTGGTAAAAATACTGCTGTGCGCACGCTTTGGTAAACACCGCTTCGGTGGCTTGGGTAATATCCTGCACCGATTGGTATGCTTCCTCTGTAACCGGTACAAAGCACTGGCCGTTTTCATCGGTTTGCCCTGCCGGGTCGGCGGGTTCTTCATGCTCTAGCCCTGTGCCGTTGAAAATATTGGTGATTTCGCGGGCAGGGGGCAGTTTTTCATCAATCATCTGGGCGATTTGTTCAGCCGTAAGCGCCGGCGCGCTCTCCTGCGAGGACGCAGGCTGTGAAGATGGCTGCGGCTGCTGCGAATCTTGCCCCGCAGCGCCCTGCCCGCTTGTAGTGCAGGCGGCAAACGCAAAAACCAACACACAAACCAGCAAAATGGTAAAAATTCGTTTCATCGCACATTCCTCCTTTGGGGATTGTTTTTCACATTATAAACGCATTGGCCGCACAGTCTATTGGTCTATAAGCAAAAGCGTTCCCCAAAACAAACGAAAAACTCCTGCGCGTTGGCCAGAGGTGGCTAAGGACAGTCGGGGTATGTAGGATACGGTGTAGCCGATAAAGGCTACGCCGTATTTCTCTTTCACGCCACTCTT
>CAJFVS010000016.1 GCA_904420505.1 Candidatus Alloruminococcus vanvlietii | reverse complement strand
TTTGCAACTGGATGGTCCATTCAAAAGAGTACCCGCCGCTTAAATCCGGGCGTTCATCCCCCGGCTGCCAGATATACACCGGCAAACTGCCCAATTCTTCCAGATACTGTGCGATTTCCTCCTGGGTTTGATAAATGCGGGAAAATTCCGGTGTTCGCTCGGTTCCAATACCGGGGTAAACTTCATAGATTATCCGGGTTACCTGGTCGGCCGAAACATTCAGCAGCTGGCTGAAATTGATGTATTTCCGCGTGGCAATCCGATCCTGGTCTTTTTCTAAAAACGCCTCCAGCGCCACCAAATTGCTGGGGTAGTAAAGGATATCGTTGTAAACAATCCCTTCTTCAGAGACATGCAGCGAATCGGCATTCCCCTGGTATTCCACCCACACGGTAAAGGGATATTCTACCGGCAAAGGCTGCGCATTGGGCACGTCCTCTTTGGGCACAAGGCGCATGTTTACAAATTCCTCCAGCATAATCCAGCCCAAGGAAAATTCATACGGCAAATCGTCCCGAACGATGTACGAACGCAGCGCATCGGCGTTTTCTACGTTTTCAAAGGTAAAATAATCCGGCAGCACCTGCGGGGTGTCTTCGTATTCCCCGCTGCCTACGATAAGCTGGAATTTGCCCACAAACTTAATAAGCGGTTCGGGATAAGGACAAACCACCGATGATTCATAGGTGCCGTCCGCTTGCGGCAGGGAAACCAAAAAGGTATGCGTACCCGCTTTTTGGGCATAAACAAAGATGGATTCCCCGCTTTTTTCCTGGAACGAAACCGAAACTTGGTCGGTGATCTCGTCCTCAAAGGTGATGGTGGCCTGCCCACCATGGCCTTTTGGCAGGGTGATGATACAATCTTCGGCGATTTGGTCGCTGAAAACGGTGTATTTCTGCCCGTCAATACGCAGTGTACAGCTAAACTGCTGCCTTTCCGGTTCACTAGATACCGCCGGGACAGATACTGTTTGCGATGTCGGAAAGCTTTCTTCCCCGCCGGATGACGGGTTTGTTTCCCCGGTTTGGCAGCCGCCAAGCAGTATAAACGCCAATATAACACAAAATAACCCTATTTTCCGCATATTTCACCCCCTCCTTTCAAAATATTGCATAAAATATTATACTATATGTTTTAATTTTTGTCTAATTTTATTATCAAACAGTAGAAAAAATTTGCACCTTCTGGTTTGTTCCGGTTACAAACATTTTTAATTGCGTTCAACTTTTTATAAACCAAAATATATAGTATAGGTTTTATAGCGGTATATATCGTCATTTATCATTATAAATACAGGAATAAATTGTAAATTTTATGCATTAAAAACAAAAAACAAACATTTTACCATTATAATTGAAATTTGAGTGCATTCAAATTTTTGGTTCGTTTTCGGTTGGGCAAAGAGCACGCATTGTGTAAAACCAAAATCACATTCAAAACAGAAAGGTAGGGCTTGGTATGAAAGGTGTATCCAAAAGCAGCATCGGCAAGTGTTTGTACACTTCTATCGCGCTTGGCTGCGTTATGTTCAGCGGTTATGTCGGCCCCGGGTATTCCGCCGGCACGCAAACGGTTCAGTACTTTTTAACCCGCGGATGGATTGGCGTATTTATTGGGCCGCTGATTGTTGGCGTATTGAACTTTTTCTCTACCTACATTGGCTTTGAAACCTGCCGGCGTTACCGCCCGAACAGTTTTATTGAAAGGGTTCAAATTCAATGGCGCACCAGCGTGATGCGCAAAGTGATCTCCGTCTTTACCGATGTGCTTTTCATCGGCGCAACTTTTGTGGGCATGGCGGCTATGAACTCCACCATCTGCTCCATCCTTGAATACCTGTACAACATTCCCACCGCCATAACCACCTGCGTGTTTGTAGTGGCTTCGGTGCTGTTGGCGGTATACGGCATGAAAGTTTTAAACGCAACCGGCACGTTTTTAACCGTTGCCATTTTAATTGTATTGTTTTATGTGGGCTTTTCGGGCTTTCAAACGGCATGGCCGCTTACCCAGCAGTGGATGGCCCAGAAATTATCCTTTGCCGACTTTGGCTTTAACCCCGTTTACGGTTTTTATTCCATGATTACCATCGTCGGCTCCTGCCTGACGGCGGCAAACCCCATTGTCCCCAGCGCCACCGAATCCATCGAACACCGTTGGCAGTCGCTGCTGGCGTCTTTGGTGCATGCAATCCTCAGCTTTGTGGGCACGGTTATTTTTACGGTTTTGTTTGCCGGCCTTATGCCGGAGGTCGCCTCCCAGGCGTTGCCTACGCTGTATGCCATGACCGGTTTGCTGGGCACTTCCCCCATTGTGATAAACATGTTTGCCGTGCTGGCCATCGCCTGCGTATTAAGCACCGCCGTTACCTATATGTACGGTATTTCCGAACGCTGGGCGCCGGTGTTTGCCAAACGGACGAGAAAAATATCCACCTTTGTTTGGAAGGTCATCATCGCGGTGTTTTTTGCCCTGGTTTCCATTGTGGGCAACCAAATCGGCTTAATTACCTTGATTACCATGGGCTATACCGTGCTTGGCGTGCTGAGCTTCCCGGTTTCCATCCTTCCGGGGTATTTCCTTTACCCCTACCGCTTAAAACAGGATAAAAAACGCGGTTGGATAAACGAGAAAGGCGTGTGGTCCGCCCCCGGCAAAGCAAGCGATCCCGAATATGTGTATCTGCCTTAGCTTAAACAAAACAGCCGGCCTTTTTGCAAGGCCGGCTGTTCTGTTGTATGCAGCGGTGTTACGTACCAATGGTTCCTGTTAAGGTGCTGCTGCCAAAGCCGTCCAGAATCGCGCGCGCGTCGCATTCCAAACTGTCAAGCACATCGTCGCAGGTCATTTGGGCTATCTCCTCGGGGGCAACGCCGTAGGTTGTCAGCGCGATGGTAAAAAAGGTGCGGATGCGGCTGCGGAAAGGGATGTAATGGCGGTTTTTGATATCGGTGAGAAAGGCGTAAATCACCCCGGACATGGCCAGCGTTTTTTGGTACATCTGCTCGTACGAGACGGTGCTGGGCGCATCTTTTGGGGCAAACCACTGCAGGTTGCGTTCGGCGGTCTGCTTGGAAATCTGGGTAATGACACGGCTTAAATGGTAGCTGTAGTAGTTGTAGTCGAGCATATTGTCGTAATGTTCGGAGGAATAAAAGATGAGATAACAAATCATGCAGTAAATATACGCCCCGCCTACCTCTTTGTGGTTTTGCTCGTAGTAGCGGGATATAATCTCCCGCAGCTCAATTTCGCGGTCGAGCACGGTGGCCATAAAAATTTCTTCTTTGTTTTTAAAAAAATGGTATATGCTCCCCGGCTGGAACCCCGACGCCTCCACAATCTGGGTGATGGTGGTTTTGGCATAACCCTGCTCCTGGAACAATACCCTGGCGGTATCCACAATTCTTCTGCGTTTTGTGTTCATAGCTTTCCCTCGGAACAATTTGTATTTGCAAAAAGCATACCAAAATTTTGCAGATGCGTCAACCTAAGAAAAGCCCGCAAAAAATTAGTTGCATTCAAATTTTGTAAAGCCGCAATCCGCACTTTTATGTGTATATTTTCTGAAAACGCGCTTAATATTTGGCAATTACACGCATTGACATACGCAGAAAGGCAAAATATACTAGAATCAAGAAATTTGAATGCGCTCAAATTTCTGCTTTTTGCCCATCAACCCAACACCTATGCACAACAGGATAAGGAGGTTTTCTTATGTCGTTTCAGTTCGATTCCATTTCGGTTTACTCATCCCCTGTGTATTTTGGGCCGCAACGGTACCACATCGACTATGAAAAGATGAAGTACCGCCTGCACCAGCCGGCCGATACCGAATGCTTAACTGTAATGTTTGAAAGCAACCCTGCCCAGCTGGAAGCGCTTTTGCCAGAGCCTTTTAAGCTGACTGACCCGGTGGTTACCGTTATGGCCGCCGAATTTGCCAACATCGGCTGGCTGGCCGGCAACACATATCGCATCCTGCAGTATTCTATCCCGGTGCGCTTTGACGGCGAAATAGACCATTTTTACGGTGATTTTCTGCTGGCGCTGTTTGAAAACCACTGCGACCCCATTGTAGGCGGACGCGAGGGGCTTGGCTACTGCAAAATTTACTGCGATTTGCCCCGGTTTAAAAAATTAAACGGCGTGCACCGCATGGTGGCCTCCAGCTGGGATTTCCAGTTTATGAAAATGCAGGTGGACACCAACAAGCCCGCCGCCGACGGCGAACGGATGCAGCGCATTATCAACCAAAGCCAGGGCAAAATGAATTTTAAATACATCCCCGGCACCGGCTCGGGCGGGGTGCCGGATGCCGCTTACCCGGTTTTCAACCCCAAATGGCAAAAGCCGGACGACTATCCGTTTGAACTTATGCAGCCCCAGCTTACCGTATGCGACGGCAGCGTTGCGTTTTTTGAACCCCAATGGGAAGATATGCCTACCTATTACCAGGTGGCCAAAGGCATGTACGACCTGGAAAACAAAGGGGTCATCGGCGCACAGCGGCTTTTGTATTCGGACGCCTGCGATTTCTCCCACGCACAGAAACTGCGCTAAGCGCGGCGCTTGCCTTGCAAAGGAAAGGAGTGTTTTGAAGTGAAAACCAGCGACTTTGTAACCTTTAGCAAGCTGCCCGTACAGGAGCGCCTGGAGCAGATTGCCCAGGCTGCCGGCCTTACGCAAGAGGAAACGGCCATTTTGCAAAACGCCAATTCGCTGAGCATGGAAAAGGCCAACAGCATGATTGACAACGTCATCGGCCGCTACAGCCTGCCGCTTGGCTGCGCGGTGGGCGTTGTGGTAAACGGCAGGGAATACTGTGTGCCGATGGCGTTTGAAGAGCCGTCGGTAGTGCTGGGGGTCAGCTATGGGGGTTATATGTCCGCATTTACCGGCGGCGTATTCACCAGCGATACCGGCTCGGTTATGATTGCCCAAGTCATGCTTATGGATATTCCCGATATCCACAGCGCCAAAAACAAACTATACGAGCACCAAGCGCAGATTACCGAACTGTGCAATGCCCAGGATCCTGTTTTGGTAAGCTTTGGCGGCGGCATGGTGGGTTTGGATGCCCGCGTTGTGCCGAGCGCTGTGGGCCAAATGCTGGTAGTGCATTTAAAAGTGGATACCAAGGACGCCATGGGCGCCAATGCGGTGAACACCATGGCTGAAGCGGTCTCCCCATATCTGGAGGAAATCACCGGCGGCACAGCGTATACCCGCATCCTGTCCAACCTGGCGGTGGAACGCCTGGTGCGCGCCAGAACCACCATCCCTCAGGAAGTAGTGGGCGGTGAAAGCGTTGTGGATAAAATTGTTATCACCGCCGCCTTTGCGCAGGCCGACCCCTTCCGGGCCGCCACCCATAACAAGGGGATTATGAACGCCATTTCCCCCATTGTAATGGCCACCGGCAACGATTTGCGCGCCGTAGAAGCGGGCGCGCACGCCTATGCGGCCATACACGGGCAGTATACCTCGCTTTCCACCTGGGAAAAGGATACGCAGGGCAATTTGTGCGGTACCCTGGAACTCCCCATGGCGGTTGGCATTGTGGGGGGCGCGACCAAAATCCACCCCACAGCAGGGATTGCACTGAAAATTTTGGGCGTGCAGTCTGCCTGCGAACTGGCACAGGTAATGGTTGCCTGCGGCCTTTTACAAAACCTTTCCGCCCTAAAGGCGCTTGCCACCGAAGGGCTGCAAAAAGGGCATATGCCGCGCCATGCGCGCAATTTGGCGGCAACCGCCGGCGCCAGCGGCGAAGTGCTGGAAAAAATTGTGGAACAGATGGTTGCAGAAAACAAAATCAACCTTGAGTATGCCAAAGAACTGTTGGCCCAGTACGGGGCGTAACCCCTTTCTCCCCCTGGCTTTTTCGGCCGGGGGGGATTTTTGCCTGTGATTGCCTGCTGTTTTGCCCGCCTGTTTTTTTCGCCGCCTATTTTGGGGTCTGTTCCCCCCATTTGTTGCCTGTGCGCTTGAAGCGCTTTGCTCGTTTGCGTTATGCTTGCCCATACAGGCGGGATAAAACCAACAGCTTTGGAAATATGCTGTTTTAAGGCCGCCAGTTCCCCAAAGGGTGGCGTGTAGATTTGCCCAAACAACATTGCCGCACAAAAACAAAAACGCCCTTTGGAAAAAGGGCGTTTGTTTTGCGTTTATACCGGTGCTTGGCGCCTTAAAAAGCGCTTGGCACCCAATGCTGTAAAGGCAGTTATTTGTTGTCCACTTCGGCCATGTGCTCGATGAGCATCAAAACCTTGTTGGAATAACCCCATTCGTTGTCATACCAGGAAACCAGTTTGACAAAGGTGTCGGTCAAAGCGATACCGGCTTTGGCATCGAAAATGGAGGTGTGCGGGTCACCCAGGAAGTCAGAGGATACAACGTCTTCGTCGGTGTAATCCATAATGCCTTTCATCGGGCCCTCTACAGCAGCTTTTACAGCGTTGCAGATTTCTTCATAGGTAGCGGGTTTGGCAAGGTTTACGGTCAGGTCCACAACGGATACGTCCAAAGTAGGAACACGGAAGGACATACCGGTGAGTTTGCCGTTGAGTTCGGGGATAACTTTGCCCACTGCTTTTGCAGCGCCGGTGGAAGAAGGAATGATGTTACCGGAAGCTGCGCGGCCGCCTCTCCAGTCTTTCTTGGAAGGACCGTCAACGGTTTTCTGGGTAGCGGTGGTGGAGTGAACGGTGGTCATCAAACCGTCTTTAATGCCAAATGCATCGTTGATAACTTTGGCCAAAGGTGCCAAGCAGTTGGTGGTGCAGGATGCATTGGAAACCACGTTCATATCGGTGGTGTATTTGTCTTGGTTTACACCCATAACAAACATCGGGGCGTCTTTGGAAGGAGCCGAGATAACCACTTTTTTAGCGCCTGCTTTTAAGTGGGCAGAAGCTTTGTCAACAGTAGTGAATACGCCGGTGGATTCTACAACGTACTCAGCGCCGCAGTCTTTCCACGGGATTTCTTCCGGGTTCATGCAAGCAAAGAATTTTACTTCCTTGCCATCTACAATGATGGAATTATCGGTGAAAGAGATTTCGCCCTCATAGCGGCCATGCATGGTGTCGTAACGGAGCATGTAAGCCATATAATCCGGGGTCATGAAAGGGTCGTTAATCCCTACAAATTCAATATTCGGGTTTTTTAAGCCTGCGCGGAAAACCAGACGGCCAATGCGGCCGAAGCCATTGATACCAATTTTAATTGCCATCGTTTGTTACCTCCAAATTTAGTTTCTGCTTCTATTTTATAACAAAAACGGCCATTATACAATAACTTTGATACTTTTTTAACCAGAAAAATTGTCCAAACTTGCGCGTAAAAAAGGAAAATTTTATGTGGCTGTTGCCCTTGCAACAGGCTTTTTCCTTTAAAAGCGCAGGTTTTTTTGCCCTTTTGCCGCGGCGTTTTGCAAACAACGGGCAAACCTGGTTGTGGGGCAACCGCTGCACCCCGCCGCCATCCGCAGGCTTATGACGCCAAAAACAAAACAGCGGCGCAAACCAGGGCAATCACACCTTGTACAACTCCGTTTTGAAAAGCCCGCTTTTTTCTTTTGGCGGTTGTAGACAACAAATACAGCGCCGCCCACAGCAAAATAAGCGCATAAACCGCTGTATAGTGCAGCCCCTGCGTTGTGTCCGACCACGCTTTTAACCCCAGCTGCGCCAAAATATGGTCCCCCAGGCAGTAACCGTTGTATGTTACCCCAAAGGCAATGGCAAACGCCATAAGCAAAACCGAAAAAACACGCAGCGCTATGGTTTTCCCCTTGTTTGGATTCATCCTTCCATCTCCCCTTTTTGGCGCGGGCCGAATAAAGCCTTGCGCGCTCCAAACGGCGCGGTTTTAAAAAAACGGCCAAATACCCCTAGGCTTTTGGCAAAACAGCATGCAAAAGGGCGGTTTTCAAATTCTTTTTACAAATTTTTGTAGGGTTTTTTTGATAATTTGTGTTATACTTTGCAAAACTATACGCAGGACCCTTTTAGCAGTTGCGTTGCGGTTTATCGGTGCGCCCGGTAAAATCATCCAGCGAGACGCCGGACAGGCCAACCAGGCGCACAAGCGCTTTCAGCGCCGGAATATGTTTGATTGGATTATATCACAGTGGACAGCCGCCTGCAATTGGGTAAGGCCCGCTTGCTTGCGGCAAAGCCTTAAACGCTTGGCCAAAATTTCTTTCACGCACAACGCCTGCGATGGTTCCTGTTGTGCTTAGCATAAGGAAAAACCCGCTGTTTGTACCAACGCTTGTTGGCGTTTGCGCACTTTGGCTACAACAATTTGCCCGGTATTTTGTAAAACACGCGCAGAATATGTGCAAAAGTTGAAAAGTTGTTTACTTTGTCTGCTGCAAATGGTAGAATGGTTTAAATAACGATTATAATGTTGATTTACAATTTTAATATGGTTTAAATAACGATTATAATGTTGATTTACAATTTTAATACAGATTGGTAAAACTTGGGCAGGGCACTGTAAAGGATGTGAGAAAATGGTCACAAACGATGCGCAAATGTATTACCAAAAGGTAATCGATTTATATTCGGTATTGTCCACGCCTTTATGCACCTTGTCTGCCGATTTGACCGTCACCTGGATGAACCAGAAGGCCAGCGAGTGTTTTACCAATTTGCAGCTGGGCGCGGGCTTGGAACCCCTGCTTTCGCATGACAGCATCCAAAAGCTGGGCGAAAAGCTGCTAAACAACGAAACGGTCTCGGCCGAAATTTTGCGGCTGCCGTTTTCGCAGAATGTCATCAATTTCGAGCCGGTCATCAACGAAGCCGACCATACGCTGGCGTTTGTCATTGTGCACCTGCCCAATTACACCAACAGCTCCTGTGCGCTGGACCCGCAGTCCAACGAGCGCATTGTGTTTGCTTTGTGCAACCAGTTTCGCTCCCCGCTTACGGTGGCGTTTTCCATGCTGGGGCCAATTGCCAACTTTGTGCGCCGCCAGCCGGGGGGCGAGCCGGTTTTGGAATATGTGGAAGTGCTATCGCAGAATTTATACAAAATGCTGCGCCATACGGTCAATTTAACCGAGCTTACCCATTTTATGTCGGGCAACGCCAAATTGCATTACAAAGACTGCGACATCGCCGATTTAATCCGCAACCTTTGTCTGGCTGCGGGCTCGGTGCTGTCCAACCCTTCGATTATTTTGGATTTTGAACTGCCCGACGAGCCGATTGTCACACGAGTGGACGTGGAAAAATTCACCTTGGCCTTTTTGAATTTGATATTAAACGCCTGCCAAAACCGCAAAGAGGATTTGCGGGTGCACGTGGCGCTTACCACCACCGACTCTTTTGCCAAAATCACCGTGTCGGACAATGGCAGCGGCATACCGCCCGAGGTGCTGCCCAAGGTGTTTAACCCCTATTTCAGCTACGACCCCGACCTGCCTTTGTCCCCCAATGCGGGGCTGGGGCTTACCATTGTCAAAAGCATCGCATCCGAACACGGCGGCGCGGTGTACATCCAGTCGGTTCCGGGGCAGGGCACCAGCGTTTCGTTTACCGTAAAGCTTCTGGACCCCAGCGACGAGCCAATGCTGTGTTCAAGCGTGTCCGATTACCTGCGCGACCGTTTTTCCCCTATTTACATCGCGCTGGCGGAGGTTTGCGATTCGCCGTTTATTTAAACGCACTATCATATGCTGTTTTTGGTAAAATGCGCCAAAATATTTTGCATGAAAAAGCCCTTTTCGGAGGGCTTTTGGTTTTTGCAGGATACGGCAAATTCTTGTGTTTTGTTCCTTGACCTTTGCTGTCAATAATAGTAGAATAAAGAGTGTGTGAGTCAAAAGCTGTTGACTGTTTGATTATTTCGGGTATTGCAGGAGGACTATCATGGATGTAAAGTATATTTTTGTCACCGGCGGTGTGGTTTCCGGGTTGGGCAAAGGCATAACAGCGGCGTCGTTAGGCCGGCTATTAAAAGCGCGCGGCTACCGCGTGACCATTCAGAAATTTGACCCTTATATCAACGTGGACCCCGGCACCATGAGCCCTTACCAGCACGGTGAGGTATTCGTGACCGACGACGGTGCGGAAACCGACCTGGATTTGGGCCATTACGAGCGCTTTATTGACGAAAATTTATCCATCAATTCCAACGTGACAACCGGCAGGGTGTATTGGTCGGTTATTACGCGCGAGCGCCGCGGGGACTATTTGGGCGGCACTGTCCAGGTGATCCCCCACATCACCAACGAGATTAAAGAGCGCATGTACCGCGTAGGGCGCCAGGGGAAAACCGACATTGTCATCACCGAAATCGGCGGCACCGTGGGCGACATTGAAAGCCAGCCCTTTTTGGAAGCTGCCCGCCAGGTGTATTCGGAAAACCCCCGCGGCAACGTCATGTTCATCCATGTCACCCTCGTCCCCTTTATTGCCGGTTCCAACGAGCTCAAAAGCAAGCCCACCCAGCATTCGGTAAAAGAACTGCTGAGCTTGGGTATTCAGCCCAATGTGATTGTCTGCCGCAGCGAATTGGAAATCCCGGAGGATATGCGCAAAAAAATCGCGCTGTTTTGCAACATCGATTCCCATGACGTTATCCAGAATTTAACAGCGCCCACTTTGTATGAAGTGCCTATGATGCTGGAAGAAGAGGGCCTTGCCAATTCCGCCTGCAAGCATTTGATGCTGGAAAACCGCAAACCCGATTTGACCGAATGGATTAAGATGGTCAACCAGGCCAAAAACGCCCACAAGCATGTAAACATCGCCTTGGTGGGCAAATACATAGAACTGCCCGACGCGTATTTGTCGGTTGCCGAGGCGCTTCGCCACGGCGGCATTGAAAACGATGCGATTGTGAACATCGAATGGATTTCGTCGGAAGAAATCAACCACCAAAATGCCTGCGAGCTGCTCAAAGACGCAGACGGCATCTTAATTCCCGGCGGGTTTGGCGAACGCGGCACACAGGGCAAAATTGACGCCATTGAGTACGCCAGAACCCATAACATCCCCTTCTTTGGCATTTGCCTGGGCATGCAGATGGCGGTTGTGGAATATGCGCGCAATGTGCTGGGCTATAAAGACGCCAACTCCACTGAGTTTGACCCCTCTTCCCCCCATCCGGTGATTGATTTGATGCCCGACCAGGTGAATGTTTCGGACAAAGGCGGCACCATGCGCTTAGGCCTTTACCCCTGCAAGCTGGCGGAGGATTCCAAGGTGCGCGAGATTTACAACGAATCGTTGATTTACGAGCGCCATCGCCATAGATACGAGTTCAACAACGATTTCCGCAAGGATTTGGAAAACGCCGGGCTGCGTTTGGCTGGGCTTTCTCCCGATGACCATTTGGTGGAAATCATCGAGCTGCCGGAACATCCGTGGTATATCGGCGTACAGTTCCATCCGGAATTCAAATCCCGCCCCAACCGCCCGCACCCGTTGTTCAAAAGCTTTATCGGCGCGGCGGTAAAACACAGCGAAAGCCAAAAATAAACGGCAAAATACAACAAATCCCCTTTCTTTTTGCAAAGAAGGGGGATTTTTTTATGCCTTTGTTTCCGGCTGCTTGGCATACCCAGAGCCTGCACGCACAAAACGCCGTTGCGCTGCTTTGCAAAAAGGCCCTTGGCGGCTTTGCCAAACTTAGGGCGCGTTTGTAAAAAAATAAAAAACCAGGCAAGAACCCCTGCCTGGTTTTGAAACAGATTTCATTTATTCCTGGGCCTGCCCATCTTGCTGCAGGTCGGCCTGCGCCAAAGCATCCTGCAGGGTTTCTTCGTCTTTGGAGGGGTAATAGCTGCGGCAGCCAAACAAAATGCCGCCGGCCAAAATCCCCATTGCCAAAACCGAAAGGTTTTTATAATCCAAAAAGCTGTAGCCGTTGATTTTGACAATCATCGAACAGAACAGCGGCGGAATCAGGGCGGAAATGGCCAGAATCATCTGGAAAAAGCAGCACAGCATCATACGCCGGTTGCCCCTGCTAAACTGTACCCCGCTGCCCATACGCGCCAGCGAAAACAGCAGATACCCCGCAACCACCAGCGCCAAAAGCGGCAAAAGCCTTTCGGGACGGTTTAAAATCATCGCATGCTCCAAAAAGGCGAACATCATGGCAAAAATCGCCCATAAAACCGGCACTAACATCCATCCGGCATGCATCCGGTAGGCCTTTCCGCCGCTTAAAATAGCGCCATAACCATAGGCGATAAGCACAAGGCCGGCGGCAGCCCCCAAAAAGAAAGTGCCCTTTTGGAACGTGCTGGTAATCGCCGCGCCCAATTCATCGGAAAAGAAACCCGCGGCCACTACCCCGGTGCTTAAAGAATCGCCGGAAAAAACCGCAAACAGCTGCCAAATGGAAGCAAACAGCACCAGCACCCCGGCAACCATCATGCAAACAGCCACCGGTTTGGTCATCACATCAAAACACAGCCCCTGCTTATTGATGCGCCGGTTGAGCAAAATGCCCAGCACCACCATTACCACCAGCAATATATACAAGCAGCTGGTAATGATATTGGTAACGCTTAAAGCACCGGTCTGCCCGTCGGTCAGCATCAAGATCGAATAGATACGGCATACGCAAAGCAGCACCGACAGCGCAGTGCAGCAAAGCATAAACAATCGCTTGCTCATGGTTTTTCTCACTTTCCGTTTTCTCTTTCACTCAGAGGAACATAAGAAACAGGCTTGCAGATTGCTTTGTAAGCCGGGCGCATAATCTTGCCGCCGCTGGTCAGCTCTTCAATGCGGTGTGCACACCAGCCAGCCATACGCGAAACCGCAAACAACGGCGTATACATTTCCTGCGGAATGCGCAGAATTTTATATACAAGGCCCGAGTACAAATCCACATTGGCGCACATAACCTTTTGTTCGCCGCGCACCTTGGCATACGCTTGGGGCGTCAGCCGTTCGATGGCTTCGATTAACTCAAACTCATCGCCCAAATCGCGGTCATACGCAAGGGCTTTGGCGTTGGCTTTTAGTATAACGGCGCGCGGGTCGGACTTGGTGTAAATGGCATGGCCCATGCCGTAAATCAAACCCGAATGGTCGCCGGCTTCACGGCGCAGCAATTTTTCCAAAAACTGCTCTACTTCATCATCGTCTTTCCAGTTTTTAATTCCCAGTTTGGCCGCTTCAATCATCTCAACCGCTTTGATGTTCGCACCGCCGTGACGCGGCCCTTTAAGCGAACCAATGGCCCCCGAGATAGCCGAATAGGTATCGGTCCCCGTAGAAGAAAGCACCCGGCAGGCAAAGGTGGAGTTGTTGCCGCCGCCGTGTTCGGCATGCAGCATCAAGCAGATGTCCAGCAGTTTTGCCTCTTCTCTGGTGAACTTTTTATCCGAGCGCAAGGTGCGCAAAATGCTCTCGGCAATGGACTGCTCCGGCTTTGTGGGATGGAAATACATGCTCTTATGGTCGTACACGCGCCGCTTAACCTGGTAAGCGGTAACCATAATGGTGGGTATCATAGCGATTAACTCGATACACTGGCGCATGACATTTTCCAAGGAAAGGTCCTCTGCGTGTTCATCATAAGCATACAACGCCAGCACCGATTGTGCAAGCTTATTCATAATATTTGGCGATGCCGCTTTCATAATTACGTTTTCAGCAAACTCATGGGGCAGCTCGCGGTATTTGGCAATGACCGATTTAAACATCTCAATCTGGTCTGCGGTGGGCAAAGCGCCAAACAGCAGCAGCCAGATGACCTCTTCATACCCAAAGCGGTCTTCGTCAATCACCCCTTGCACCAAATCGCGGATATCGTACCCGCGGTAGATAAGCTCGCCGTCAATCGGGGACTTTTCCCCCTCGTTTAGCACATAGCCGTGTACGTTACAAATTTGTGTAAGGCCTGCCACCACGCCCGAACCGTCGGGGTTGCGAAGCCCTCTTTTCACCCCGTAGCGCTCATACTTGCTGGGGTCTATGTAGTTATATTTTCGGAATTCCTCGCATAAAATCTTGATATCGTTATCGATATCCGGTATGCGAAGTTCATTATAAGGAGTAAATACAGGCATTCTTTCCACCACCATTCAAAATAACTATACGTTCTATCATATCCAAAAGCGCGGCATTCGTCAAGTAAAATCTCTATAAATTTGCAATTTTATTTTTCAAATCCATCATATTGAAAGGCATCGCGGGTGTTTCGCCCCCCAATGGGCGCGCCCCGCAAAGAGGTTGAAAAACAGATTATGAAGATAAAAATAACGGCTATCGTGGTGTTTATTCTGTGTATTTTATGCATTCCGCTCATCAATTTGAATTTAGGGGCTTCCCCAAACAATTTGCAGGAAAATGATTTTTTTCCGTCATCTTCCAACACGCTATCCGGCGGAGAAAGCGTTTCGGTGCCCTTGGCAGAGGCTTTGGGCAGCTATGGGGACATTTCGTTTACCATACTGGACCTTTCTTCGCAAAAGGTGTTTACCGTTTCGGCCGATGAATATGCGCTGGGCGCCGTAATGGCGGAAATCCCCCCCACCTACCACACCGAAGCGATTAAAGCCCAGGCGGTAAGCGCGGTGACATACGCCCTTTACAAACAGCAAAAAAACGCCGAAAACCCCGACCCTGCTTTAAACGGCGCGGACTTTTCGGTGGATATTCAAAACCACCTGACCTATGTGGACGAAGCAACCGCCAAAGAAATGTACGGCGATTTGTTTTCCATTTACTATTCCAAAATGAAACAAGCCTGCCAAGCGGTATCCGGCCAGCTGGTTTTGTACGAAAACGAACCCATTCTGGCCGCTTACCATGCCATTTCGATGGGATATACCGAATCGAGCGAAAACGTATGGGAACAATCCCTGCCCTATTTAACCCCCCAGGAAAGCTTTGGCGACCGCTTGGCCGCGGGGTATACCTCCCATGAAACCTACACCCATGACCAGCTTTGCGCAGCATTTGCCGCCCAGTACCCGGATTTTCAAACGCCCGCTATCGGCACCGAGTGGATACAGGTGCTCTCCCGTTCGGATTCGGGTACCGTTTTGCAGGCAAAGGTTTCCAACCTGACCTTGACCGGGCGTGAAATCCGCGAGCTGCTCTCTTTGCGTTCGGCCAATTTTGAAGTGACCTTTTCCGGGCAGAACATCTTGCTTACCGTGTATGGTTATGGGCACAGCGTGGGGTTAAGCCAAAACGGCGCGGACTTTATGGCAAGGCAGGGCAAAACCTATGTGGAAATTTTAGAACATTACTACTACCCTGCTACAGTGCAAACCCTGCCGGAATAGCGGTTGTGCATATCAAGCCGCCCTTGCCCTGTTGGCCCGCGCCGGATTGGGCGTTTTTCCCGCCATGCGGGGCTGTTTTGCGCGGGTTTGGCCCGTGTATTTTGCAAAGCGGCCGCCTTTTGCGCCTGGGGATGCTTTGGGCAAAACGCTTTATGCAAGCAGCCGCAAACCCGCCATACAAACGTCCGCCTTGCTGTTGGCGGCGGTTTTGCAGGGCATCTTCCCAGTTTAAAAAGCCGCTGCGCCCAGCAGGTTTTTTCTTGGGGCGGGCGCTTTTTCAGCCCCGCTTATGCCTCTTTTGCCCGCTTTGGCTGTCTTTCATTTTTTAGGGGCGCGCCTTTATTGGGCGCCACAAACGCAAACGTCCGCACCGGCGGGCGTTTTTTTTGCCCGTTTTTGCCAAAATGTGCTGCGGGCTATTGACAAGTCCGTATACCCGGTATATAATAAAATCAATATATGAATATATGTTCATATATTGTAAACTGGATCTAACATTGATCGATACAAAAAACAGGAGGTTCCCCCTATGGATGACAAAAACCTGTTGTGCAAAGAACACCGAATCCATCCCGAGCAAATACACCAGGCGCAAAACAACATGCCCGATTCGGATACCTTATTTGAAGTGGCCGAACTGTTCAAGCTGTTTGGCGACCATACCCGCATCCGCATCATCTGCGCGCTGTACGTGGGCGAAATGTGCGTGTGCGATTTGGCCCAGTTTTTGAATATGGGCCAGTCGGCCATTTCCCACCAGCTGCGCCTGTTAAAGGCCGCGCGGCTTATCCGCGTGCGCAGGCGCGGGCGCAGTGCGTTTTATTCGCTGGATGACGACCATATTAACGCCATTGTTTCCCAGGGCATTGAACATGTTATGGAAGAGAGGAATAAATGATGAGCAAATCCAATGCGCAGTGCGGCATGGGCTGCCCATGCTGCAGCCAGCAGCACCACACCCACGAACACGGGCAACAACACGAACACACCCATGAACACAACCACGAACACAGCCATTCACACGCTTCCTCCAAGTGGATGCCGCTGCGGGTATTGGCAAGCGTGGCCTTATGCATCGGCGGCTTTTTAACCAGCGATATCCAATGGGTGCTTTCCCTGTGCTTTTACGCGGCCAGCACCCTTATTATGGGCTGGGAAGTGCTGGTTTGCGGCATAAAAGGGCTGTTTACCCTGCATTTTGACGAAGAAACCTTGATGAGCATCGCGGTCATCGCCGCTTTTGCCATCAACGAACCCTTTGAAGGGGCGCTGGTGACCATTTTGTTCTGCCTGGGGCTGCAGTTTGAAAATTTTGCAGCCAACCGCTCGCAGAAAAACATCCAGGATTTGATGGCCATCTGCCCGGATGAAGCCAATTTGCAAAAGCCAAACGGCGAAATTGTAACGGTGAAAGCCGATACCATCCAGGTGGGCGATACCATTGTGGTGCGTCCCTTTGAACGCGTACCGCTGGACTGCAAAGTGCTTTCGGGCTCTTCTATGATGGATACCTCCGCCCTTACCGGCGAAAGCGTGCCGGTAGAAGCCATGCCCAACGACACCCTTTTGTCCGGCTATATCAACCAAAAAAACGCCCTTATCTGCCAGGCCACCAGCTTGGCCGGCGATTCGGCGGCGGCAAAAGTGGTGCGCATGGTGGAACAGGCCCGCAGCCAAAAGGGAACCACCGAAGCGTTTATCACCCGCTTTGCCCGCATTTACACCCCTTTGGTGATTGTATGCGCCCTGCTGGTAGCGGTGCTGCCGCCTTTGCTGGGCCTTGGCGATTGGAACACCTGGATTATGCGCGCGCTGGTATTTTTGGTGTCCGCCTGCCCATGCGCGCTGGTCATTTCCATCCCGATGGCCTTTTTCTCCGGTATCGGCGCTTGCTCTAAGCACGGCGTGCTTGTCAAAGGCTCGCCCTATATCGAAAAGCTGGCAAATGTCAAGCTCATTGCGTTTGACAAAACCGGCACTTTAACCAGCGGCAAGCTCACCGTTTCTTCCATCGATTCGCTCAACGGCGAACCCATTGAAAACCATCTGCCTTATTACAAGGCCATATTGTCGCAGTCAACCCATCCTTCCGCCACTACAGTCGCCGCTTTTTGCAAAGAACAAGGCGTGGCGGATATTGCCATGGACCATGTGGAAGAAGTGGTGGGCTGCGGCATGAAAGGCACAAAAGGCCAGGATACTTACCTGTGCGGCAGCGCGCGGCTGCTTGCCCAAAACGGCATTGATACCCAGGGCTTGCCCTTTGCCAATGTGTATCTGGCCAAAAACCAGCAGGTTTTGGCATATTGCGTGCTGGCCGATACCGTAAAGCCGGACGCTCAAAAAACCATCCGAAGCCTATATGCGCTGGGGGTGGAAAAAATGGTAATGCTTACCGGTGACAACGAAGAAAGCGCACGCTTGGCGGCACAGGCCTGCAGCATTGATGATTACCACGCCCAGCTTTTGCCCGAACACAAGCTGGCGCTGTTCCAAGAGCTTTCCAAATCCTATTCGCCCACGGCTTTCATCGGCGACGGCATCAACGATTCCCCTGTGATTGCCAGCGCGGACGTGGGCATTTCCATGGGGCTGGGTTCTGCCGCTGCCATTGAAGCTTCCGATGCGGTTTTGGTTTCGGGCAGTTTGGCCCCTTTGACCGATGCGGTAAAAATTTCCAAACGCACGGTGGGCATTGCGCGCTTTAACATTGTTTTCTCCATTTTTATCAAAATCGCCGTGTTGGTGTTGGGCGTATTTGGGGCGGCTTCGATGGGCCTTGCCATTTTCGCCGACGTTGGCGTAACCATTATCTGCGTCATCATTGCTATGAGCATTTTTGGCTACCGCACACGGCAATAAATGGGTTTTCCTTCCAATACATGCAAATTGCACCGTATCGCCTTGACGATGCGGTGCAATTGTGTTATGATAGCTTTCGTCGCAAAAGGGCGGTTTTGGAGAGGTGTCCGAGCGGTTTAAGGAGCTGGTCTTGAAAACCAGTGACTCTCACGAGCCGTGGGTTCGAATCCCACCCTCTCCGCCAGGCTGAGTCTGGACGCAATTGGCGTTCCGGACTCAGTTTTTTATTAGGCTCTTTCTTACGTTTTTTAGTAGGTATCTATTTCTTCATAGCAGTCAGACAACGCATTGCGAATGCAACCCCCTAATATTTATTTGTTTTTGATGCCTCCCAAAAGGCAGCAATGAGGCCGCGGCTTTTTCTATTCCCCGTTTTCCCCAGCCAAAGGGCGCCTGAAACTGCAAAGCGGATTCCATAATCGACCAACAAATCCCACCCCGGCACACGGGCTTGACCACCCGGTGCGCCATCACCTGGCGTAGTTCTAGCCGGGCGTTTGGATTATGCCAACAGGCGGTTATTTTCCTTATGGGCTCCCTTAAAAAATAAAATCTGTAAAAAGAAGAGGAATGGTGCTCATCTATGTCAAAGCGAATTGCGGTAGTAACCGACAGCAACAGTGGTATCACACAGCAGATGGCCAAACAGCTTGGCGTTTTTGTCCTCCCCATGCCGTTTATTATCAATGGCGAAACATTTTATGAGGATATCAATCTTTCGCAAGCAGATTTTTACCAAAAACTGAAAACCCAAGCGGAGATATCCACTTCCCAGCCAATGGTTGGGGCAATTCTTGACCTTTGGGACAACATTTTGAAAGAATACGACGAACTGGTACATATCCCTATGTCAAGCGGCTTATCCGGTTCCTGTGCAACGGCAAAAACACTGGCGGAAGATTACGACGGCCGGGTTGCCGTTGTAAACAACCAACGGATTTCCGTTACCCAGCGGCAATCGGTTATGGATGCTTTGGAGTTGGTGGCCGCTGGAAAATCCGCCGCTGAAATCAAAGAGATTTTGGAAGAAGTGAAGCTGGAATCCAGCATTTATATTATGCTGGATACGCTCAAGTATCTAAAAAAAGGCGGGCGGGTAACCCCTGCCGCCGCTGCAATCGCCACGGTGCTGCAAATGAAACCTGTGCTGCAAATCCAAGGGGAAAAACTGGATGCTTTTGCAAAGGCAAGAAACGAAAAACAAGCCAGGGCCACAATGATAAAAGCCATGCGCAAGGACATTGAAGAGCGCTTTGGCGGCAGAGGGCAAGTCCGGGTTTATGTGGCGCACACCCACAACGAAACGGCGGCTGTTGATTTTGAAAAGATGATTGAAGAGGAACTGGGAATGAAAGTCGCCTATCGGGACCCCCTTTCCCTGAGCGTATCCTGCCATATTGGGCCGGGCGCTTTGGCAATTGCCTGTTCCCAAAAAATTGATCGTTATTTGTAAAAATTGGTTATATAAAAAAGCGGGCGTCTGCTAGAAACAGGTGCCCGCTTTTATTATCATTTAAGGGCACTTATTTTGGCAATGCCGCGTTTAAATGCAAAGCATACCCGTCTCTCCAGCGTTATGGGGGCGCTTTCCCCGCTTAATCGCATCGCCTGTAAACCGGCAGTTTCCCTATTCGCCGCCAAACGCTTTTTGGGGCATCGCGCCTTTTTTGCATAAGTATGCGCAGCAAAGCGCACCCTATAGGTAAATATTTTTGCGGAGGAACCACCATGCAAGCGTTATGGGAACAAACAGCCAACCGTCCTGCTTTTGAAAGCTTAAACCACGACATCCAAACCGGCGTGCTTATCATCGGCGGCGGCATGGCCGGCATTTTATGCGCATATATGCTCCAGCAGGCAGGCGTGCCCTATGTGCTGGCAGAAGCGCAAACCATCTGCGGCAAAACCACCCAAAACACCACCGCCAAAATCACCTTTCAGCACGGGCTAATTTACCATACGCTTATCCGGCGTTTTGGCTTGGAAAAAGCCGCGCTGTATTTAAAAGCGCACCAAACGGCGTTGGAACAATACCGCGCATTGTGCCGGAATATCGACTGCGATTTTGAAGAAAAAGACGCCTATGTCTACACGCTGAACAACCGCCAAAAAATTGAAAACGAACTGCTGGCATTGGAAAAACTGGGTTTTCACGCCTCGTTTGCCCAAAACCTCCCCTTGCCTTTTGCCACAGCCGGCGCTGTAAAATTTGCAAACCAAGCGCAGTTTCATCCATTAAAATTTGCATATGCCCTTTGCAAAGGGCTTGCCATTTACGAACACACCCCCGTCAAACAGCTTACCGGCACCAAAGCGTTAACCGGCCATGCAACCATCACTGCCAAAAAAATCATTGTCGCTACGCATTTCCCATTTTTAAACAAGCATGGCAGCTATTTTTTAAAAATGTACCAGCGCCGGTCGTATGTGGCGGCATTTGAAAACGCTGCGGATGTAAATGGGATGTATGTGGACGAAGCGGGAAACGGGATGTCTTTTCGCAATTATCAAAATCTGCTGCTTTTAGGCGGGGCAGACCACCGCACCGGCAAAAAAGCGGCGCCTGGCAGCAGCTGGATGCCTTTGCAAAACAAGCGTACCCCCATGCGCAGCAACGGTACCATTGGGCCGCCCAAGACTGTATGACCTTGGACGGTATCGCTTATATCGGGCCTTATTCGGCAAGCACCCGCCATTTATACGTTGCCACCGGGTTTGGCAAATGGGGCATGACATCCTCTATGGTTGCCGCTAAGCTGCTGTGCGACTTGGTACAGGAAAAAACCAACCCATATGCACCGGTGTTTTCCCCCTCCAGAAGCATACTGCGCCCGCAACTGGCCGTCAATGCCGCCCAAGCGGTTATAAGCTTGGTAACCCCCAGCGCCAAGCGCTGCCCGCATATGGGCTGCGCACTGAAATGGAACCCGCATGAACACACCTGGGACTGCCCCTGCCACGGTTCGCGTTTTGCGCAGGACGGGACGCTTTTGGAAAACCCCGCCACAGGCAACTTAAAACGGTAAACGGCCGCACCGCGCCTGAAAGGTACACGGCTTGCGCCAGTATAAGCCACATGCGCCCGCTTGCATATTTTCAAATACCTGGTAAAATAAAAGCAGGTGGACTACAACATTTTCCTATCGCTGCTGCGCATGCGCAATTGCCAAACATATGGAAAGCAGGTGGGCCCATGGAAAAACACAAAATAAACAAACGCTATAAAATTACCGGCGTTATTTTGGTGGCCGTGTTGTTAACCGGTATATTGGTGCAGGCATGCATGCTGTTTTTTACCAACCAGCTTCTGCCGTTTGCGCAGGCAACCCGCACCGGCAGCCAAAACCACGAAGTTTTTTTGGCGCGCGCCTCTCTGCGGCAAGCAACACAGCTTGTTTGCAGCGTTTGTCTGGCGGTTTTTACCTGGGCGGGGCTTTTTTGGCTGCATTTGTTTGATAAAAACCATCCCCATGTTCCATTTTCCCGTTTGTTTTGCGCCTTAGGGATCACCATTGCAGCTGTTTTGGTTTGCACAATCCCCTTTTCCCTGCTGGATACTGCCTGCCAATACGATTATTTTTTCCCTTTATGGAACATTTTTATAAGGGTTGGCCTGTTGTTTGCGTTGTGGTTTCTTTCCAATTTTGTAAAATACCGGCGCGCCAAACAAACGCAATCCCTGTTGCCCTCAACCCCCAATACGTAAGCAAGAGCTGTTTTTTGCAGCTCTTTTTCTTTTGCCCAGTGGCGCCCCTTGCCGCATATGGTTTGCCGCCCCGGCTTAAGCGCAGTTTGCCGGCTTTGCCGCTAAATCCTGCGCCGCCATGCGGGCGGTATGGGCCATTTAAGCAAAAAAGCGGCAAGCCCCTTCCCCTTTTGCCTGCAGGCCTGCCCGCTGCTTTTGTAGTCCTGGCATGTGCCGGCCTTAAGCAGGGCTTTTTGGATTTTATGCTTTCAGAATAAGCGCCCTTTTGTGCAAAGGGTGCTTTTTGTTAGGCACAATTTATCAAATGCTACAAAATTTGCAATTTTCCAATATTTTTTCGCAGCAATATGTTATAATGTTTGTGATGGAATTATGATAAAGGAGCACAAAGGGGGGATAAAAATGGCACAACGCAAACTGTTTTGCCAGCGCGGGCCGGTATGTTATAAAATATCGGTTGCAAAAGAATACCTTTTGCGCGATATGCGCGATATTTTGGCCCATAAGCACTTTGCCAAGGCTTTTTGCTATGAAAATTTTCCCAATATTGTCAAAGGGCATTGTTCGCTTTTAATGCGCAAACTCCACGGGGTGGAGGATACGCTGCAAAAAAACAAAATCCAAAACCTAAAAATTGCCTCCCAAACCATTGACGGCCTGGTCATAAACCCGGGGGAAACCTTTTCTTATTGGCGCTGCGTGGGCAAACCCACCGCGCAAAAGGGGTATTTGCCCGGGCTGGTCATCGCCACCGGCAGTTTCCGGGCCGATACCGGCGGCGGGCTGTGCCAGCTTGCCAATTTAATCCATTGGCTTGTCCTCAATTCGCCTTTAACCGTCACCGAAATCCACCACCATTCCGATGCCCTTTTCCCCGACGACCGCCGCCGCGTACCTTTTGGCACCGGTACATCGGTGTTTTACAAAAATGTGGATTATCAATTTCAAAACACCACCGGCCAGCCTGTACAGCTGCGCATCTGGCTGGATGATACCTATTTATACGGCGAACTGCGCTCGCAAAAGCCCTTTCCATACCGTTACCGCATTGTGGAAGAAAACCACCACTTTGCCAAAGAGGGCGAGGAGTATTTCCGCATAAGCCAAATTTACCGCCTTTGCATTGATAAACAAAGCAATGCGGTTTTAAACAAGGAATTGTTGTTGAGCAACCATTCCAAGGTGATGTACGACCCTGCCCTCATACCGCCTGAACAATTGCGGGAGGAAACGCCATGTTTGTAGAAACCATTTTGCAAAACTGCCAAAATGCGCCCGGCCGGTTGTTTTACGTTTGCGAAAACGAGCGCTTAACCTACGGCGCGCTTTACCAAAAGGCCACGCGTTTGGCCGGGTATCTGCAAGCCCAAGGGCAAAGCCCAGTGGCGGTATACGGGTACAAGCAAAGCCATATGCTGGTGGCGTTTTTGGCTTGTTTAATCTGCAAGCGCGCTTATGTGCCGTGCGACAGCAGCTACCCCATAGCGCGCATACAAACCATTTTAAAGCAAAGCGGCGCCGGGCTGCTTTTGGCGGTTGAACCGCTGCAAATGCCGGGTTTTGCGGTTTTAACAAACGCCCAACTGGAAGAAATCTTTTCGCAAAACCGGCCCTGGTCGCTGCCGCAAGCCCACGGCCAAGCGGCGTATATCCTGTTTACATCCGGTTCCACCGGCCAGCCAAAAGGGGTGGCCATCACCCACGAAAACCTGGAAAATTTCCTGCAGTGGCTTATGCGCTTTCCAACGGTGCGCCATACCCGCCGGCAGGTGGTATTCAACCAGGCGCTGTTTTCGTTTGACCTTTCGATGGCGGATATTTTTCTTTCCCTGCTGGGGCAAAACACCCTGGTAGGCGCTACCCGCGCCCAACAAAGCGATTTTATCCGCCTGTTTGCGCTGCTAAAAGAAAGCTCCCCTTCTTTGATGGTATGCACCCCTACGTTTATGCAGCTATGTTTGTGCGACAAATCCTTTTGCAAAACCCTGCTGCCGCAACTGCACACCATTTTGTTCTGCGGCGAAACGCTGCCCAAAAAAGTGGTGGAAAAATTGTTCAGCCGCTTTGAAAACATCCATCTGCTAAACCTTTACGGCCCTACCGAGGCCACTGTTGCCGTAACCGGTTTGGAAATTACCCCGCAAATGCTGGCGCTGGAAAGTTTGCCCATTGGCAGGGCTGGGCGCCATGCGGTGGACGTGCAGGTGCTAAACGATGCCCTTGCCCCCGTGCAGGAGGGCGCTTGGGGCGAAATTGTGCTTTCGGGCAAAAGCGTGGCCGGCGGCTATTTAAACGGCGGTCCGGGCGGCTTTTATACCCAGGGGGGCCAAACCTATTACCGCACGGGCGATATCGGCAAATACCAGGATGGGTATTTGTTCTGCAAAGGCCGCAAAGACGGGCAGATAAAATACAAAGGCTATCGCATAGAGCTGGGGGAAATCGAAAACGCCCTGCAAAGCCTGCCCCAGGTGGAACACGCGGTGGTTTTGCCCTTGTGCAACGCGCAAGGCGCGGTAATGCGTTTGGCCGCAGCCGTTACTTTATGCCAAAGCTGCACAGAAAACCAACTGCAAAACGCGTTGGCGCCTTTGCTGCCGCGGTATATGTGGCCAAGCCGCATCCATATTTTGCAAGCGCTGCCGCTGAACGCCAACGGCAAATGCGATAAAACCAAACTAAAGGAAGCGATTTTATGGAAGAAACCGTAAAACAGTTATTGGCAAATGCCTGCGGCAGCCCGCAAGCGCTTAGCCCGGGCGTGGATTTAATAGAAACGGGCCTGCTGGATTCTTTGGCAATGATTACCTTTTTAACCGATTTGGAAGAATACGGCATTGAAATACAGCCCACCCAGGTAAACCCTTCCCAGTTTCGCACCCTGGAGGGCATCCTGGCTTTGGTAAAACAGTATCAAAACGGCGTATAATTTGGAACAGCCTGCTCTTTTTGTGGCAGGCTGTTTGTATTTAGCACACATTTTTTACAAAAAAACATTACACTTTTCTAAACTTTACGTTTATACGGTTGACGAATACGGCATTTGCATTTAAGATAGAATAAATAAAAAAACAGAAAGGATGAGAAGTATCAACAAAGAACCCATGAACACGGCTTCTGGCGCGGCAACAGCGCCCAGTGCAGCCAAAACCGACTGGATTGTAAAAGCCATTACCGTTGCCTGTATTTGCTTAGCCATCCTTTTTATCGTATACGCGTTTTCCAGCGGGATTTTCCAATCCCCCGAAGCGTTTACCCAGTTTATGCAGCGCCACCGCATTGCGGCGCCCATTGTGTTTATCATAGCGCAAATCATCCAGGTAATGATTCCCATCATGCCCTTTGGGCTGGGCTGCATTGCCGGTGTAATTGCCTTTGGGCCGGTGCTGGGGTTTGTTTACAATTATATTGGGGTTTGTGTGGGCTCCATTGTTGCGTTTTTTGTGGCAAGGCGCTTTGGCACACCGTTTATTAAACGCTTGATTGGCTCAAAAAATATGCAAAAATGCACCGATTGGCTGCACAAACGCAAAAAAGGGTTCGATGTGATGTTTGCCATCGCCATTTTTGTCCCCGGCGCGCCGGATGACCAGCTTTGCCTGCTGGCAGGCGTAAGCCCCATAAAAGCACTAAAATTCTGTATAATTATCCTGCTTGGCAAACCGTTTACCTTGGTTTTGTACAGCTTAGGCATTACCAGCGTAATTGCTTTAATCCAAAACATCATCCATTAAAAAAGGCGGAAAATAAACTACCCGCCTTTTTTTGTACCCTTTTTGGGGGCTAGCGGCTAAAAATAAGCGTCGGCCCGGCTATGGCAAGCAGCATTGGCTACCCGCTACCCGCAAACAACCTACGCCGTGCCAAAAGCGCGCAGCAGCCCGCTTTTCTTTTTGCGGGAGCTTGTTGCACGCGGCAAAACAAGCGCCGGCGGGTTTGGCAGCACTTGCAAAGGGTTTTGCATTTGCGCAATCAAAGCCATGCCCGCTTTGCCTGCCCAGCAAGTTCGCAAGCACATGCCAAAGCTCTTTGGCCGGCAAAATAAGCTCTCTGCCTTTTGGGCATTTATTTGCAATAGGTTTAGAAAAGTTTCAGAAAAAGGAAAGAAACACCGCCGCCAAATGCGTTATGCTATTGTTTAGAGAAATGTATGGAGAGAGTGCCGATGAAATACCAAAACAACCCTTATATGGCCGATGAGCCCAAACGCATTCTGGCCAACCCCGCCACAGGGTTATCTTCCCGGCAGGCAAGGCATATTGCACAGCAGGGCTATGCCAATTTGCCGGTGCAAGCGCCGTTTAAAACCACCGGGCGCATTGTATGGGACAATGTGTTTACCTTTTTTAATCTCATTTTTGTGGTTTTGGCTGTTTGCTTAATATTGGTAGGTTCCTATAAAAACACCCTGTTTTTGGGCATTGTAACGGCCAACATCCTCATTGGGATTATCCAACAGCTCCGCTCAAAAAAGGCGCTGGAAAAATTAACGGTGCTTTCATCGCCAAAAGTGTGCGTCATACGCGACGGCAAACGCCAAAACATCAACAGCGAAGAGCCGGTGCGCGATGATGTTGTAGAGTTCAGCACCGGCAACCAAATCTGCGCCGACGCGGTTTTGGTAAGCGGCCAGCTGCGGGTAAACGAATCGCTGTTAACCGGCGAATCCGATTCGGTGGTAAAAAAACCCGGCGATGAGCTGCTGTCGGGCTCTTTTGTGGTGGCCGGGTGCGCCCTTGCGCGTTTAGAGCGCGTAGGCAGCCAGTCGTATGCCGCGCGCTTAACGCTGGAAGCCAAAAAAGAAACCCGCGTGCACAAATCCGAGATGATGCGTTCGCTGGATAAGCTCATCCGCGTAATCGGCTATATATTGGTTCCCATTGGCCTTTTGCTGTTTTTAAAACAGGCGTTTGTTTTGCATATGCCGTACCAAAACGCCGTGATTTCCACCGTGGCCGCTTTAATCGGCATGATTCCCGAAGGGTTGTACCTGCTTACCAGCGTGGCGCTGGCTTTAAGCGTATTGCGTTTATCCAAAAGCAAAACCCTGGTGCATGAGATGAGCTGCATAGAAACCCTGGCGCGGGTGGACGTGCTGTGTGTGGACAAAACCGGCACCATCACCGAACCGGATATGCAGGTGCAAGACTGCCGCATTTTGCCAACATCCCCCCTATCCCAAGAGGAAATACAAGCGGTTTTGGCCACATTTTACCAAAATGCCAAAGGGCAAAACGCCACCGCACAGGCCTTACAAGCGTATTTTGCCGGCCATGCCACCTCTTTGTCCCCCACATGGAGCCTGCCGTTTACCTCGGAAACCAAATACAGCGCCATGCATTTTGAAGAAAAAGGCACCTTTTTGGTGGGCGCGCCGGAAATTTTGCTGCCCCAAGGCTTAAACGAATTAAAAGAAACCATCCAAGCCTATGTAAGCCAGGGCTGCCGGGTGCTGCTGGCGGCCAAATTGGAAGGGACCATCGCAGACGATGTACGCTTAAACGGCCAGGTAATCCCTTTGGCGCTGCTTGTTTTGGCAAACCCCATCCGCAAACAAGCCCCTGCTACTTTCGCTTATTTTGCCAAGCAGGGGGTCAGCATCAAGGTCATCTCTGGGGACAACCCCTTAACCGTTTCCAGCGTTGCCCGCCAAGCGCAGATAGAAGGCGCCGAGCGCTGGGTGGACGCCACCACCCTGCACACTAATGAAGAATTGTATAACGCCGCCGGGCGCTATACGGTTTTTGGCCGCGTAACCCCGCAGCAAAAACGCACCCTTATCCAGGCGCTTAAACAGCAGGGGCATACCGTTGGCATGACCGGCGACGGGGTAAACGATGTTCTGGCTTTAAAGGACGCCGATGTGGGTATCGCAATGGCTTCCGGCAGCGAGGCTGCCTGCCAGGCGGCGCATTTGGTGCTGTTAAACTCCGATTTTGCCAGCATGCCCCAAATCGTGTCCGAAGGGCGGCGGGTTATCAACAACATCGAGCGCGCGGCGGCGTTGTTTTTGGTAAAAAATATTTTTTCGCTGTTTTTGTCGCTGCTCACCCTGCTGGTGAACATCCCCTATCCGGTTACGCCATTGCAGTTGTCGCTTATAAGCGCGTTTATCATCGGCATCCCCTCGTTTGTGCTGGCGCTGGAACCCAACGACGCGCGTGTGACCGGGCGCTTTTTGCCCAAAGTTTTGGGCCGGGCGTTCCCCGGAGGCTTTACCATTTTGCTGCTGGTGCTTGGCGCGCAGGCTGTATGCGCCTGGTTTTCGTTTTCGCACGCGCAGCTTTCCACCATGTGCACCTTGTTGCTTGCGGCAGGCGGGCTGGCCATTTTGGTGGAAATTTGCAGGCCGCTGCGTTTTTGGCGCATTCTTTTGTGTGTGGGCATGCTGCTGGGGCTTGCCTGTTCGATCATCCTGTTTGGCCCCCAATTTGACCTAGTGCGTTTAAACGCTTTTCAGGCGGTTGTTACCGCTGTGCTTATGGCGCTTGCTTACCCGCTGGTGCGCCTGCTGGAATGCATTCTCTCCCGCTTGTGTACAAGCCTTTTGCCCCGTTTTGCATCGTTTTTTGCCAAACGGCGCCAGTAAAAACAACCATAATTCCGGTTATAAAAGCAAATATTTACGCCGGATAGAGTATCTATCCGGCGTATGTTTATGCATATTGCCCAAATAGCGCCAACGCGTTTTCCCGGTTGATTTGCTTTTGCAAAGAGGCGTCTACCCCTGTTTCAAACGCCTGCAAAAAGGCCTGTTCTTCCTGCAAGGACATATACAAAGAATCGCTGCCAAACAAAATATGCCCCGGAGCCAGTGTGTTTAGCGTATCCAGCACGGGTTTGCCAGCCGATAACGCAATATCGTAATACATGCGGGCAATGTAATGGGAAATCGGGTGCGCAATCCGCCGCGGGGAACCCTCCGCCCCATCAAACGCCGTGCCCTGCGCCGTCAAGCGGTCGTAGCACATCTGCAGCCGGAACGCCAAATACGGCAGCGCGCCGCCCATATGCGCCAAAATCACCCGGATATCCGGGCAGCGGTCCAGCGTTTGGCTAAAAATCAAGTTGGCGGCCGCACGGGTGGTGTTAAAGCAGGTTTCTTCTACATAATCCGGGCCTACAAACTGCGGGCGGGGCATCAAATGCCTGGCCACCGGCTTGCCCGGATGGATATACACACAGGCTTTGCGCGCTTGCAAAGCGTCAAACACAGGGTCAAACACGCTGTCGCCCAAATATTGGCCCACATAATTGCTCATAAGCGTCACCCCGTCCAAATGCAGCACATCCAGCGCATAAATAAGCTCTTCCACAGATTCTTCCACGCAGGGCATGGGCAAAACCGCAAATGCGCCAAACCGTTTTGGGTATGCCTGGCGCAATGCGGCCATATATTCGTTTAGCTGGCGCGCCATGAACTGGCCGCCTTCTCTTTTAATCTGAACAATGGGCAGCAGCGCCGGCCCGCAAATGGAACAAATCGCAGTTTGTATGCCCATGCGGTCCATGGCCGCCAAACTTTTTTCGGGGCTCCAATGTTCCAGCGCCTCGCTTATCTGCACCACCCCATAGCTTAAAAGCGCATCGGAGTAGATGGAGGGGATGATATGGTGATGAACGTCAATCCGTCCTTGAAACATGCATGTTTTCCTCATTTCTGTTGGTTGCGTTTTTCTTCAGTATACCATAAAATCGTTTTATTTTTCCGCTAAAAAATGCACCAATTGTATTACAACCTGCTGTTTTTCATCCGGCAGCTTGGCCCATTCCTGCAAAAAAACCTGCGCGGCCGGTTGGGCGGCTTCAGGCTGTTCCCCCTGTGCAAAAAATTGCGAAAGCGTAATCCCGAACGCGGCACAAATGCTCTCCAGCGTTGAAATGCTGGGGTTGTTGTTTTTGCGGAACAGCGAATTGATGGTGCTTTGCGCAACGCCCGATTTTTGGGCCAGCTTGTATTCGCTCCAGCCGCGCGCAAGCATATGCGCTTTTATCAAAGCCAACACGTCCATGGTTTTACGCCCCCTTTATAAACAGTATACCGCGATTATTTGTTGTATTATGCAACGAAAAGGCGTATAATATAACGTATATACGTTTTACAGGAGGGCGAATACCTTGCACTTTACCGAAATCACCCCGGAAGAATACCAACAATTTGTGCTAAACTATCCCAACAACACGTTTTTGCAAAGCGTTAACGCGCTGCAGCTGCACCGGCAGCGGTTCAACCCTGTGTATTTGGTAGGCGTAAAAAAGCAGGAAACATTGGTTGCCGCCGCGGCTTTGGTGCAGTTGCGCATTTTGGGCAGCCGGCATTATCTGTACGCCCAGCGCGGGTATTTGCTCGCTTACCGCGATTTTGCCCTGCTGCGGTTTTTCCATCAAAACGTGCTGGCTTTTGCCAAAGCCCAGGGGGCATGGTTTATCAAAATCGACCCTTATCTGCCCTACTGCGAGCGCGATAGCAACTTAAACCCTCTTCCAAACAGCCCCGTACAAACCCAGCTTCTGCACGCTTTAAGCGATTTGGGGTTTGAACACCAGGGCTTTCCCAGGCAGGTTTCCTCCTCCAGCCAAGCGCGCTGGATGTTTGTTTTGAATTTGCAGGGGCAAACGCCGTCTTCGCTTTTGGCTGGCATGCAGCCGCTTGCCAGGCGCTGTATCCAAAACGCTTTGCAGCTGCCCATCCGCATCAAAGCGCTTACTTTGGAGGAACTCCCCCTGTTTTACCAGATCGTGCAGCATACCCGGCAGGCACAGCGGCTGGACGGCCGCAGCCTTGCGTATTACCAGCAGCTTTATAAAAATTTTGGCGCCAATGCCAAGGCGCTGCTGGTGCAGTTGGACCTGCCCGCGCATATTTATTCGCTGCAAAAGCAAATTGCCAAACAGGAAAACATCCTGTATGAATTGTCCCGGTGCAACCCCGGCCAGCTTGAGCCCCATTTGCAGCGCGAGCAGCTCAACCAGCAGCTGCAGGCCTTGCAGGGCATGCACCGGCAGGCGCTTGCGCTTTTGCGCACCCATGCGGCGTATATCCCTTTGTGCGCCGGTTTTTACATCGCGTTTGGCAACGAGATGGTCTATCTAGCAGGCGGCTGTTACGAGGAATTTTCCTCTTTTTACGGCCCCTATGCTATGCATTGGCATATGCTCAACCAGGCCATCGGCCAAGGGTGCTTGCAATACAATTTTTATGGCATAAGCCCACATCTTCCCCCACAGCCGTCCAACTGCGGCGCATGGGATTTTTTACAGGGGTTTGGCGGGCGCGTGGTGGAACTTGCCGGGGATTTTATCTACCCGGTCTGCCCTTTGCGCACCCAGCTGTACCAATGGGGCAAATGGCTAAAAAACAAAAAACGCCCTGCCGGGCTAACCGGCAAAGCGTAAAAACGAAAAGGTTGTTTAATGTTCCAGCAAAGGTTGCTGCGGCAGATGTTCCCGCTGGGCTTTGTGCTTTCTGCGGGAATTTCTCACCCGGATGCTTTCCCAATTGTGGATAAGCTCCTGCATGCGCACGCACCATAACTGGATACGCTCCTGTTCACGGCCATTCATCAAAACTATCCGCCCCTTTCCAAACTTCCTGTTGATACGGTTGTTGTCATCCGTTTGGCGACAATTGTATTGTACCATAAACTTTGTCTTTTGTCAACCATTTGGTGACGTTTGTTCCAGTTTTGTATTGCGTTTGGCGACAAAGTATGGCATAATACCCTTAGAAAGGGGAATGCATATGGATTTTGGAGACAAACTTAAACAAATACGCCAACAGCGCAACCTTTCGCAGGAAGAACTGGCGCAGGTGCTGCAAACCACCAAACAGGTGATAAGCCGTTATGAAACCCGCCAGCGCACACCCAAAATTTCCACCGTGCAGGACTATGCGCGCCTGTTGGGTGTGCCTTTGCAATATTTTTTGGAAAGCTCCCCCGCGCCGGCACAAAACCTAATGCCTATCCCGCCCATGCAAAAAATCCCTTTGCTGGGCAATATTGCGTGCGGCAGCCCGATTTTGGCCCAGGAAAACTGGGAAGACAGCGTATTTTTGCCCCAAGGCATGCATGCGGATTTTTGCCTGCGCTGCCAAGGGGACAGCATGATTAACGCCCGCATTTTTGACGGCGACCTGGTGTATATCCGCCGCCAGCCCGATGTGTTGGACGGGGAAATTGCCGCCGTATTGATTGAAAACGAAGCCACCCTCAAACGGGTGTTCCACAAAAACGGGCGTTTGCGCCTAAAAGCGGAAAACCCCACCTTTCCCGAGCTGGAATTTGAAGGTGAAGAACTCGAGCGCATCCAGATACTGGGCAAAGCCGTATTTTTTATAAGCCATGTGCAGTAAGCCGCCATACCGGCCTTTGCAAAGCAACGGCTGCTTTGTGCGTTTTTTGCCGCCAAAGCGGGTTTGCAGCGGTGCTTTAACGACCCGCTGCGGCACCGCCCCAATCTTGGAGGAAAAACCGGCTATGCGCATCCCGCCGCGTTTTGGCAGCGGCGGGGCCGCCCTGCACCCCTGCAAAGGATAAACCTGCTGCACTTTGCCCGCTTTGGTGTCATCTTTTCCCCAAACAATCGGCGGTTCGGCCGCTTTGGGGTGCCGCGGCTTTTTGCCTATACAACCGTTTTTTGTGCCTTCGGCTGTCTTGGGCTGAGTTTTTTAACTATGCAGGGCGGGCTTCTGGGGGGCACAAGCAGCTTTCCAAAGGGGTTTGGCTCGCATTCCCTTTTTGCTGCGGTTTTGGCACAAAATAAAAGGGCCGCCCTTTTGCACAGGCGGCCCTTGGCATAGCCAAAAAATTATTTGATAATACGGATTTTGCCAATCACCGGCAGTTCTTTTGCTTTGCCGTTGTAGGTGTTCACCATGCCGAAAATAATCAATGCCAGCGTGGCAATGCCCACAACAAACCCCAACACCGAAAAAATGGTGGAGAAAGTATACAGCAGCCCCAGCGAATAGCTGGCCACTGCAATGCCAACAAAGATACGGGACAAAATGCTCAGCACAATCCCCACTGCAGCACTGAAAATAAGCAAAAGCAAGCCCTGGTTTGCATGAAAACGGCCGTATTTGGAATCCGGGCAGGCAATTAAGGGAACAAAGAACAAAATCCCTAAGTATGCCAGCATGCATACATTTTTATTTTTCTGGACGTCCGCCGGGTCGTATTCCGCGCTGTGGTCGGCGGTGTTTTGCACATAGTTTATGGCGTTGTTTACATAATTGGTTTGCTGTTGGTTGGGTTGCTGGTTTTGCTGCTGCGCCTGTGTTTGTTCCTGCGTAGCTTGGGTTTGGTTGTTGTTTTCCATACTCCTAAAACTCCTAACACATATGTATTTTTCAGATGCTTCCCCGCAACTGTGCAAACAGCTCCATATGTTCAGCGGTTGTGGCGGCCTTAGGTATTTGGCCGGCATGCAAATGGTACTGCCTGCTATTTTTAGTATACGGTTTTGTAAGCAAAAAAACAACTGGATTCCCCAAATTTTTTATGCAGCTCCACCAATTCCCGCCAATTTTTTAACCGGTAAAGCCTTTTGTCCGCCCAGCCGCCCTGGGGCTTTCTTTGGCCGGCTTTGGGGGGTATTTTTTCAATTTGACACTTGCTTACAGGTTTTCCTTCCCCTCCTGTTTTTGCTCCGAAGCCTCCCCTTTTGGCAGCATACCGCTCATTTTCCTAAAGCAGTGCCTTTTTTAAAGGCGCCTTTGGGCGTTTGCTTGACAAAGCCGGGCATTTTTTGTAAGATAAAGTATCGGGATGATAGTCCCGCCCATATAAGTTCAAAAAAGGTTTGAACGTCTCTACCAACGACCGTTTGATTCGTTGACTATGCGCAATCCCTTCTTGCAAGGGGTTGGTATATTCAAAAACGGCATGTTGGTTTTTTTATGCCCATTTTTCAAAAAGGATGGTTTTTATGCAATACGACGTTATCATCATCGGCGCCGGCCCGGCCGGCATTTTCACCGCTTTGGAGATGGTGAAAAGCCATACTTCCCAGCGCATTGTAATGGTCGAACAAGGCGTGGCCATGCAAAAACGCCACTGCCCCAAAGACAAAACCCGCCAGTGTGTAAACTGCCAGCCCTATTGCCACATTACCACCGGGTTTTCAGGCGCGGGTGCGTTTTCCGATGGCAAGCTTTCTTTAAGCTGCGAAGTCGGCGGCGATTTGCCCTCGCTGATTGGTGCGCAGTTTGCCCAGGAGATGATTGATTACACCGATAACATCTACCTTTCCTTTGGGGCCGACCCCAAGGTGGAAGGCATTGGCGAAACCGAAAAGGTCAAAAACATCCGCCGCAACGCTATCCAAGCGGGCTTAAAACTGGTGGACTGCCCTATCCGCCATTTGGGTACCGAAAAAGCGCAGGAGATTTATTTAAAAATCCAGGAATACCTGCTGCAAAACGGTGTGGAAATTTTATTCGGCCACACCTGCGAGGATTTGCTGGTAAAAAACAACATCTGCACCGGGGTTGTGGTGCATCCATCCGGCAAGCCTGAACCAAAACAAACCTTGCAGGGCAAATCCATTGTGGTGGCCACCGGGCGCAAGGGCGCCGACTGGCTGGAAGCCATGTGCGCACGCCATAACATCGCCCACCAGCCGGGCACGGTGGATATCGGCGTGCGGGTGGAGGTGCGCAACGAGGTGATGGAGGAAGTCAACAACGTGCTGTATGAGTCCAAGCTCATCGGCTACCCCCACCCGTTTGAAAACAAGGTGCGCACTTTCTGCCAAAACCCCGGCGGCTTTGTAAGCCAGGAAAATTACGACGGCCATCTGGCCATTGTAAACGGGCATTCATATAAAAACAAAAAGTCGGACAACACCAACCTGGCCATTTTGTGCTCGCACGATTTTTCCGCCCCGTTTGACGAGCCCATCGCCTATGCCAAAAAAGTGGCCCAGCTTGCCAATATGCTGGGCGACGGGCACATTCTGGTGCAGCGCTTTGGCGATATTTTATCCGGCAAGCGCACCTGGCCGGAGGAGCTTAACCGCTCCAATGTGCGCCCCACCCTGACCGACGCTGTGGCGGGGGACATCACCGCCGCCATACCCTACCGCACCATGATGAACATCATCGAATTTATCAAAGCGGCCGACCATGTGGTGCCCGGCCTGGCCAGCAGCGAAACGCTTTTGTACGCCCCCGAGATTAAATTTTATTCCAACCGGGTAAAAATGGATGAAACCTTTACCACCAACATCCAGAACCTGCACTGCCTGGGCGATTCCTCCGGCTGGACGCGCGGGCTTATGATGGCGTCTGTCATGGGGGTATTGATGGGCCGGCAGCTTATGCAAAACGAAAAGCAGCAATAGCCGGGCTTTGTTCATCCGTATACCGATTTTCAGCACCCCACCAAAAGCGCCCTGTAAACGGGTGTTTTTTGCGTTGGATGGCAAAAGGAGAGATTTATGTGGTTTTGCAAACAGAGCGTTTAATTTTAAGGCAGATGGTTCAAAACGATTTTGGCGATTTGGCCGACATGTTAAAAAACCCAAATGTTATGTATGCCTATGGGCATTGTTTTACCAGCCAGGATGTACAAACATGGCTGAATCGACAGTTAAAACGGTACCAAGAAGACGGGTTTGGCCTGTGGGCGGTTGTTTTAAAGTCCAGCAAAACTATGATTGGCCAGGCAGGGCTGACACTGCAGCCTTTTCAACAAACACGGATATTGGAAATTGGGTATTTGTTAAAAGAGGCTTTCTGGCACTATGGGTATGCTACTGAAGCGGCTCTGGGCTGCAAAAAGTACGCCTTTGAAGCCCTTGGTCAAAGCAAAGTGTATTCCATTATAAAAGTAGACAACACACCATCCATAAAGGTGGCAAAACGCCTTGGCATGACACTGGAGGACACCTTTTATGCACAGTACTACAACGGCCCCCAGTTGCATGCACTGTACAGCGCAACGCGCCCAGCATGATAATAAGCAAAAAACACCCGGAAAAGCGGGCGGCATTTTGCAAACAAACGGCGCAGGAAAACCTGCCCAAATGTTTTGCACCGCCCGGCTTACCGGGTGTTTTTGCGCTGCTCTGGCCGACAACCTATGTACCAGAGTGCGTATCCTCAACAGGGCCTGTGCCCAGGCCGAAACTAATGGACAATGCGCGGTTTATCTGGTTCATCGAACCCGAATCCAGCTTGCCCATGCGTTCTTTTAATCTGCGTTTGTCAATGGTGCGAATCTGCTCAAGCAGTACAATGGAATTGCGGGCAAGGCCGCAATCTTCCGCGCGCACCTCAATATGGGTGGGCAATTTTGCCTTTTCTTTCTGGCTGGTAATCGCCGCTGCAATTACGGTAGGGCTGTAGCGGTTGCCTACATCGTTTTGCACAATGAGCACCGGGCGTATCCCGCCTTGTTCCGAACCGATTACCGGGCTTAAATCTGCATAGTAAATATCTCCGCGTTTGACAGTCACGTAATTCACGCTCCGCCTTTTCTAATTTTTTTGTATATCCTTATTTTGCACACTTTTTTATCAATTAATCACAAGGATGGATTTTTCTTTTTAATAGGTTGTCTTAGCGTTGTTGAGGGCTATTGCATTTTATGTAGCTTTTGGCCGCTTTGACAAAAAGACAAGCCCCTTTGGCAAGCCGCAAATGGCTGCCCAAGAGGCTTTTTTGCTGGTTTTACGGGTATGTGGTTTTGCATACGGGTGCAAATGCGCCCCAAAAAATTAATATGCAAAGGTAAAATTATCAAACACAAATTCCATCTCATCCTGCGGGAAGGAAAGCTTGATAAAATTGCCTGTTTCGTTGTTCAAACGCAGCTCAAACTGGCTTTCCGGGGTTGTGCCCAAAACCACCAGATACCCGTCTTCCATTTTAATATCCAAATCGCTGCCTGTGCCGGCCTGGTCAATGGCGGATAAAAAACTTTGCATAATGGAAGAATTGAGCAGCGTTTGCGAATCAAACGAAGCCGAAAGCCCTTTGTAAGATACCTCCAGTTCTTCGCCTTTTAGGGTAAGGCGCATGTCTTTTAAGCTTTCGGGCTGGGTAAAGGAAAACGTTAAATACCCGGTGCCTTTTTCCAGCTGCGCCGTGCAGGAAATATCTTTCATTGTAATTTGCGCGGTGGTATTAAAGTTTTGCTTTACCGTGCGCCCAATTTCCTCCCCGCTCATCTGGGAAGAAGTATCTCCGCTTGGCCCCATGCAGCCGGCAAACGCCACAATACATGCCATCAACAGGCAAATTGCCCACAATTTTCGCATAGAATCCTCCTTTGTTTACAGGTGGAATTCTTGGAATACCTCGCACAGCGCTTCAATGGTGTCGGTGGGGAGCATGCCGTACTGGGAATGCTGCAAAGCGGCGATGTCCCCGGCTTTTGCATGCAAAAACACCCCCAGGCAGGCCGCTTCAAAGGGGGCATGCCCCTGCGCCAGCAGCGCGCCGATAATCCCGGCCAGCACATCCCCCGAACCGCCCTTGGCAAGCCCTGGGTTCCCCCTTGTATTGAGCATCATTTCCCCATCTGGCGAAGCAATCAATGTATACCTGCCTTTTAGCACCACATGCACCTTGTATTCTTTGGCAAAGGTTAAGGCGCTTTGTATGCGGTTTTTCTGCACCTGCTCTACCGTAGTGCCCAGCATCCTTGCCATTTCGCCCGGGTGCGGCGTGATGACCACCTGTGTTGCAAGTTTCTTTAGTATATTTATGTCCGCGCTTATGCAGTTTATACCATCTGCATCCAGCAAAACCGGACAAGTGGCATGCTGCAGTACAAACCGGCACAAAGCTGCGGTTTTGGCAGTCTGCCCCAAACCGCAGCCCAATACAATGGCTTTGGCACGCAATATGGCCGCTTTCAGCGTTTCTTCTTCCTCAAAGGCGATAAAACCGTTTTCATCGCTTTTCATGGGCAATTTGCTGGCTTCGGGAATGGCGCCGGCAAGGCTTTGGCATACCTCTTTGGTAGAACAAAGCGTGGTAAGCCCGGCACCCGTGCGGGTGGCCGCGCGTGTAGCCATCATGGCCGCACCGCTGTAACAGGCGCTGCCTGCAACCAGCAAAAGCCTGCCAAAGCTGCCCTTGTTGGCAAATGCATCGCGCGGGGCAAGGCGGCTTTTGGCCCATTCTTCGTCCAGGGTTTGCATGGCCGGGGAAATGGTTTCATGCGCCGCCTCCGGCACGCCGATGCCGCATAAAACCTCTTTGCCACAAAACGGCGCGGTCGCATCGTCCAAATGCGCGATTTTATAGCTGTCAAACACGCAGGTCATATCCGCATGAAAACAAATATTCTCCACCTTGGCCGTATCGGCGGCTATCCCGCTGGGGATATCCAGCGCTACTTTGTATGCTTTTGCCCCGTTAAGCATCCTGAAAATGTCCGCCGCCGGGCTTGCCACCTGCCCATGGAACCCCGTGCCGTATACCGCATCTACAATCACGTCCATATTT
>CAJFVS010000015.1 GCA_904420505.1 Candidatus Alloruminococcus vanvlietii | reverse complement strand
GCCTGCATCTTCGCTGGCTTTGCCGCCTTCGCCTACGCGCAGGGTGATTTTATGCAGTACAACCGGGTCGCCGTCGCCGGAATCACCGGGGTTGGGAGTAGGAGTAGGGGTGGGCTCAGGGGTTTCAACCACTACATTCCCGTCTCCGTTTATTTCCAAACCTGCATTTTCAGGGTTTTTGATTTCTACCTCGGTATCATTCGGATCCTGCTTTGTAACCACCACAAATGTTTCATCGTCAGGGGTGGTGATTTGTACACCTGTGCCAAAATCCACGCTTGCGGTTGCGCCCTCCAGACTGCTATCCAACTGGATACCAGTGGTTTTGGGCCCTTCGAAGCTTACCTGTGCGTTGGCAGCAAAGGTAACCGAGCCTGCCGCGGCGGTGGAGTTGTTTTTATTGTCGATATTCATACCGTACCAGGAATTGGAGCCGGTAATCATTTTAAAGCTGCCGCTTACGTTCACTGTTGAAGCGCTTACAACAATCGGCGCACCCCTCCTGGCAGTTGTATGGTCCAGCGTAAGGTTTTCGAGATTGCAGTTGCCAGCGCCGTATACGTTAAGCGCATGACTATTTATCTCGCCCGTTTGCAGTGTGCCATTCTTGACGGTGACGTTTGAAGCTGTAACCTGTACAAGGTGGTTAAAATTGTTCCCGTTGTCTGCAAAATCACTTTCACTGTAGAGCTTATGGGTGCCCAAATCCAGCGTAACACCCTCACCGGTGATATTGAGCTGTTTGGTTAACTTGATGTCGCCCGAAAGCGTGATGTTGGCATTGGCTTCCGCCGCATATTTGATTAAGTCCACCTCGGTGCTCACGCTGTAGTCCGCCGCTATTGCCATGGGCACTGTGCACAGCACCAGCATGCACACAAGCAGCATTGAAAGAATTTTTTTCATGTTTACCCTTCCTTTGTTTGTTTTTTATAAGCAAGGCATTTGGTATGTTGCTGTATTTGGTTTAAGCCCTTACTTTTTAAAAAGTGAACATCCGCAATTTATGTAGTTTGTTACAAAAAGCAGACTTTTTGATTCAGATTTTGTATAATGATTTTAAAGCAAAAAACAGAAAAATGATTGCCAATTTTTGCTGCATTTCATCTTTTTTGGACAAATTTTGGACAAAAATGTTATAAAAAAGGCCTTGTTTGAAAAAGTCTACTTTTGTTTTCACATTCTCTACCCTTTGGAGCAAAAAATTTGTTTTGCACAGGGCAGGGGCTTGCTTTTATTTTACCAGTTTTTTGCACATCGCCTGCCAAATGGTACCATTAGGCGGCATGCCCTTCTATTGGCCGCTTGCAATTTTTTGCCTTGCCGTTTTTAACAAACAAAAAACCCGCCTGAGGATTTCCTCAGACGGGTTTTGTTGCTTTAAAATTATTTCTCGGCCATTTTTACGAGTTTCTCGTATCTTTCTTTTGCAGTTGCTTCTGCTTTTGCAAACAGGTCTTCTGCTCTTGCCGGGAAGGAACGTTCCAGAGCATTGTAACGAACTTCGCCTTCAATGAAGGTTTTGTAATCGCCGGTGGGTGCTTTGGAATCGAGCTGGAAGGGGTTCTTGCCTTCAGCAGCCAGACGCGGGTCGTAACGGAACATATGCCAGTAACCGGCTTCTACCGCACGTTTGATCTCGGTCTGTGCTTTGGACATGCCCACTTTGATGCCGTGGTTGATACACGGAGCGTATGCGATGATGAGGGACGGGCCATGGTAGCTTTCCGCCTCTACAAAGGCTTTCATGCACTGGTTGTAGTCAGCGCCCATTGCAACTTGTGCAACGTATACATAGCCGTAGCTCATTGCGATGGCAGCAAGGTCTTTCTTCTTCACTTCTTTACCAGCAGCGGCAAATTGTGCAACTGCGCCGGTAGGAGTGGATTTGGAGGACTGGCCGCCGGTGTTGGAGTAAACCTCGGTATCGAATACCAAGATGTTGACATCCTGGTTGGAAGCGATCACATGGTCCAAACCGCCGAAGCCGATATCATATGCCCAGCCGTCGCCGCCGAAGATCCAGACGGATTTCTTAGCCAGGTAATCTTTGTCGGCCAAAATGGCTTTTGCTTCATCCGAGCCGTTTTTCTCAAGCTCTGCTACCAAAACGTCGGTTGCAACCGCATTGGCTTTGCCGTCGTCTTTGGTTTCCAGGTATTTGTCACAAGCAGCTTTCAAATCGCCGGTTGCGGTTTCGGCCAAAGCAGCTACTTTGCCCATAACGGCTTTGCGCAGGGTGTCTTGTGCTAAGAACATGCCGTAGCCGTATTCAGCGTTGTCTTCAAACAGGGAGTTTGCCCAAGCCGGACCAAAGCCGCGTTTGTTGACGGTGTAGGGGGTAGAAGGTGCAGAACCGCCCCAGATGGAAGAACAACCGGTTGCGTTGGCGATGTACATTCTGTCGCCGTAAAGCTGGGTAGCCAATTTTGCATAAGGTGGCTCGCCGCAGCCTGCGCAAGCGCCGGAGAATTCGAGCAGGGGTTGTTTGAACTGGCTGCCTTTAACGGTGGTTTCTTTGAATTTCTCCAAAACCTCGGCAGGAGTATCATGCTGCATCTTGAATGCGAATACTTCTTGCTGTGCAAGTTGAGTATCCAGTTTCTTCATGGTAAGAGCTTTTTCGCCCTTCTTACCAGGACATACGTTAGCACAAGAACCACAGCCGGTGCAGTCGAGTACCGAAACGGTCATGCCGAACTGGTAGCCGGGCATACCGGTCATCGCAACCAGCTTGGTGCCTTCGGGTGCGTTTTTGGCTTCTTCGTCAGTCAGCACCATCGGGCGGATAACCGCATGCGGGCAGACATACGAGCAGAAGTTACATTGGATACAATTGTCCGGATTCCAGGAAGGAACGTCTACTGCGATGCCGCGTTTTTCATAAGCAGCAGAACCTTGCGGGAAGGTGCCGTCTGCCATGCCCACGAAGGTGGATACCGGCAGGGAATCGCCGCGCTGTGCGTTGACGGGAATCTGGATGTTGTTGACGTAATCGACCAGGTCTTGTCTGTCGCCGGTTACTTTTACAGGTTCGGTGTTGTCTTCGGCTTTGAGCCATTCTTTGGGCACTTTTACCTTTACAACGCCGTTGGCGCCGGCTTCAATTGCCTGGTGGTTCATGGCTACGATCTTGTCGCCCTTTGCAGAGTAGGATTTGGTAGCCGCGTCTTTCATGTATTGGATAGCGTCTTCAATCGGGATGATTTTGGCCAGTTTGAAGAATGCAGACTGCAAAACGGTGTTGATACGGCCGCCCAAGCCAATCTCACGGCCGATGGATACGCCGTCGATGGTGTAGAACTTAATGTCGTTCTTGGCGATGTAGCGTTTGTCTTTTGCAGGCATTCTTTCTTCCAGCTCTTCAGGGGTCCAGCCGCAGTTGAGCAGGAAAGTACCGCCGGGTTTAATGTCCTCGATCATATCGTATTTGCCGATATAAGCCGGGTTGTGGCAAGCAACAAAGTCGGCTTTGTTGATGAGGTAGGTGGATTTAATCGGTTTTTTACCAAATCTCAGGTGGGAAATGGTAACACCGCCGGATTTTTTCGAGTCATAGGAGAAATAAGCCTGTGCATACATATCGGTATGGTCGCCGATGATTTTGATGGAGTTTTTGTTCGCACCAACGGTACCATCCGAGCCCAGGCCCCAGAACTTACAGCTGGTGGTGCCTTTGGGGGCGGTATCCGGGTTGTCTTTAATCTTCAAGGACAGCTTGGTCACGTCGTCTTCAATACCAACGGTGAAGCGTTTCTTCGGACGGATGGCCACAGCGTTTTTGTAAACGGCGATAATCTGTGCCGGGGTGGTGTCTTTGGAGCCTAAGCCGTAACGGCCGGAGTATACCGGGATGCCGTCGTATTCGGTGTCTTTCAAAGCGGCTACCACATCCAGGTACAGCGGTTCACCCAGCGAGCCGGGTTCTTTGGTTCTGTCCAAAACGGTGATTTTCTTTACCGAAGAGGGGATGGCAGAAAGCAGGTGTTTTACCGAGAAAGGACGGTACAATCTTACTTTTACCAAACCGGTCTTTTCGCCGTTTGCGTTTAAGTAGTCGATGGTCTCTTCGATGGTGTCGCACACAGAACCCATAGCAATGATAACGTTTTCTGCATCGCGTGCGCCGTAGTAGTTGAAGAGTTTGTATTTTTTGCCGATGAGCTTGTTGACTTTGTCCATATAGCTCTCAACAATTTCCGGAACAGCGTCGTAGTAGCTGTTGGAAGCTTCGCGAGCCTGGAAGAAAATGTCGGGGTTTTGTGCAGTGCCTCTTAATACCGGGTGGTTGGGGTTCAAAGCACGTTTTTTGAACTCGGCAACAGCATCCATATCGCACATGGATTTGAGGTCTTCGTAATCCCAAACTTCAATCTTCTGGATTTCGTGGGAAGTGCGGAAACCATCAAAGAAGTGCAGGAAAGGCACGCGGCCTTTGATAGCCGACAGATGTGCTACAGCGCCCAAATCCATAACCTCTTGCGGGTTGGTGGAAGCCAGCATTGCAAAACCGGTTTGGCGGCATGCGTAAATGTCGGAGTGGTCGCCGAAGATGGACAGCGCATGCGAAGCGATTGCACGAGCGGATACATGCAAAACGCCGGGCAGCAGCTCGCCAGCGATTTTGTACATATTGGGGATCATCAACAACAGGCCTTGGGATGCGGTGAAGGTGGTGGTCAAAGCACCGGCGGCAAGCGAGCCGTGTACAGCGCCGGCAGCGCCAGCTTCGGATTGCATCTCAACAACTTTTACTTGCTCGCCAAAAATGTTCTTTTGGCCTTTGGCGCTCCATTCATCCACATGTTCGGCCATAACCGAAGAAGGGGTGATGGGGTAAATCGCAGCAAGCTCGGTAAACGCATAGGCAACATGTGCAGCAGCGTTGTTACCGTCCATGGTTTTCATTTTTCTTGCCATGTTTATTCCTCCTAAATTCATATTCAAAATACTGTTAACGTATTAAAACAGCTATAATCGCATACGGTTTTGTGCGCCAAGGGCACACAGGCAATACCATGTGCATACGATTCTGTTTCCTGCGCAAGACGCAGTATTTTGAGTATACTTCCAAACACTTGAATTTTAACATTTTTATACTGCAATGTAAATACAAAAAGGGATAAAACTTTGCGTTTTTTTCTGTAAATTTTTGATGACGTTCCAAACGCAAACCAAATCAATCCGTCCATTCATGCGGGCTGGCCGCCTTTTTCAAAAACGGCTGTTTTTTCACCAAAATTGACTATTCTTTGAAATTGATGTATAGTAGCAATAAGCGGCAGCCGCTTATAAAACAGGTTGTGCGCCCCCTGCGGGCAAACGCCGGGTGCATGCCTTTGCTGGCCCTGCCAAAAACCGGCAGGGCGCCCGCTAGCCGCAATCGGTACGGCCTTTTGCAATAGGCGGCGCTAAAAAGGACATTTTTGGAATACATCTTTCATTTTAGAGAGGGGATTGTTATGCCTCCTGACAGTATGTCAGCTGTGGAAATGGTTGTTTTGGTTTTGCTGGCTGTTTTCAGCGCAGTTTGCATGTTGTTTGTATATGCGCTTTCGCATGTCAGCTTTGCCAAACTAAGCAAGGTAAACGGCAAGCATGAAGCGCAGGCCAAACGCATCTTGGCAAGCGAAGAGCGCCATGGGGTGTACTCGGCCGGTGCGGTTTGGTGGATGGTTTTGGCCTCCTGCGCCATGGTGGTTTTGCTGTGCAAAAGCACTGTGCTGCCCTGGGAACTGTTTGGGAACACTTCGCTAAACCCTGTTTGGGGCGCTTGGCTTTCGGTTATTGTGTGGGTGGTGGTGTTTTCGGTTTTCTACCTGCTTATCTGTGTGCTTATCCCGTGCCGCATTGCCAAATCCTCCCCCGAAAAAGCGCTTTTAAAAGTGGCCCCGTTTATGCGCGTATGCGTATGGCTGGCCTACCCGGTGGCGCGCGCACTGCATGCCGTTGCGTTTTTCAAACAAGCGCGCCAAAGCGACACGCAAGAGGATGAAGACGATAACCAGACCGAAGAAGAAATCATGTTTTTGGTGGACGCCGGCGGCCAAGACGGCAGCATTGAAAAAAGCGAACGCGATATGATTGAAAACATCTTTGAGTTTGACGACCGCACCGCGGGCGAGGTGATGACCCACCGCACGGAGGTAACCGCCCTGCCGCAGGACGCCTCCCTGGCCGAAGTGCTGGAAGTTGCCACCAAACAAGGCTATTCGCGCATCCCGGTGTATGAAGAGGATATCGACAATATCCAGGGCGTTTTGTATGTAAAAGATCTTTTAACATTGATTGACCATCCGGTGGAAAACTTTTCGCTGAAAGATTACATCCGCCCGGCGCTGTTTGTGCCCGAATCCAACCGCTGCCGCGAGCTGTTCAACGAATTCCGTGAGAAAAAGCTGCAGCTTGCCATTGTGGTGGATGAATACGGCGGCACCTTTGGCATTGTTACAATGGAAGATTTGCTTGAATCCATTGTGGGCAACATCCAGGACGAATACGACAACGAAGAGGAACAGACCATCCAAAAAGTAAACGACGATTTGTATTATATCGACGGCGCTGCGTCTTTGGATGAAGTTTCCAAGCTGCTTCGGGTGGATTTTGAAGAAAATGCAAGCTACGATACCCTGGCCGGCCTTGTCACCGACCTGTTGGGCCGCATTCCCGATGACCATGAGCATGCACAGGTCACATATGGGCAGCTGCGCATGACCGTGCTGGAAGTGGAAGACCGGCGCATCAATTTAATCAAGGTAGAACGCCTGCACCCCGAGGAAACCCCGGAGGCCAGCGCGCACAGCACCCCCGATGAGGAAAAGCAAAAATAATACAATTTGCAATATTTTATAAAATTATAACAAAAGGGACCTATCCGAAACTTGCCGGATGGGCCTTTTTTATACGCATAAATTCTGTTATAAACGGGCTGGCCCTTTTTGTCAGCCTGCTTTGCCCATATGCGGGGGTGTATCGCGGGCATGGCAAAGCGTTTGCCCGGCGCTTGCACAACATGCATCTATATGCGGCCAAAACCCGCCCCAAGCACGCCGGTAACGGGCCTTTTGCCAAATAGCATGCAAGGCGGGGGCTGCCTTGCCCGCATGGCCAAATGCGCTTTGGGCCTGTTGCAAAAACCCTGTGTTTGGGCACCCTTAAGCCTATTGGCGCGCCAAAGCGCCCTTACAATGGCTGTGAAACATCCCGGCAGGGTTGGCCCTATGCACCGCCGCTTGGGTGTGCGCCTGATTGGAAATTTACCCTCCGCGGCCCGGTATGTGCGCAGTGCCAGCAAGCCCTGCAAAAGGGGAGGGGGATACATTTGGGGCACTTTATATACTTTTTGTAATATTTCTTCTATTTATAACCAAACAGGCCCTTTTTCTGCCGGTTTAGCTGGGGGCAAAACCCGCTGGGGCGTGCTAAAAATGCGCTGCACCCCAAAACGCCTGCCAAATCTTTTGGCAGCCCCCGGCTTAACCGCCTGCCTGTGCCCCGCCCGGCAAACCCTCGCTGGCCGCTTGGGCCGTGCCCGGTAAAATCTGTGCAGAGGGCCTAGCGCCCCATGGGATTAGACCCTTGTTACAATGGCGCTTAAAAGGCGCTGGAAACGGCGTTTTGGTTGGTTTAAACGGCCTAATCGGCAAGCTGGACAGCTTTACACGAATGCAGCAGGCGCCCGTCCTGGATGCGTACGCGTTTTTGCGCCTGTTGGGCGATATCCAGGTTATGGGTGATAACCAGGATGGTTTTGCCGCTTTGGTGCAGCGCATGCAATATTTTCATAATTTCCCGCTCGGAATGGCCGTCGAGGTTGCCGGTGGGTTCGTCGGCCAAAATAATCTCCGGTTTGGCGGCTATGGCGCGGGCGATTGCCACCCGCTGCTGCTGCCCGCCGGACATCTCGCTGGGTTTGTGGTTCATGCGGTTGGTAAGGCCTACGGCGTCCAATGCCTGCATGGCAAGCTGTTTGCGTTTGTTTTTGGGCATGCCGCGGTAAAACAGGGGCAGTTCTACGTTTTCCCACGCATTCAGCGAGGGGATAAGGTTAAACCCCTGGAACACAAAACCAATCTCCCGGTTGCGGATTTCGCTTAAAGCGTCGTCGTCCATATCGGCGATGCGCTGCCCGTTTAACAGGTAGCTGCCGGAAGTAGGGGTATCCAAACAGCCCAAAATATTCATCAATGTGCTTTTGCCCGACCCGGAATTGCCTACAATGGCCAAAAATTCCCCGCGTGCAATTTGCAGCCAAACTTCTTTTAACGCCTGCACGCAGGTTGGGCCTTCGCCATAGGTTTTGCAAACATTTTGTATATCAATTAACCACAAAATTCCTCTCACCGCCTTTTTGATTGTTATTGCTAGTATGCCCAGCACATAGAAAAATACAAAAAGGCAACAAAAATGCGCTAAATTGTTATATTTAGCGCAGAAATTACAATTTGTATTTTATGGTTTATAAAATTCCTTTTTGCTGTAAACGTTCAATCACTTCCATTGGCATATGGGTAATTTCGGATAACTGGACAACCGAAATCCGGCCCAAGCGGTAGGACGCCATCCATTTGTCCTCCATCAACAGCCAAAACGCAAATTCATCCGCTTCCAATTCCATCTGTTCGCAGTCGCCTTGAAAATCCTTGTGCATCACATTGATTTCTTCATGCATCAACGCATGGCCAAGTTCGTGCGCACAAATATACCGAAAATGTTCCGGCGGCAATTTGTCGTTTACAAAAATGGAAATGCTGCCGTACAGTTTGGTGTAAAACCCTTTGGTGTTGCGGGGCAACTTGGCTTTGAAAATGTGGTAGTGGTACAGCTCGCAAATATGTACTGGATCGTTGGTGCCAAGCTGACTTTTTAATTGTCTGGCCAATTCTTTCCCTTTGCCCACCTTGGTTACACCTTTCTACTTAACTGTCATCTACTTATTCTGTCGCTGCATTTCTTCAATGGCCTTCATGCCTTGCTTGATGGCTTCTTCAATCATTTTCAAATCCTCTTCATCAAGCGGCTTGCCGTTAAAGCACAAGCCATTTTGGCTGTGAAGAAATGCAGTAAGTGCATCCTGAATGCTGTTTAAGTCTGGAGCCTGTACCTGCTGGGCGTTGCCTAACAGGCTATCGCTGGAAACACCAAAAAATTCGGCAAACTTGCAAATCATTTTGGTGTTAGGCTTTCGCCGGTTTTGTTCATACATCCCAATGGTGCTGGCCGAAACGCCTACGGCATCCCCCAGCTCTTTTTGGGATAACCTTCGTTCTTTTCGCAGCTGTCGCAAATTCTTTGCAAACACGTACTACCACTCCTTTTTTATAATAACACGTTTCGTGTGATTTTTCAAACATTCTTTGCATTTCTACATATGTAGACAAATTTTGCAAAAAACCCGCCGTAAAAAAAGAAGCTGCTTTTTAGGCAGCTTCTTATTCCATATGGCTTACAGGCAAACTTTAGCAGTAAAGCAGCGGGTACCCTCTACTTCACCCCAAACGTAGTAGTTGTTGTCTTGTTGGCTGAGAAAAAGCTGCAAAGTGTCAAAGCACTTTGCTTCTTTGGCGTAGTTGATAGAAAATTGTGTTACCTCGTGGTCCATAAGCTGCTGGGTCAAACAATCGCATACGATATCCGCATAACGCGTATTGTTCATGTGTTTGTTAAAGTCAATGTCCGAATACAATACCTTGCGCTGGCCTACACAAACCGCATCGCCTTTGGGGATGATTTTTTTGGCTGGCTCCACCGGCAGGTCCTGCTCGTAAAAATGCGCCTGAAAGGGGAAAGCGCTGGGGCGCAGAATTTTATGGCCGCTTACGCTGGCCAAAATCCAGCGCGTTTCGGCTGCCACTAAAAGCTCGCCCTGCAAAGACTCTACCTGGAACATCCTTTTAAACTCCGCGCCCTGCGCAGGGCATTCAAAGGTGGTTAGCACAATTTCTTCCTTGCCCTTGGGGTAGCGGAAGATACGCATGCTTACTTTGGAAAGCAAAAACACCATGCCGGCCGCTACCATCTGTTCGCGGCCAAAGCCCTGCGCCTGGCTGTGTTCCTCGCCAATCTCGTTGCTGACAAGCCCCAGCAGGGTAGATAGCTTTATGCTCGTGTGTACGTCCACATCGCTGTAGTGCACATACCGTTGTGTTTTATAAATCCTTAAATCTTCCATTATTTTATCACTTCACAGCCCATGTAAGGCACCAAAACCTCCGGCACGGTTACCGAGCCATCGTCGTTTTGGTAGTTTTCCAAAATGGCGGCTACGGTTCTGCCAATGGCAACACCCGAACCATTCAGGGTGTGTACCAGCTGTGCTTTCTCCTTAGGGCCATTTTTGAATTTGATGTTGGCGCGCCTTGCCTGGAAATCTTCAAAATTCGAGCAGGAGGAAATCTCCAGGTAACGGCCGTAGGAAGGCATCCAGACTTCGATATCGTAGGTTTTGGCGCTGGAAAAGCCCATATCGCCGGTGCTTAAGCAAACCACGCGGTAGGGAAGCCCCAACCCTTGCAAAACGCGCTCGGCGTCGTTGGTGAGCTCCTCCAATTCCTGGTAGGAATTCTCAGGTTTAACAAATTTAACCAATTCCACCTTGTTAAACTGGTGCTGGCGGATAAGCCCGCGGGTATCGCGGCCCGCCGAACCGGCTTCGGCCCTAAAACAAGCCGAATACGCGCAGTATTTGATGGGAAGCTGGGCACCGTCCAGAATTTCATCGCGGTGCAGGTTGGTAACCGGCACCTCGGCGGTGGGGATAAGGTAGTAATCCAGCCCCTCCAGCTTAAACATATCCTCGGCAAATTTGGGCAATTGGCCGGTGCCGGTCATGGAGTCCTTGTTGGCGATAAAGGGCGGGAAAATCTCGGTGTAGCCATGCTGGGTATGGGTGTTCAAATAGTAGTTGATCACCGCGCGCTCCAGCCGGGCGCCTAAGCCCCTGTAAAAGTGAAACCGTGCGCCGGTGACCTTGGCCGCGCGTTCGGGGTCCAAAATATTCAGGCGCTGGCCAATTTCCCAGTGTGCTTTGGGCTCATAGGGGAAAGAACGCGGGGTTTCCCAGCGGCGGATTTCCACGTTTTCGCTGTCGTCTTTGCCAATCGGCACGCTTTCGTGGGGGATGTTGGGGATTTCATATAAAATTTCCTGCTGTTTTTGCTCCAGCTCGGAAATCTGCGCGTCGCACTTTTTCACTTCTTCGGCCAGCTCTTTCATCTCGGCCATAATGGCGTCGGTGCTTTTGCCTTCTTTTTTCAGCTGCGGGATTTCCTTGCTGGCTTTGTTTTGCCTTGCTTTCATCTCATCGGCGCGCGCGGAAATTTCGCGGCGCTGCAAATCAATTTGCAGGATTTCTTCCACCAAAGCGTCCTTGTTGCCGCCGCGGTGGCGCATCGCTTCCTTTACGCGCTCCGGGTTTTGACGAATCACTTTCATATCCAACATGATAAAACACTTCCTCGTTTATTCTTTTATTCTTCACAAAGCTTGTCCATAAGCTCTTTTAAATCGTCCTGAGAGAAAAATTCAATCTCCAAATAGCCCTTGTCGTCTTTTTCCTTAATTTTCACCTTGCGGGAAAGCTCCTGCCCCAGGGCAAGCTGGGCTTCGGCATAAAAGCTGTTTTGGGGCATTTTTAAGCGGGTTTGCTGGCCCACATTGCCTTTTTGGGCTTTTTTCACCAGCTTTTCGGCTTCGCGCACGTTTAGCTGGCCGTTTTCGATGGCATATGCCAGGGATAAAATGGTTTCTTCATCCTCCAAAGAGGAAAGCGCCCTGGCGTGCCCGGCAGTCAGCTTGCCTTCGCGCACCATGTCAATCACTTCCTGGGGCAAAGAAAGCATTCTTACCGCATTTGCCACCACCGGCCGGGACTTGCCCACCTTTTGCGCCACCTGTTCCTGGGTGAGGTGATAGGTTTGCAGCAGGGTTTGGTAGCCCAGCGCTTCTTCAATGGGGTTTAAATCTTCCCGCTGTAAATTTTCCACCAGCGCAAGCTCCATCACTTCGCTGTCCGAAAGCTCTTTGATGACCACCGGCACCTCGGTTAAGCCCGCCAAGCGGCTTGCCCGCCAGCGGCGTTCGCCCGCCACAATCTGGTAGCCGCCCATGGCAAGCGGGCGCACCACCAGCGGCTGCAGCACGCCGTGTTCGCGTATGGACTGCGCCAGCTCTTCCAGCGCCTCCTGGTCAAAATTCTGGCGCGGCTGGCTGCTGTTGGGTTCAATTTCGGTAATTTTCAGGTAGGTTGCGTCGGAAAGGTGCGTCGCTGCATTGTCGGCAAACAGCGCTTCCAAGCCCTTTCCCAATCCGCCTTTTTTCATGCAGTACTCCTTCTATCGTTGGTTTTTTAAAAATTCCTGTGCCAGCTCGATGTACGCGTAGCTGCCTTTGGAGGTTTTATCGTAAAACAGCACCGGCTGCCCAAAACTGGGCGCTTCGGACAAGCGCACATTGCGCGGGATGGTGGTTTTGAACACCTTGTTGGGGAAAAAGCGTTTGACCTCGTTGACCACCTGAATAGTGAGGTTCAAGCGGGAATCGTACATGGTAAGCAGCACACCCTCGATGTCGATAAGCGGGTTGTAAAGGCGTTTTACCTGCCGCACGGTGGCAATTAACTGCGAAAGCCCCTCCAGCGCGTAGTATTCGCACTGAATCGGCACCAGCACGGTATCGGCGGCAGAAAGCGCGTTGATGGTGATAAGCCCCAAAGAAGGCGGGCAGTCGATAAAAATATAATCAAACGTGTCCTTTATAGGGGCTATGGCCATTTTTAAGCGCATGGCACGGTTTTCCAGCTCTACCAGCTCAATTTCCGAGGCCGCCAGCTCAATCCCGGCGGGCATTACCCACAGATTTTTAAACGCGGTCTGCACAATGGCCTCCTGTGCGCCGGCAGTGCCCAGCAAAATGTGGTAGCTGGTGGCGCCCTGTTCGCGTTTGTTGATTCCCAAACCGCTTGTTGCATTTCCCTGCGGGTCAATGTCGATGAGCAGCACTTTTTTATCCAGCGCTGCCACACAGGCCGCCAAATTCACTGCGGTCGTGGTTTTGCCTACGCCGCCTTTTTGGTTGGCGACTGCGATTACTTTACCCATTCCAAACCCCCGTTTGTGTTCTATCGGCTTTTGCTTCCGGCGCCGGCAAAAAAGCCGCCAAAGCCGGTTGTACTTTGCCTGAAGCCTATTATAGCACAGTTTGTCGCGCGAGAAAAGCACAATGTTTCACATGAAACAATTTTTACCCTCCCTTTGCCTTTGTTTCACGTGAAACATTAAGGCGTTTTGGCAAAAAACAAGGCGCAAGGCGGCATTTTAGCGGGCTGGAAAGGGAATACACCACTATATTTTGGCCTATAAAACAAAAAACATGCAAAACAAAACAGCGCAAAGTTTTTCACTTCGCGCTGCTTTGCTTGACTACCAGCCTAGGGCTAACACATTGCTTGGGGAAAGGGGTAAGATATTTCAAATTCATATAGAATGAATTTGCGGGGAAGGGGGAGAGGAAAAACCACCTGTGGGAAGGGTCAGGCGAGATTGCGTTTTTTCTCTCCCTCTGTTTTGGGAATGCGTACGATATATTCGTAGTAGAAGTCGTCGTCTTTCATGGTGGCCATTGCCGCAAGGCCGGAATGCTTCATAAACCGCACCACTTTATTCAGGCTGTTTACAAAGGGCCGGATGTCCTTGATGATGACCAGTTTGTTGCTTGTGGGGCGCTGTTGGGGTTTGGCTGCCGGGCACAGCAGGGAATCGATATACTCCTCTGCGGCCTCCACATTTAGGTTTTCTTCGATAATATGGGCAAGGGCTTGGTCAAAAACAGGGGTATTCAGCAGTTTTAACATCGCACGGGCATGGCGTTCGGTCAAATGCGCGTCGGTCATAAGCCGCCGGGCTTGCGCTGGGATGCGCAAAAGCCGCAGCTTATTGGCGATGGTGGACTGGGCTTTTCCCAGCCGCCGGGCAATTTCTTCCTGGGTGGTGCCATACTGCTCCATAAGCTTTTGAATGGCGCTGGCTTCTTCAAAACAGGTGAGTTGCTGGCGCTGGATGTTTTCGATAATGGCCAAAATGGCCGATTGTTCATCGGTTACTTCGCACAGCACCGCACGGATGGTTTTTTTGCCTGCCATCTGGGAAGCGATAAGCCGGCGCTCGCCCGAAATAAGCTCATAGCCATCCGGGACCTTGCGCACTGCGATGGGTTGCAGCAGCCCGTTTTCCGCAATGGACTGGGCCAGACTGTTCAGCTCCTCTTTGGAAAAGGTGGTACGCGGCTGGTTTGGGTTTTTGTGGATTTGTGCAATGTCCAGCTCATATACCATTTCTTTGGGCTTGTCCTTTGTAAAAATTCCCATGGTCGCACCTCCTATGCTTCTCATTGCCTAAATATTACCATATATTTACATAAATTACCAGTATTTTCCAACAACAAAAAACCCCTTTTGCCGCTATTTTTCGACAAAAGGGGATAGGATTATAACGGTTTTTTTGCCATTTTTGCACTGGGGCGGGGGTATTTTGCCAAAGTTTGCGATATTTTTTTTACCGCCACCAGTGTGCGCTGGGAAGTATCCGGCAGGGAGTACTCGATCACCTTGTCCACCCTGCCGCCCAGTTCTTTTATGGCGTTTTGGGCCTGCCCCAGTTCTTCCTCAAGCTGCGGGCCTTTTAATGCCAAAAAGCACCCGCCCACCTTTACAAAGGGCAGGCAGTATTCGCTTAGCGTGCGAAGATGGCTCACCGCGCGGGCACAGGCGATGTCAAACTGTTCGCGCAGCGCAGGCGTTTGCCCGGCTTCCTCTGCGCGCGCATGGATGCAGCAAACCTGCACGCCGATATGCTCGGCCGCCTGCTGCAAAAAGTTCACCCGCTTGTTGGTGGCGTCTAGTAGGGTCACGTCCAAATCCGGGCGGGCAATTTTGAAAGCAAGCCCGGGGAAGCCCGCGCCCGAGCCCACGTCGATAAGGCGCGCGCCCCGGGGGAATGTTACAAGCGTTAAGGGAAGCAGGCTATCCAAAAAATGCTTTAGGGCCACTTCTTTTGGCTCGGTAATGGCGGTAAGGTTCATGTGCTGGTTTATTTCCAGCAGATATTGGCCGTACTGGGCAAACTGCGCAAGCTGCTGCTGGCTAAGCGCAATGCCCGCCCCGCTTGCCAGCGTGGACAGATAATCGTTCATCACACATTCTCCTTTGCGCCGTTTTCCCGTTTTAAGTGAATTAGCAGCACGCCGATATCCGCCGGCGAGACCCCGGAAATGCGTGAAGCCTGCCCAACTGTCAACGGGCGCACCCGGTTTAGCTTTTCAATGGCCTCTAAGCGCAAGCCGCTTATCTGCGCATAGTCTATATCCGCGGGGATGGAGGTGTTTTCGTCCTTTTGCTGGCGGCGCACCTGGCTTAACTGCTTTTGAATATACCCCTCGTATTTGATGGAAACCTCCACCTGCTCGCACACGGCTTTGGGCAGGGAAGGGCGGGTGGTATCAAAGGGGGTCAAATCGTCATATGTCACCTGCGGGCGGCGCAAAAGCTCGATAAGGCGCACCCCCGTTTGCACCGGCGCGGTGTCCTTTTGCATTAGCATATTGTTTAGCGCCGCGGTAGGGGGCAGGGTGATGCTTTGGATGCGCGCCGTTTCCTGTTTCACCTGCTCCTGCTTTTGCAAAAAGGCCGCATACCGCTCATCCGAAATCAACCCGATTGCATGCCCTAAGGGGGTTAGGCGCACATCGGCGTTGTCCTGGCGCAAAATTAAACGGTATTCCGAACGCGAGGTCATCATGCGGTAGGGGTCTTGGCAGCCCTTGGTGCAAAGGTCGTCAATCAATGTGCCGATGTAGGAGTTTGCACGCTCTAATACAATTTCCTCTTTGCCCTGGGTGTAGCGCGCAGCGTTAATGCCCGCCAACAGCCCCTGTGCGGCGGCTTCCTCGTAGCCGCTGGTGCCGTTAAACTGCCCGGCGCCGTATAAACCCGGCACCGCCTTAAAGCGCAGGGTGGGCAGAAGGTCCAGGGGGTTGCAGCAGTCGTATTCAATGGCGTAGGCGTTGCGGGTGATGCGCACGTTCTCCAGCCCCTTGATGCTGCGGTAAAACTTTAGCTGCACATCCTCTGGCAGCGAAGAGCTCATGCCCTGCAAATACATCTCCTCGGTGTCCAGCCCCATGGGTTCAATAAACAACTGGTGGCGGGGCTTGTCCGAAAAGCGCATGACTTTATCTTCAATGCTGGGGCAATAGCGCGGGCCGATACCCTCGATTTTGCCCCCGTACAAGGGCGAACGCCCGATGTTTTCTAAAATAATGCGGTGGGTTTCCTCGTTGGTGTAAGCAATAAAGCAGCTTACCTGGTTTTGTAAGCCCTCGGGGTTGGTGGTAAACGAAAAGGGGACGATTTCTTTATCGCCCTGCTGCTCTTCCAGCTGGGAAAAATCAATGCTCTGGCGCAAAACCCTGGCGGGCGTGCCGGTTTTAAAGCGGCGCAGCTGGATACCCAGCTGCTCCAGGCTCTGCGAAAGCTCGTTGGCGGCCTGGATGGAATCCGGCCCGGAAGAGTAGCAGGCGTCGCCCACATAAATTTTGCCTTTCAAATAGGTGCCCGTGCACACAATGGCGCAGCGGCAGCTGTAAACGGCGCCCAGGCGGGTAACCACCGAAGAAATGTGCCCCTGCTCATCGGCCCGTACAGCCACTACCTCGGCCTGCTTTAAGTCCAGGTTTTCCTGCTGCTCGAGCACATGCTTCATTAACGCGTTGTACTGGCGCCGGTCGGTCTGCACCCTTAAAGAATGCACCGCCGGGCCCTTGCCGCGGTTGAGCATGCGGCTTTGCAAAAAGGTTTTGTCCGCATTTTGCCCCATCTGGCCGCCCAAAGCGTCAATCTCGCGCACCAAATGCCCCTTGGCCGTGCCCCCGATGGACGGGTTGCAGGGCAGGTTTGCCACAGCGTCCAGGCTCAGGGTAAACAGCACCGTTTTGGCCCCTAGGCGCGCGGCGGCCAAAGCGGCCTCGCACCCGGCATGCCCCGCGCCGATAACCGCCACATCATAACTGCCCATCAAATATTCCTGCATATTGGTTTCCTCCGTTTATTTGCCCACGCAAAACCTAGAAAAAATTTCATCCACCACCGTGTCGGTCACTTTTTCGCCGTTTAAGGTTTGCAGCGCCTCCAGCGCCTCGGTGATGGAAATTTCCACCGCGTCCAGCGTCATGCCGGCCTGTATGGCGCTAAGCGCCTGCATTATGCTGTTATAACAGCTTTTTACACAGGCAAGCTGGCGTTCGTTGGCAATCTGCGCGGCGGTGGGGTCAAAGCTTTTGAGCATAAACAATTCTTCAATGGCCTGCTGAAGCGCCTGCACGTTTTCACCGGTGGAAGCCGACATCACCACCACATAGGAAAAACGCCGTTTGATATCCTCCACATCCAGCCTTTGGGCCAAATCCATCTTGTTAACAATGGCGATGCACTGCTTGCCCTGCAAACTTTCCACCAGTTGTTCGTCCTCGGTGGAAAATTCTTCTGAACCGTCAAACACGGCCAGCACCAGCTGCGCGCGCTTTACATGCTCGCGCGCCAGGGCCACGCCCATGCTTTCCACCACGTCGGGGGTCTGGCGGATACCCGCCGTATCGCACAAACGCAGAACCAGCGGCCCCAAACGAATGGTTTCCTCCACCACGTCGCGCGTGGTGCCGGGGATATGGGTGACAATGCTTTTTTGCTCGCCCGTAAGCAAATTCATAAGGGTGGATTTGCCCACATTGGGCTTGCCCGCGATAACGGTATACACCCCTTCGCGCACAATTTTGCCCCTATCGTAATTTTGGATGAGGGTATACAGGCTTTGCTGCATTTCTTTCAACTTTTTTTGCAGTTCTTGTGGAAAAACTTCTTCCACATCTTCTTCCGGAAAATCGATATACGCCGCCAAATGGGCGCAAATTTCCATTAGCGCTTCTTCCAAAGCCCGGATTTTTTGGTACAAAGCCCCTTCCTTCGCGCTGACAGCGGCTTTCAGGGCGTCTTCCCCCTGGGAAGCGATGATATCGGCCACGGCCTCGGCCTGGGTTAAGCTCATTTTTCCGTTTAAAAACGCGCGTTTGGTAAATTCCCCAGGGCCGGCCGGCACAGCACCGGCGCTAAAACAGGCGCGCAGCAGGCGGGAGGCAACATATACCCCCCCATGGCAGGAGATTTCACACACATCCTCGCCGGTGTAGCTTTTGGGCGCGCAGAACACGGTTAAAATGCCTTCGTCAATTTCGCCCTGGTCATCAAACGAGTGCCCAAAATGAGCCGTATACCCGCGGGCTTTTGCAATATCCACACCCGAAACAGGCGCAAACACCTGTTTGGCAATGGCCTTGGCGTTTTCCCCCGAAAGGCGGACAACCGCAATGCCGCCCTGGGCCTGCGGGGTGCAAATGGCGGCGATGGTATTTTCAAACATGCCGGGCGCTCCTTTCACTTTGGATGAGAAAATCCCACCCCCGCCGTTTTGCACAAACGGGGGAATGGGATTTGCATTTTGTGTTTGCTGGGCGAAAACTAATCGTCCAAATTGATTTTGCCGTACAGCGGCAGGTCTTTTGCCTCGCTGGGGGCTACTTGGCGTTCGGTTACGGTTTTGGGGTCAATGGTCTGGCTGGGCCTGCGTTCGCCTCTGGGGCCGCGTCTGCGGTCGCCTCCATACGGCTTGGAAGAACGCTCGCGGTAGGGTTTGCGGTTGGCGTCTACCACACCGTCGCTGCCTTCTGCATTTTCACGCGGGCGGCGGTTGTAATTCCTGGAACGGTTGTCGCGCTGGGGACGGGGATTGGTGGAAGAAATAATCACCTTGCGGTTGGGTTCTTCGCCAATGGAGGTAGAAGTAGCGCCCTCGACCTTTTGCACTTCCGAATGGATGATGCGCCGTTCATAGGGGTTCATCGGCTCCAGCGTCATGCTTCTGCCGGTGCGCACCGCCTGTTGGGCCATGCGCCGCGCCAAAGACTGCAATGTTTTTTCACGCCGGTCCCTAAAATTGCCGCAGTCAAGCGTAATGCGGTAATATTCGCCGCTTGCGCGGGAAGCAACCAAACCGGTCAGATACTGTAAGCTGTCCAATGTTTCGCCGTGGCGGCCAATGACAACATTCAAGCCTTCGCCGGCCAGCGTAATCACAGCGCCTTCTTCTTTTTCATCTGCCTGCATGGTAATGCCGTTAAGCCCCATGGCGTCCAAAATGCTTTGCAGGTAATCCAACGCCACCTGTGCTTTGGATTCGGGCACCGTTACCTTGATTTTTGCAGGCACGCTTTTTTTAAACAGGGATTTTTTGGGCATGTCCACAATCTCAAAATCCAGCCCGTCCAGATTGTCCACTCCCAGCTCGCTGCATGCTGCAGCAATCGCTTCGTCAATGGTTTTGCCCGTGGCAAAAATTTCTTTGCTCAAATCTACACCTCCAAGCCAAGCTGCTTCAATTGGCAGCCACAGCGTATTTTACAGTAAATCCTTATCGTCCAGCTCGTCGTATTCTTCGCCGTATTTTTCCGCATCCAGCTTCCTAGCCAGCGCCAAACGCTCTTTGTTAATTTCCTTTTGGCTTAGCGCTTTCTTTTTGGCTTCCTCGTCGCCTTCCTTAGCGGCACGCCGCGCCGCAATGCGCTCCTGCCGTTCGCGTTCCTTGGCCTGTTCTTCTTCCAAAGCCATTTGCTCGGCAATTTGTTTGGGGTTGTACAGCTTATAAAGAATCAACGACTGTGCAATGGCAAATACGTTGGAAAATACCCAGTAAATACCTACGCCGGTAGGCACAATAAAGGTAAAGTACAGCGAAAACAACGGCAAAATAATCATCATAATTTTGCTGCCGCCGCCTGCCTGCTGCGAAGTAACCGAGGTTTTCATGGTAACCAGGCTCATAATCAAAGCCGTTACGCCCGATAAAATCGGGACAATGAGCAAAACGCTCCACAAATCGCTGCTGGGGGTCGCGCCCAGGTTGATGCCTAAAAAGGTCAAATCAAACCCTTGCACTTTGGAAACAAAATCGCTGCCGATTTCGCTGAAAGCGCCGGGGTTTTGCGTTACCGCATTGATGATGGAAATTTGCGGGGAAGATACGTTAAACGCCGTACCCAAAACATTTTGGGCAATTTGGGTGGCGGATGTGACAATTTCATTGGAAAAACGCAGAATATGGGTTAACGGCTTGTATACAACGTCGATAACGCCAAACAGGATGGGAAACTGCAACAAAAGCGGCAAACAGCCCGACATGGGGTTGTAGCCTTCCCGGTCGTACAGTTTCATCATTTCTTCGTTGAGTTTTTGCTTGTTGTTGCCGTATTTTTTTTGCAGCTCGGTCAATTTCGGCTGCATTCTGGCCATTTTGATCATGCCCTTTTGGTTCTTTAACGAAAAAGGGAAGAGGATTAACTTGGTGACCAGCGTAAACAAAATAAGTGCGATGCCGTAATTTTTTACCAGCGAGTAGCATCCCCACATGACATAGCCCAGCGGGACGCCGAAAATTGAAATAATAAAATCCATCTTATAAGGGGCCCTCCAACTAAAATAATCTATTTACCACCCTTTTTCGGCGGCACGGGGTCGTATCCGCCCTTAAAAAAAGGATTGCAGCGAAGGATTCTTTTAAACGCCAGAAACCCGCCTTTGAGCAAGCCAAAACGCTCAATGGCTTCTATGGCGTAGCTTGAGCAGGTGGGGGTATACCTGCACATGGGCGGCAGGCAAGGGGATATGTATTTTTTATACCACTGTATCAAACGAATCAATATCCGTTTCATGGCAAATCGTTCTTTTCTTGTTTTTTCAAAGCATCGCATGCCAAAAGCTGGCGGCGCATGGATTTGGCCACCTGTGTGGAACTGCTTTGCGCAGTGCGGCTTCTGGCTACAAACACAATATCGATTCCGGGCTTAATTTGGTCCATCCACTCATAAAGTGCCGCGCGGATGACACGGCGCGCGCGGTTGCGGCAGACCGCATTGCCAATTTTACGGCTTGCGGTAATGCCCACACGCATAATAGGAAGACGATTTTTATACACATAGGTAACCAAAAGGCTGTCCGCTTTAAAGCGGCCTTTGGCGTATACGCGCTTAAAAACTTTGTTGTCGTTTATACTTGCATAGCGTGCCATGTGTTTCTTCCCAACCGTTTTGTAGTTTTCCATAAAAAGAAAGGCCACAGCAGATGTGGCCGGCATTTAGTAAGACAAAACTTTTCTACCTTTTGCCCTTCTTCTTGCAAGTACTTTACGACCATTGCGGGTCGACATTCTTTTACGGAAACCGTGTTCTTTTTGTCTTTGTAATTTTTTGGGTTGATATGTGCGTTTCATTCTCGTGACCCTCCCTTCGGGCGAAACCTTACAGGTTACTAGTATACTGGATGTTTTGGCCCAATGTCAATATTTTTTGCGCAGGAAATTGCGCTTTTTCAAAAAATGCAGGGCTTTTCTTGCCAGCAAAACGGCTTTTTTTTAAAAACACCCGCCTTAAAAGCGTAGTTTTAAAAAACCAACAGAGGGATGGCCCGTACGCCGCCATCATAAAACATTTCTCATCGCACCGACCGCCTTATGCATCCCGCTTGTTTTCGGTTTTCTTTTGTTTGGGGCAAAATTGCCCCGTAAAGCGCCCAACCCAAAAAGAGGCTTTTT
>CAJFVS010000014.1 GCA_904420505.1 Candidatus Alloruminococcus vanvlietii | reverse complement strand
GTGCTGTACAACATCCCCACCGCCACCAACCCGGCTACAGCGGATTTCCTGCTTTCTTCCCCCATGATGAACGAAAGCTACGAGCGCAAGGTGATTGATTACTCCAAACGCCTGCAGTTGCGCTCCAAAGCGTTTTCCGCAGTTTCTTCGCAGCTGGAAAACGAAAAATAAATTTGCATGGCATCAAAAGGGCTGGCCGCAAACAGGCCGGCTTTTGTTTTTATGCCAAGCCAAGGAAAAATGCCTTTAAAAAATCGCCGGGAAGTTTTCTTCCCGGCGCTTGCGTTTATTTTTGTGTGTTTGGTTTTTTCTGTACCCGCTTTTTGTAAAACACAACCCCTGCAATGATTACCGCTATTGCCAGCACTACCAAAGCAATTTTGGCATAAATATCGGTATAGCCGGCAATTTTCTCCCACGAGGCCCCCGCAAAACGCCCCAGCCATACCAGCACCACATTCCAAATGGCGGTACCGGTGGTGGTAAGCAGCAAAAACGGCCCCAGCTTCATGCGGCTCATACCGGCGGGGATGGAAATCAAGCTGCGCACAATGGGAACAAACCGGCAGATAAACACGGTAATTTTTCCTTTTTTTACAAACCAGCCTTCGGCCTTTTGTACATCGCTTATTTTTAAATGCAAAATGTGCCCCAACCGCCCACTCAGCCAGCGTTCCAAACGCTGGGGGCTTAAAAACAGGCCCACCGCATACAAAACCAGCGCCCCCAGCACCGAGCCTATGGTGGCGCACAGCGCTACCAGCCATACGTTCATGCTGGTGTAGGTGGTCATAAAACCGCCGAATGCCAAAATCACCTCAGAGGGGATGGGTGGGAAAATGTTTTCAATGGCAATTAGCAGCGCAACTGCCAAATAGCCATATTGGTTGAGCATTTCTATAAAAAAATTCTGCATATATACTCCTTCCTTAGCCGTCCAAATTCAGTTTTCCCCCAAATAACCCTCCAAATACTTACAAAAACCGGGAGAATCCCAAATTCCCCCGGCCGCAAAATCAAACATTAAAACGGAACAACACGACGTCGCCGTCTTTCATCACATAGTCCTTGCCCTCAATGCCTACCAGGCCTTTTTCCTTTGCCACCGCCATCGAGCCGCCGCAAGCGACCAGGTCCTCAAACGAGATGACCTCCGCCTTAATAAAGCCGCGCTCAAAATCGGTGTGGATTTTGCCTGCTGCCTGGGGTGCCTTGGTGCCTTTGGTGATGGTCCAAGCGCGCACTTCCGGTTTGCCGGCGGTGAGGTAGGAGATAAGCCCCAGCAAGCTGTAGCATTCGCGGATTAAGCGGTCCAACCCTGATTCTTCCAGGTTCAGCTCGCTCAAAAACAGCTGCTTGTCTTCTTTGGACATATCTGCAATATCTTCCTCGATTTTGGCGCACACCGGCAAAACGCCCGCGCCTTCTTCCTTGGCAATTTCACAAACTTCCTGGTAATAGGGGTTGTTTTCAATGTGGTGGATAAAATCCTCTTCGCTCATGTTGGCCGCATAAATCACCGGCTTGGAGGAAAGCAGCGCCACCGAATGCATCCATTCTTTCTCTTCATCGGTTGCAGCAAACCCACGCGCGGATTTTCCCTCTTCCAGGTGGGCTTTGAGCCGGTTGTAAAAATCCAGCTCGTCGGCGTATTTCTTATCCGCTTTCAGCATCTTCTGGGTGCGGTCAATTTTGCGCTCTAAAAGCTCGATATCCGAAAAAATCAACTCCAGGTTGATGGTTTCAATGTCCCTTTTAGGGCCGATGCAGCCGTCCACATGGATGATATCGGTGCTTTCAAAGCATCTTACCACGTGCACAATGGCGTCAACTTCGCGGATATGGGACAAAAACTTGTTGCCCAACCCTTCCCCTTTGGAAGCGCCTTTGACAAGCCCTGCAATGTCTACAAATTCCACCGTGGCATAGGTGACTTTTTCAGGCTCATAAATTTCCGCCAGCTTGTCAATGCGTTTATCCGGTACCGCAACCACGCCCACATTGGGCTCGATGGTGCAAAACGGGTAGTTGGCCGCCTGCGCCCCCGCATTGGTAATGGCGTTAAACAGGGTGCTTTTGCCTACATTGGGCAGCCCCACGATACCTAATTTCATATATCTCTACATCTCCTTAAAAAATGCTGTAT
>CAJFVS010000013.1 GCA_904420505.1 Candidatus Alloruminococcus vanvlietii | reverse complement strand
TTACTTGACGCTCCTGCCTATTTTGTTTAGAATAATAAGAGATTTTATAAGGAAAGGGGAAAAATGCCATGTCCCGAAAACGCATTGTGGGGCTTATTTGCGTGACGGTTTTGTTTTTGGCGGCTTTGGGCGTGCTGCTGTGGTGGGACCAAACCCAGGCGGAACCCGAACCGTACCGCACAACCGATTTTGCCATGAGCACCTTTGTCACCCAGGAGCTTTACGGTGAAAACGCGCAGGCGGCCGCACAAGCGGTAAGCGAATATTTGTTTACATTCGAAGCCCAGTTTTCGCCGTTTGTTTCGGGCAGCGCAATTGATCGAATCAACCAAAATGCCGGTGTGCGCCCGGTTTTGCTGGAAGAGGACGCTTACGCGCTTTTAAAGCAGGCTCTGGAGATGTCGCAGCAGCTGCCGGAGTATTTTGATATGACCATCTGGCCGGTGTCGTCTTTATGGGATGTGACAAGCGAAAACCCCCGCGTGCCCGAACAAAGCGAAATTGACGCCGCCCTTTCGCTGGTGGATATCCAAAGCGTGGTGCTAAACGACCAGGAACACTCCATTTTCCTGCCGCGAAAAGGCCAGGGCATCGACCCCGGCGGCATTTTAAAAGGCGCGTTGGTAGACCAAATCTGGGAAATTTTAAAGCAGCAGCAAATCACCCAGGGGGTGGTTTCGGTAGGGGGGAATTTGCTGGTTCTGGGCACCTACCCCAACGGCAAAGCTATTACGGTTTCTTTGCAGGACCCGCTTTCACAAGGGTATATCGGTTCGCTGCCTTTATGCGACCAGATTGTGGCAACCACCTCCACCTATGAGCGGTATTTTGAAATAAACGGCGTGCGTTACCACCATGTGCTGGATCCCCAGACGGGTTACCCGGTGCAAAACGATTTGACCAGCGTCACCGTAATCGGCCAAAACGGCATGCAGTGCGATATGCTCTCCACGGCTTTGTTTGTAATGGGGTACGAAAAGGCCGCCGCTTATGCAAGCGAGCACAGCGGGGAATTTTCGGTGATTTTGGTGGATACTTCCAACACCGTTTGGGTAAGCCCCAGCTTATACGATAACTTTGCGTTGGAAAGCCAAAACTACACCCTTGCCCCCCTTTCGTAAGCATGGCGGCTTTGGGCGTGTACCGCTTTTAAAATGCTGCCGTTTAAACCAGGCGGGTGTTTTTCAAAATTTCCCCGAAAGGAGGCTTCGCTATGTCCAAGCGCGCACAGTCGCAAATTGCGCAGAAAACAGCCCTGCTGGGCATTTTGTTTGCCCTTTCGCTGGTGCTTTCTTTGTTCGAGATGGCTCTGCCGGCTATGCCCTTTTTGCCCCCGGGGGTAAAACTGGGGCTTTCCAACATCGTTGTGATGTACACCCTGTTTTTTTTAAACCTGCCCAGCGCCCTGTGCATCGCGGTGTTAAAATCGCTGTTTGTTCTGTTAATGCGCGGGGGCGTAGCCTTTGCCATGAGCCTTTCCGGCGGACTGTGTTCTTCCCTTATGATTTGGGCCCTGGGGCATATAAAAGGGCTGTCTTACCCCTTTTTAAGCGTTGTGGGGGCGTTGTTTCACAACATAGGCCAGCTTCTTATGGCTTGTTTTATCCTTACCAGCTTAAACGTGTTGTATTATCTGCCCATTTTGGCTGTTTCCGGCGTGCTTACCGGGCTTGTAACCGGCTTGCTGTTTAACCTTGTGGCGCCCAAACTGCAGCAGCTGGGGCTGCGCCTGTGCAAAATACAACCGCGCGGAAGGCAAAAATAACCGCTTGTGCCGTTTGGGGCGGCATAGGCGGTTTTCTTTTTTGGCAATATATTTATAGAATGGCGCCAAAAGGGCCAAACGGCAAGGGAAACCACCGGTAGAGCGCGCTAAACTGGCGGTCGGTTGTAAAGCGGGGCCAAACGTGATACGATGCAAATATCAAATCAAAGGGGTATGCAAACTGTGGAAAAACAAACCATTGGAAACACCATTGCGCAGCTGCGCAAAGAAAAGAATATGACGCAAGCAGAACTTGCCCAAAAAATGGGGGTTACCGATAAGGCCGTATCCAAATGGGAACGCGACCTGTCTTTGCCGGACACCAGCTCTTTGCCCAAACTCGCCCAGATTTTGGGGATTTCCGTAGATGCGCTTATGCAGGCGCAGTTAAACAAACAGGAGCAGCCAACCGGCCGCAAAGCAGAGGAGATTGTCCATTTGGCGCTGCAAGGGGTTGCGCTGGCAATGGGCGTTGCCGTAGCGGTGCTTTCGTTTATGGGGCAGATACAGGCGGATTCCGCCATCGGCATGCTGGGCATTGGCCTTGCGTGTTTGGCAATCGCACAGCTTTCCCAAAAAAGCGAAAAATAAACATACGCCCCCTCTTGGGGGTATAGCAAAGCCTCCTGCCCTTGCCGGGCAGGAGGCTTTTTGATTTTGGTTTAGGGTTCCTGTTTTACAAATGCGCTGGCCGGCTGACCGCAGATGGGGCAAACAAACCCTTCGGGCAGCTTGTCGCCTTCATACACATACCCGCAGATGGAACACACCCAGCGAGTAGTGTTTTTGCCCTTTGGTGCGTCAGGCGCGGGCGCGGGGGAGTCTTCGGGCACATAGGTGGGTGCATTTTTGGGGCTTTTGCCCTTTATCACGTTGTGGTAATACGCATAGGTCATCGGCTCATCGCCGGTGTAGCCGCCTGCGTCTACCACCTCGCCCAAAAATACGGTATGGGTGGACGATTCCATCTTATCCATCACCCGGCATACAATATACCCGCAGCAGTCTTGCAGCACCGGTATGCCCTGCACGGTGCGGTAGGGGATGTTTTCGAATTTGTCGGTATGCTTGCTGGAGGAAAACCCAAAGGTACCGATAACGGCCGGGGATGCCTGGGTTGTCAAAATGGAAACCGAAAAATACCCGTTTTCCTGGATGCACCGGTTGGTAAAATTGTCGTGGTTCACGCTTACCGCCACCGTAGCGGGGCTTGCGGTCACCTGCATTACACTGTTGGTCACGCACCCCACCGGGCGGCCCTTATCCAGCGTAGCGGTGACATACACCCCATAAGACAAATTGTACAGCGCCTTCAAATCCATAACCGCTCTTCCTTTCTTTTACGCTCTGGCCGCCCCGTCCACCGACAAGATTTCGCCCGTCACATAGGAGGCCATATCGCTTGCCAAGAACAAAAACGCGTTGGCAATATCCCTGGGGGTGCCCACACGCCCTAAGGGGATGGTGGCAATCAAGGGTTTTATCATCTCTTCGGGCAATGCCGCCACCATGTCGGTAGCGGTAATGCCCGGCGCCACGGCGTTTACGCGGATGTTGTCTTTGCCAAGCTCGCGCGCAAGCGATTTGGTAAGCCCGTTCACCGCGAATTTGGATGCCGGGTACCCCACCCCTGAAGGCTGGCCGTAAATGCTCACCATCGAGCTGGTGTTTAAAATCACACCGCCGCCCTGCTCTTTCATAATTCTGGCCGCCGCCTGGGTGCACACAAACATGGCGTTTACATTCAGGCGCATAATGCTTTCAAACGCCTTGGGGTCGTAGTCGTACAAGCTTTCGCGCGCCGAGATGCCCGCGTTGTTCACCAAAATATCCAGGCTGCCAAAGGCTTCCTTTACGTTTTGAAAGGTTTGGGCCACTTGTTCGGGGTCTGCAAGGTCCGGGTAAAAGCCGGTTACCTCGTACTGCCCGTTTTCGGCCTTTAGCCGTGCAAGCGCCTTGTTCACGCTTTCCTCTTTGGAGCCCAGCAGCGCTACTTTGGCGCCGTTTTCCAAAAAGGTTTTTACCACTTCATAGCCAATGCCGCGCGTGCCGCCGGTTACAATGGCCACTTTATTTTTTAGCATATATTCACCGCCTTAATAATAGTAATAATTATTGTTATTTTTATTTTAACAGAATTTTCTGCATTGTCAATACAATCATTGCCATTTGGGGCGGTTTTCATACAAAAAAAGCGGCATGGATTGCTCCATGCCGCCTGCATTGTGTAAATTATTGCTCTTTTTTCAAAATGATGTCCAAAATAACGCCGTCGATCGCGTTCATACCTTCTTTGGAAAGGCGTGCAAAGTTGGACACGGTTTGTGCAGCATCCACGCCAACCACACCGTCGGTGTACTGGGCATAGTGGCCGTTGAGTGCCAGCAAAGCCGCATGTACGCCCGCGTTTACGCAGGTGGAAACTTTCAATGCGCAGGAACCTTTTGCACCGTCGCAGAACATGCCGGCAACGTCGCCGATCACGTTTTTCACAACCATTTCCATCATTTCCACAGTGCCGTCCATCAAGTAGACAATACCGCAGCCAGCGCCTACAGCCGCTGTAACCGCGCCGCACACCGGGGAGAGTTTATCCAGGCTGGATTTTACATAAATGGTAACCAAAGCCGCAACGGTAACCGCACGGATGAGTTTTTCTTCGGATTCGATGTTTAAGTATTTGGCAGTGGCGATAACCGGCATCAAGTTGGTAATGCCCTGGTTGCCCGAACCCACGTTGCTCATAGCTGCCAGCGAGCAGCCTGCCATACGTGCATCCGAACCGGCAGCAGCCCACATAGCCGCATTGGAAGCCATATCGTATGCGATGTAGCCCTTGTCCACCATTTCTTTCATGGTTTTGCCAACCTGGATGCCGTAGCCGTTTTTCAGGCCTTCTGCGCAGATAGCGGTTTGCAGCTCAATGGCCAGCTTGGGCAGTTTGAGATCTTCCAAGGGGGCGGTGTTGCCGTATTCGTAAATGGATTGGAGATTCAAGATGCTGTACAGGTCGTCGTGCTCGCTCTTGTCATCGGCAGCGGAAACGGATTTGTCCAGCAGAACCTCGCCGTTTTTCTCAACATAAACCAAGTTGGTGTGGCCGTTGTCAATAGCGGTGATAACGGTGTCTTTCTCGGTTTTCAGTTTGATTTTTACATACAATTTCGAGGGGTTTTCGGAAACCGCAGCGGTTGCAATGCCGGATTCTACCAGTTTTACAGCCTGTGCTACCTGGTCTTTGTTTAGGTCAGCCAGCACTTCCAGGCCTTTTGCACTTACGCCGCCCACAGCGCCAACTGCTGCTGCCAAAGCAACGCCGCAGCGCCCATCGGTGTTGGGGATGCAAACCGAAGCTGCATTTTTAACAATGTTCACCGAAGCCTCGCACAAAAGCTCTTTGATTTCGCCTTCCGCGTGGTCTCTGGCAACAGCGGCAACGTATGCAACAGCAATCGGCTCGGTGCAGCCCAAGGAAGGCACCAGGTTTTCTTCCATGATTTTCAAGAATTTTTGGTTGTTATCCATATTTTCTCCTCCATATTCGATAATGTCCGTAAAAACAGCATTATATTGCATTCATTATAGCATATAATTTGCGATTTCTCAACAAAAGAGGCGCTTTCTTTTGCGCAAATTCTCTCCAATTTTGCCAGAAACCAGCAGCCCGTTCTTTCGGCCATTCTCGGGTTAGTCTTTGTGTACGTCCCAGCGGATTTGGCACACCGGATGGCCTTGGGCAATGGTTTTGCCTAAGGTAAAATCGATGGTTTGAAACTGCTCGCCCACCGCGTGGTCGCCCACCATGGCCAGCTTGCACATATATTCCATTTCTTCGCGGCTTAAGCCCATGCGCTCCCATTCTTCCACATACGGGCAGTAATGGAAATCCACATAATGGGTTTGGTCATCCGACTGGATGATTTCCATCTCAAACACCTTGGCGTCAAAGCCCCTTCCCCACACTTTGCCAAATTCAATCATGTTTTCGGGGTCTTTAATGCGTTTTCTCAGCGCCTGGCCGCGGTCCACACCGTATTGCCACAGGGCTTTTTCAGCCCATTCTACGCCTTGCGCACCGGCTTTCTGTGCTTCTTTCAGCATCAAATACATGGTGCTGGCACGGCGCATGCATTGGCTGCGCGCACCGTCTACCCCTTCTTCGTGAATGGTTGGCACATTGATTTTCTCCATGTTTCTCCCTCGCTTTGTCTGTATTTTTCGTTGAAAAGCGGAAAACCGCTCCTTCCCAAACGGGTTTGGTGAGCCTTTTGGCATTAGCGCACCAGCAAAAGCTCTATGACAAATGCCGCCGCACAGCACGCAACCGCTACTTTTAATAAGCCGGCGCCGCGCCAGGCCAGCAAAATCCCCACCGCCAGGGCGGCAAGCCCTGCCACAGGGGTTTGGGTGGCCTCGATGATGGCGGGAAATGTCATTACAGATAGTGTAACATAAGGCACATAATACAAAAAGGATTTTAAAAACGGGTTTTTGAACTCCTTGCGGATCAATGTCAACGGCAGCACGCGGATAAGATAGGTCACCCCTGCCATCAACCCCAGGTAGATGTATACGTTATGGCTCATCGGCCGCTTCCCCCTTTGCAGATGCGTTTATTGGAAAGAAAACCGCCGCCGCAGCGGAAAGCAAAACCGTGAGCAAAATGGTGCGCGTGCCGCTGGAAATCTCCCGGATATACGGCAGTACCTCGCAGAGGAAACTGCTTACAAAACCAATGCCGATGAAGGCGGCAATCACCTTGTCTTTCCGCGCCGGCGGCACAATTACCGCCAAAAACATGCCGTACAAGGCAACGCTTAAAGCGCTTACCACCCGCAAGGGCAGTAGGTTGCCCATAATAACCCCCAGCGTCGTGCCCGCTGCCCAGCAAGGCATCGAGGCCGCCATAGCGCCGTAGGTGTAAAAGGGGTTTAAGTACCCCGGGCGCGCAACCGATATGGCGAATATTTCGTCGGTTACATCATAACCCAGCAACAGGCGGTGGTAGAAAGGGGTGCCGGGCGCAAGCTTTTGGCTTAAGGAGGCGCTCATCAACAAATACCGCGCATTGGCAACAATGGTGATAAGCACAATTTCCCAATATGCGGCGCCTGCGGCGATAACGGTAAAACCCGCATATTCCCCGGCGGAAGCATTGTTGAGCAGGCTTGCCAGCAGCCCCTGCAAGGCGTTTAATCCCGCGTTGCGTGCGGCAATGCCCAGCGAAAACGACACCGCAAAATATCCCAGGCCAATCGGCAACCCGTGGCGCAGGCCTTGGCAAAACGCCTGCTTGTTTGTTGAACGCGTGCCCTGCCGCTTATTTTGCTGCATACTTTTCATCACCATCCTCTTTTCCTGTCTTTCTGGCTATATTATAGCACAGATGTTGACATTAGAAAAACGGATAATTATGATGATATCATAAGAAAATATAATGAGGTGACAACATTGGCATCCCGCTATGAAATTTTTTGCACCGTTATCGAAAGCGGCAGCTTCACCAAAGCCGCACAGCAGCTCAGCTATTCCCAAAGCGCCATTAGCCAGGCAATCAAATCGCTGGAAAACGAAATCGGCACAACTTTGCTAAACCGCAGCAAAGACGGCATTGCCCTTACCCCGGACGGCGAGCAGTTTTACCCGTATATCCAGGCGGTTTTTGCCGCCCAAAAAGCCCTTGGGCAAAAGCGCTGGGAAATGCAAGGCCTGGAAAACAGCGTGATTACCATCGGCACCTTTACCAGCGTAAGCCGCAACCTGCTGCCGCCGCTTATGCTGGCGTTTAAAAAGCAGTACCCCCATGTGCATTTTGTGCTGACACAGGGCGAATACACCAGCATTGCCAGTTGGATACAAAACGGCAAAGTGGATTTTGGCTTTGTAAATGCCGACGCCGCAAGCGCCTTGGAAAGCCAAAAAGTCTACCAGGACGAGCTGCTGGCGGTTTTGCCGCCAAATCATGCCTTGGCAAACCAACTCTCGGTGGCTTTACAGCAGTTGGCGAAGGAGCCCTTTATTTTGCTGGATGAAGGCGACCATAGCGTTGCGCTGAAAAATTTCCGCCAGTTGGGGCTAACCCCGCGGATTGAATACACCGTTTATGACGATTACACCATTCTCTCCATGATACGGCAAAATCTGGGGGTATCGCTTATGTACCGGCTGGTGCTCACCGATATGAGCGATGGGTTGTGCGTGCGCCCCGTTGCCGAGCGGCCCCAGCGCACCATAAACCTGGCTTGGCGCAACTGGGACACCATGCCCCTGGCCGCGCGGCGCTTTGCCAAATTTATTTTAAAAGAAATGGGCGCGCAGCCGCAAAAGTATCCGCAGCCCTAACCGCTGCCGGCCCTAATCGCTCGCCGTTATGGCCGCCGCGGGCCTGCATCCGCCACGTACACCCTGTACAGCGGGCGGCAAACAGGCGTTTATAAAAATGTGCAGATAAAACTTAAGTGCAGAAGAAATCTTCTGCACTTAAGAATGGTTACTATGGGGTAAAATGTCTCCTACTTTTTGTCAAAGCGAATCTGGCATACCGGATGGCCTTGGGCAATGGTGTCACCAAGGGTAAAACCAAAATCCTTAAAGCAGCTACTTACACCGCGGTCGCCATCCATAGCAATATCGCACAGATGCTCGATATCCTCTTGCGAAGCGCCAGCTTTTAACCAGCCAGCAACCAACGGGCAATAGTGGAAATCGATGTAATACTTCTCTGCGTCAGCCTGCAAAATCTCCATCTCGAACACTTTAGCGGTGTTGCCAACGCCAAAAATCTGTTCAAATTCCGGCAGAGTGCCGTTTTCGGTCATTTTCAGGTATCTGGCGCCATGCAAACACCCACAGCGGGTAATGGCACGGCGGGCAAAACCATCCCAGTCCAGGCCCTCTTTGCGTGCTTCGTCCATGAGATAGTACATCCAAGTAGCTCTATGCTCAATCGCCGAGCGCATCTCATTGACAACTTCAGAATCGTTCATGGTCGGATTATTCACGATTTTCGACATCTAAACTCAAACCCCTTTCTATAGAAAGCCCGAAGGCTGCCTATTAAAGGCCGCCTAAGTACGCTTCTCTTACCTTCTCGCTGGTAAGCAGGTTTGCACCGGTGTCGGTCAACACGATGTTACCGGTCTCCAAAACATAACCGCGGTCGGAAATGCCCAGAGCCATTTTTGCGTTTTGCTCAACCAGGATGATGGTGGTGCCCATCGAACGGATTCTTTGAATCAAATCGAAAATTTCCTGTACGATAATCGGCGCAAGACCCAAGGAAGGTTCGTCGAGCATCAACAGTTTGGGTTCGGCCATCAAAGCACGGGCAACTGCGAGCATCTGCTGCTCACCACCGGAAAGAGTACCGCCGGCTTGGCTGGCTCTCTCTTTCAAGCGGGGGAACAAGGTGAATGCCTGCTCAATACCTCTGTCTTTTGCTTCTTTGGAAACGGTGTAAGCACCCATTTCCAAGTTTTCCAAAACGGAAAGGCTCGGGAAGATCTGACGGCCTTCCGGAGAAAGGCAGATACCTTTTTTTACGATTTGAGCGGGTCTAGCATGGGTGATGTCTTCCCCTTTGAATGTAATCGTGCCCGAAGCGGGTTTTACAAGTCCGGCAAGCGTATTCATGGTAGTACTTTTACCAGCGCCGTTTGCACCGATCAATGTAACAATTTCACCTTCGTCAACATGGAAACTAATGCCCCTAACAGCGCGAATAACACCGTAGTTGACAGCAAGGTCTTTTACTTCCAACAATGCCATTTTCTTACGCCTCCTTACCTAAGTATGCTTCGATTACGAGCGGGTTGCTCTTAATCTCGTCCGGAACGCCATGGGCAATCAATGCGCCATAGTTGAGAACGTAGATTCTTTCGCAGATGTTCATAACCAACCGCATATCATGCTCGATGAGGAGGATGGTATAGCCCAAACCTTGCAGTTTGCGGATAAAGTCCATCAAATCGGAGGTTTCCTGCTCGTTCATGCCTGCAGCAGGTTCGTCCAGCAACAGGATTTCCGGGTCGGAAGCGATTGCACGGGCAATTTCCAATCTTCTCTGCAAGCCGTAAGGCAAGCTGGTTGCGTAGTGGTAACGGAAATCGGCAAGGCCTGCCAATTCCAAAACGTTCAAGGCCTTTTCTTCCGCCGCTTTTTCTTCTCTGCGGTGCCTGGGCAGGCGGAAGATAGCATCTGCCAGGTTGGCTTTGGTGCGGCAGTGCATACCCACCATTACATTTTCTATCGCAGTCATCTGAGCGAACAGACGGATGTTCTGGAAAGTACGCGCCATACCGCAAGCGGTAATCTGGAACGGTTTTAAACCGGTAATGTCTTTGTCTTTGTAGTAGACTTTGCCCTCTGTGGGGTTGTACATGCCGGTCAGTACGTTGAAGAAAGTGGTTTTGCCGGCGCCGTTAGGCCCGATAATACCCACGATTTCCCCTTTGTGCAGCTCAAAGTTTACGTTGTCAACAGCAGTCAAACCGCCGAATTTTTGCGTAATATTCGTTGCTTTCAAAATTGTTTCTGTCATTTCGCAGCAACCTCCTTAGCCTTTGCAAACTGGTCTCTCTGGCGGATGTGCTTGAGGTTGAAGCCACCGAGCAAGCCATTGGGCTTGAAGATAACCATAACTGCAAGAATTACACCGTAGATAATTTGTCTCCATTCCATGAAGTCACGCAACAGCTCCGGAATAGCGGTCAATGCGATAGCACCGATGATCGAACCCGGGATACTGCCCATACCACCGAGGATAGTCATGGAAAGGATCTGTACGGATTGGTCAAATGTAAAGCTGGTGGGGTCGATGAAAGACATGTAGTGGGCATAGAATGCACCAGCAACACCAGCGATAGCGGCAGAAACGATAAATACCATCAACTTAAAGTTTGTGGTGTTAATACCCATTGCGCCGGCTGCCAATTCGTCGCCTTTGATAGCGCCGATGCCGCGGCCAACTCTGGAGTTAACGATGTTGCTCATGATGATAACCGTTAACACAACCAATACCAATGCAATGTAGTATTTATGGAAGGGCTCATCCATCGAAATGCCAAACAGTTCCGGAGCCGGGATGTTCGGGATACCCAGCGGGCCGCGGGTCAAATCCATCCAGTTGAGTTCTACGATTCTACAAATCTCGCAGAAGCCCAAGGTTACGATGGACAGATAACGGCCGGAAACCCTCAAGGTCGGTGCGCCCAGCAGCAAGCCGAATACGGCGGTGATGATAGCTGCGAACAGGAAGGTCAGCAGGAAGTTGAACCCAAATCTTGTGGAAAGAATGGCCGCTGTGTAAGCGCCAACGCCGTAGAACGCCGCATGGCCCAAGGTGGTAATGCCCATGTAACCGGTGATTAAGTTCAACGACAACGACAATACAACATACAGCAAGCACAAAACGCCAATGTTTACAATGTAGGGTGAAGAGAACAATACGGGGAATACCAATGCAAATACGAAAGCGACAATCCAAACGATTTTTTCGTATTTTGCCCAACCGCTTAATAAGCCACTAAAAAACTTTCTAACCATCTTCTCCCCACCTCCTTAAACTTTATTAATTGCTTTCTTACCGAACATACCGGTCGGTTTAACAAGCAATACGATAATCAAAATCAAGAACGCGATTGCGTCTCTGTAACCAGAGCTGATGTAGCTGGCAACGAATGTTTCCACAACGCCGATGATAATACCACCGAGCATAGCACCGGGCAAAACGCCGATACCGCCGAGGATTGCGGCCGCCATGGACTTGGTACCGGTTGCGGCTGCCATCGTGGTATCAATTGCCTGGTAGTACATACCAACCATCGTACCGGCGATAGCTGCAACAAATGTGCCCAAGAAGAAGGTTGCCATAATAACAAAGTTAACATTGATGCCCATCAAGTGAGCTGCAGAGGTGTTTTGCGAAACCGAACGCATAGCCGCGCCAAGTTTGGTTTTGTAAACAATCAAGGACATGGCAATCATCAAGATAACCGCCAAAACCAGGATAACAACTTGCAGCCAGGTAACAATTACGTTGCCGATTCTGAATCTGCCAAGTTGAAGCACATCCGGGAAAGATTTTGTTTCAGAACCAAAGAACACGAGGATCGCGTTGTTGATGGTTGTCTGAACACCAACGGTACAAAGCATAGCTGCAATACCAATTGCTTTTCTTTCACGAATAGGACGCAAGCAGATTCTTTCCATCAATGCGCCCAGCACAGCGGTTAAAATTACGCTGATAACAAGCGCCAAGAAGAAAGCCTGCACCGTGCCGCCCATCGCCATCATAATGGTAAGTGTGAAGTATGCACCCAACATGTAGAACGAGCTATGCGCAAAGTTCGTCAGCTGCAAAATACTCCATACCATAGAGAAGCCGATGGTAACGAGAGCATAGGTACTGCCTATTGTCAGTCCGTTTACCAATTGTTGAAAGAACATAAACTCTTCCTCCCAAGAGAGAGCCGAGCAGAGTACGTTGATACTCTTCTCTCACCCTTTTTTCTACTGTTTTTTTGCTATGTATTCTCCGATACATACGGGACAGATTTAGCCTGCATCACGAAGCCGGGCAATCAATGCCCAAAACAGATTTGCCCGTCCCGGATAAAAACAAGCTTGTTTCTTTCCGGTTTTGGCTTTTGCTGTTGGTTCCCCTTTTGCCTTACCCTGCGCTTTGCACACTATAAGAGAAAAAAGAACCCCCCGCCAATGCCAAGCTGCAGCCGCCTTTTGGGCAAGCTGTTTGCCAGGGAATTTGCTAAGGCGCACCGCTTCGCAGTCCCATCGGGCGAACGCCTTTTGGTCTGCATTGCCAAATCCGCCAAGTATTCGTTTTGCTTTTGGGTGGTTTTAGCGGTAAAAACTAGCTCTTGCCATGCATAATCTGACCATTTTGCAACCTGCAAAAGCGAATTTTTAGAAACAAAACCATAAAAACAAAACGTTACTGAACTTTTATTAAAAGGGATTCCGGCTGGCCCAATGGCTTTTGGAAGCCCATTTAACCGTGCTTTGTTGGTACTTCATGTATATGCACGCCGAACAACCATGCATGTACGAAATACAACAACCATACCTAAACAACACACATACTTGTGCTACTGCAATAAAACTATTATAGCCAAATGCATGCCAAGTTTCAATAGTTTACAAAAACAGAAATAAGAGCAAACCCTTTTTTGGTATTTATCGCTATTATCTCATTGAAATTTTGTACAAACTCACTTTGGTTGTATGGTAGTAAAACCAAGTATATGCAACTAACAACTTGTTGTATAAATACTGTGCAACTTCTCTTTATTTTATATAAAAAAGTGCCTGTTTGCAAGAAAAATCAATGCACATTTTTGTAAAAATGAACATTTTGTCCATTTGCATATAAAATTGTTCATAATTTTGTAACTTAGCACAATTGACAAAGAATTTCTACACATTTCTACCAAATTCGGTTCGAATTTCTGCGGCATCTTCCCTTAAAAAAGCTGTAAAAATAAAAACAGGCCCTGCCAAAAGCACGGCCTGTTTTGTGCAATTTTTGAGATTACAGGATAATTTTTCCAAAGTCAAAATCCACGCAGAAATTTTGCAGATTGTATAACACCAAAACGTCGTCAAACGCATTTTCCTGCAAATACTCGCTTACCCGCGGGGAAAGCCCGAAATAGCGCAGGTCCACCACCACTACTTCTTTGTAATTGTACAGCAGATACGGCACCATCGCATTGGCATAGGAGTCCTTTACGACCAAGATGCGCTCTTTTTTGTTTTGGGCGTCGCCCAGGCCGTCGCCGCGGATAACGGTCAGCCCGTTGTTGCCGTATAAAAAGCCGCCATATTTGTCGCGCCCTTCCAAAGAAGACGGGTTGTAGATATTGTCATAATTCCTTTGCTGCCCGGTTTCATCCTGGTAGGACAAATCCGCCTGGATATCCTGGTAGTCTAACGTGTCGGCCTGCGCAAACACCGATTTGCTTTTGGAATAATAGGTGCCCAAAAAGCCGTCTGCGCTCTTTAGCGGCACGTCTTCATACGCCACCGGCTGCATCCCCAGGGATTTCATAAGCTCTTCATAGGCGATATACGCCCCCTGGGTGGTCCAGTGGTGGTCGGTGCGGTAGTATAAATACTGCTCTTTTCCCTCTGTAAAGCGGTCGTATAAATTCACAGCCGTGCCCCCTGCCTGGGTTACGCGCTGCTCAATATCTTCCAAAAGCGGCAATTGATCCACCATCTTTACACCCAAAGGCAGTTTTTCCGGGTAGATGGCATAAGCGTTGGGCACAATCATCGCCGAAGTGTGGAAATCGTCCGCATACGTCTGGATAAACGTCAGCAGGTTTTGCAGGTTTTTCTCATACTGCTCCTGGTCGTAGCTGTCAAAGCGCTCGAACATCTGGCCCTGCGAGCCGTAGATGATGCCGTTGTTTTCCTGCTTGCCCAAAGCTGCCTCTGCCACGGATTTCATGCTAATCCAGGTATCGCGGAAGGCAAATTGGTCGTTGATATATTCTTCGTATTCCGGCGTAAATTCGTTGTCGAAAAATTCGGAAAGCGAAAAAGCGGGGCGCTGTGTCAGCTTTCTGTTTTCCAAATCCGAATATTCCCTAGAAATCATGCACATGTCCACAATGGTTAAGGAGACCAAAAACACGCCAAATATAAGCAAAAGCGAATATTTTTTCAAAAATTTTCCCATCATACAGCCCCCTTAAAAACGGAAATACAAAAATGGATTGTAGGAAGCATCCACCAGATAGGCGACGCTTAGCACCGAAATCGCCAGCAGCACTACCCCGGCGCAGGCGGTGGAAAGCGCCGAACGCTTTGCCAGCACGCCGTTTTCCAGTTTTGCCACCAGGCGCTTCGGCCAGTCGGTGCAGCCGACCGCGCCGATGAGGAGCAGGAGACCGTTGGTCAGCAGGAGGTAGAGGGAACGGTCGTCGAACAG
>CAJFVS010000012.1 GCA_904420505.1 Candidatus Alloruminococcus vanvlietii | reverse complement strand
CCATTCCGAACACGGTAGTTAAGCTCACTTCTGCCGACAATACTTGGCTGGCGACGGCCTGGGAAAATAGGTAACGCCAACACAGGTCTTGGTTCAATAGAGCTGGGGCCTGCAATATTCCTCCATAGCTCAGTCGGTAGAGCACGCGGCTGTTAACCGCGGTGTCGTTGGTTCGAGTCCAACTGGGGGAGCCACTTTTTCGCAGGCATAGCAATATGTCTGCGGACCCTTGGGGCCCTTAGCTCAGTTGGTTAGAGCAACCGGCTCATAACCGGTCGGTCCGGGGTTCGAGTCCCTGAGGGCCCACCATAACCAGTTTTGTTTGTACAGAGGCAGCTTTTTAGGGGCATAGCTCAGCTGGTAGAGCAGCGGTCTCCAAACCCGCGTGCCGAGGGTTCGAATCCTTCTGCCCCTGCCAGTGAAAAATCCCGCAAAATCTTGATTTACAAGACTTTGTGGGACTTTTTTATTTTCTTTCTTCCTTTTTTCTCTTGGCATGGAGTATGCGGTTATTATAATATATCTGCCCAAAGGCAATCGAATGGCCGAACCATTGGAAAAACAGCTGCCGTATGGAGGATGCCCAGACACCATAATTTTTGCTGTTGTATAGGATGGAAACTGCCACCTGGATTTTTTATAAATTTGTTCTTTTTTCGCTTAAAAAGGCGGCAGCCCCCACAGAAGATATGCGGGGCGGCCGCCTTTTCGCCTATTTTTGCCCAAGAAGAAAGAGAAAAAGTAGGTAAAGGGAATTTATTCCAAAATTCCAAACTATGGCAAGCAGGCCAAAATAGCGGCGTATCGTTTTGGCTTTGGCAAGAGGTTTTTCATTCGCTTTTGGCCGGAAGTGCCAATTGTGAACATGCTTGGGCTTGCCCCGGCTCAGTTTTTATATGTGGTTTGGGCGTTTTGTGCCTTTGGCAAGCAACGCTTTGGCATCTGGCGTGGGGCTGCGCGGTTAAAGGCAGGGTTCAGGCACAAAAATAAGCCGGGGAAATTTCCCCGGCTTACTGCAGCAGCCTTTTGGCGTGCCTTTATTTTGGTTTATACGGGTCCAATTGGGCAGGGGGCTTGTCCTTTTGTGTGCCAGCATTTTCCCCGGCGCGCGCAAATGCCTCTTCCATGGTGCGCATGCCGCCTGTGCGGTTGTTTTTTTCCAAAATTTCGGCAATTTGCTTTTGCACCGCTTCTACTTCCAGGCGAAAAGCCTCTGCCGAGAGGCGCAATGCGCCATGCCCGAGGATGATAAGCTGTTCGGGGCCGTCGGAAGTGGCAACGCGCACACGGTATTTTTTGCTGAGCACATAGCTGACCCGTTCGATATACGCATCGGCCGTTTCGGCTTCTTTGGTATACACAATGTGGATATTGTGGTAAGCGGACGCTTCCCCGGCGCCGTGGGGGACTTTGTAAGCGTCAAAAACCAGGATGACCGTGCATTGGCGCACCCCTTGGTAATTGCACAGCAAATCCATAAGCAGTTTGCGGGCGGCATCCAAATTGTCGCGTGCAACCGCGCGCAAATCCTCCCAGGCAAAAATAATGTTATAGCCGTCTACCAGCAGGTATTCTGGCTCATTGCCGGCAAACGGAACGCTTTCTTTGCCAAAAGAAGGCGTGCGCTCGGTGTACTGCCTGGGAAGGATAGCGCGCTGCCGGATAGGGCCGTAGGTGCGCTCAAAAATGCGCCGCAGCTCTTCGTCTTGTTCAAAGCTGCTTTTGGCCCCGGCAGGCTTGCCAGCAGAAGGCTGCGGCGGCAATTGCTGCTGGGGGCTTTCTTTCAAAGGGCTTGGCACATGCATATGCGCAAACACTTCGTCCCACTTGACCACATACCCCGCGCCGTGGGAACAGAAAACCGAATCGGCAGGGTTTTGCATATCGCGTTGCGCGTCGTAACCAATGGCGGCCACCGCTTCTTCCTGGTTATGGCAAGGTTCAAAGCCGCGCAGCGAACAAAAAAGCCGGCCCATCCCGCGGGTGAAAGAGGTCACTTCCAGCGCATAGCCGCGCATTTGCAAAACCGGCGCGCTGCCGGTCAGCACAGCCATTCCCCCAGAGCTTTCCGGCGCATCTACGCGCGCGCACATGCGCTGCAGGTCTGCCATTGCGCGCCCAATGCAATCGGTTGGCAATTCCAAACGGAAATTGTACCATGGCTCCAAAAGGATGTTTTGGGCATGCATAAGCCCCTGGCGCACCGCTCGGTAGGTGGCTTGGCGAAAATCGCCGCCCTCGGTATGCTTTTGATGGGCGCGCCCGGCAATTAAAGAAATGCGCATATCGGTGATGGCTGAACCGGTAAGCACGCCGGGGTGCACCCGTTCGGCCAGATGCGTTAAAACCAAACGCTGCCAGCTGCGTTCCAGCTGTTCTTCGCTGCAAAACGTTTCAAACTGCAGGCCGCTTCCGCGCGGCAGCGGTTCAAGCAGCAAATGCACTTCCGCATAATGGCGCAAAGGCTCAAAATGGCCCACCCCTTCCACCGGCGCGGCAATGGTTTCGCGGTAGATGATTTGCGGGGCTTCAAACGTCACCTGCAGCCCAAAACGCTCCAAAATAAGGCGCTGTAAAATTTCCAGCTGTACCTCCCCCATAAGCTGAACCTGGATGCAATGCAGATGTTCGCTCCAGGTGATGTGCAGCTGCGGGTCTTCTTCCTCCAGCTGGCGCAGCAGCAAAAGGGCAGCGTGCGCATCGCAGCCGGGCGGCAGGTTGAGCCGGTAGCTTAAAACGGGTTCCAGCAGGGCGGAGGTTTGCTCGCTTTGTGCGCCAAGGCCTTCGCCGGCATAGGTGCGGCCAAGCCCGGTTACAGCGCAAACGGTGCCGGCAGTGACTTCTTCGGCGGTTTTGTATTTTGCGCCTGAGTAGATGCGGATTTCGTTTATTTTTTCCTCCCAGATTTCGCTTTGCGGCATACTAGGGCGGCGGTTGCTTACAACGGTTTTTACCTTTAAGCTGCCGCCGGTTACTTTCAGGTAGGTTAAACGCGCGCCTTGTGGGTCCCGCCCGATTTTAAACACCCGCGCGCCAAATGCATCCGGATAACGCGGACGCAAGGTGTAGCGCTCCAGCGCCCTTAAAAATTCATCCACCTGCTGAAGCTTTAAAGCAGAGCCAAAAAAGCAGGGGAACAGCCTGCGTTGGGCGATGAGCGATGCCAGTTGTTCGTCGGGTATGGCGCCGGTGCTTAAAAAGGTTTCCAAAGCGGTTTCGTCGCACATGGCGGCTTCTTCATAAAAATTGGCAGGGGAAGCGGAAAAATCCACACAGCCGCTGTTAAGCGCCTGTTTTACCGCCGCAAGCAGGGCGTTTTGGTCGGCTGCTAAAAGGTCCATCTTGTTAAAAAACACAAACGTAGGGATATGGTAACGCTCCAGCAGATGCCATAGGGTGCGGGTATGGCTTTGCACGCCGTCGGTGCCGCTAATAACCAGTATGGCATAGTCAAGCACCTGCAGCGTGCGCTCCATTTCGGCGGAAAAGTCCACATGCCCGGGGGTATCCAGCAGGGTGATTTCCAACTGGCCTATGGGCAGCAGAGCTTGCTTGGAAAAGATGGTAATGCCCCGTTCGCGCTCAAGGGTTTCGGTATCCAAAAAGGCGTTTTGATGGTCGACACGCCCTAGTTTTCGCAATACGCCGCTGCGGTAAAGCAGCGCTTCGGAAAGGGTAGTCTTGCCTGCGTCCACATGGGCAAGAATACCTACGGTAAGTTTTTCCATGTTGGTTCCTCGTTTTTGGGATTTGGCCAGAGGCCTATTTCTTTTTATTATACCGGCTTTTTGAAAACATGTCCATCGGCCAAACGCCAAAACGCTTGTTGCGTTTGGTATATATCCTGCCTGGGAACTTAGCGGCTGCCTGCTGGGCAAAAGCAATGCCATATGCAGAAGATTTGAGTACAAAAGGGAATATTAGTATGCAAAACGCCGAAAAGTGTTCCGGTATGGATTTATGTGGCGAAATTTTGTCAAAATACCTTGACAAAACGGATGGGGATGTGTATAATATCCATCGTTGGCTCTCATCCTACAGCAATAAAGCAAACGCAAGGTCCGTTCGCTTTTTGGATGCAAAGGCGTATTTTGATTGGTGAATCGTCGGTAGAAGAATTGAAAGCCGGTACTGTTTTACAAAAGCATTTCTGTAGGGAATTTGCGTTGTGCATATGGTTTGGTTTTTATGCAAAAGCGGCAGTTCCTATTCTATTTGGCCCGGTAGTTCAGTTGGTTAGAACGCTAGCCTGTCACGCTAGAGGTCGTGGGTTCGAACCCCATCCGGGTCGCCAAGTGTGCCT
>CAJFVS010000011.1 GCA_904420505.1 Candidatus Alloruminococcus vanvlietii | reverse complement strand
TATGCCTGCTCGGTAAAAATTTTGTTCATGCCGTTTACATATGCGCGGATGCTTGCTTCAATAATGTCGGTGCTAAGCCCGCGCCCGGTGATTTTTTCGCCGTTGTAATCCAAATTCACCACCACTTCGCCCAGCGCATCCTTGCCGTCGGTTACCGACTGGATGGAATAACGCATAAGCTGCGCGCCCGATTTGGTAATGCGCTCAATGGCCTTAAACGCCGCGTCAATCGGGCCGGAACCGGTTGCCACCTTTTCAATGGTTTTTCCCCCGCGCGAAAGCTTAATGGCCGCCGTAGCCGAAATATTGGTGCCGGAGTTCACCACAAAGCTTTTTAGCTGGTAAACGGGCATAACCATGGTTTTGTGCGCGTCAATAAGCGCCTGGATGTCTTTATCGGTTACGGTTTTCTTTTTGTCGGCCAGTTCTTTGAATCGTAAAAAGGCTTTTTCCAAATCTTCGCCGTGGATGTCATACCCCAGTTCCTCCAGCCTTTGGGCGAACGCATGCTTGCCCGAATGCTTGCCCAAAACAATGGAGCTTTGCACCACCCCGATGGAGGCAGGGCTCATAATCTCATAGGTGGCGGGGTTTTGCAGCACCCCATGCTGGTGGATGCCCGATTCATGCCGAAACGCATTGTCGCCCACAATGGGCTTGTTGGGCGCCACCGCCACACCGGTAATGGAGGAAAGCAGCCGGCTGGTGCGGTAAATCTGCTTGGTGTCTATGCCGCATTGCATCTTATAAAAATCCTTGCGGGTTACAAGCCCCATCACCACTTCTTCCAGGCTTGCGTTGCCCGCGCGCTCGCCAATGCCGTTGACGGTGCATTCAATCTGGGTGGCGCCGGCCGCCACCGCCGCCAGCGAGTTTGCCGTCGCCAGGCCCAAATCGTCATGGCAGTGCACCGAGATCACCACATTTTCCACACCCTGCACATGCTCTTTTAAATAGGTGATAAGCGCATGCATCTCTTTTGGGGTGGCATAGCCCACCGTATCGGGCACGTTGATGACGGTAGCCCCTGCTTTGATGGCAGTGGAAAACACCTGCGCCAAAAATTCCCTGTCGCTTCTGGAGGCGTCCTCGGCGGAAAATTCCACCTCTTCGCATAGGGTTTTGGCATAAGAAACCATCTCGTTTGTTTTGTCCAAAACCTGCTGCGGGGTCATGTTCAGCTTATAGCGCATGTGGATTTCACTGGTGGCCAAAACAACATGCAGCATGGGGTGCACAGCGTCTTTTACCGCTTCATACGCCTGGTCGATATCGTTTTTTACCGCGCGCGCCAAAGAGGTGACATACGCGTGTTTAACCTCTTTGGCAATGGCCTTTACCGCCTTAAAATCCTCCGGCGAGGCCACGGCAAACCCCGCTTCAATCACATCCACCCCCAGGCGATCAAGCTGCCTGGCCATCTGTATTTTTTCGGTTACATTCATGCTGCACCCAGGCGACTGCTCGCCGTCGCGCAGCGTTGTGTCAAAAATGCGAACGTTCATCTTTTCTTCCCCACTTTTTGCTTTTCAAAGCGTTATTCTATCAAAAAAGCCTTCGTCCCCTTAAGAGACGAAGGCCATTAACCCCACGCGGTACCACTCTTGTTGGCGGGAAAGCCCGCCCCCTTTTGGTTTCGGTATCGGGAAACAACCGGCAGCCCTACTAACCCAAAGGCGTTGGGGCCTGCTGCTCCGGGGCGAGATGCCAAAGCCGCCTGTACCGCCTTGCAGCCAAAGGGCGGTTCTCTAAAAACAGGCGCAGCGCTTTTGCAATTCCCCATCTTTGCGTTGCAATATTTATTTTTATCATAAAATGTTTTTGCGCCGGTGTCAAGTGGCTGTGCGCTTTTGCCCTTTAAAACCGCCCTTTGAACGGTTTGCAAACGCTTTTTAGGCACTTTGCCCTTTCTTTTTGCGGCCTTTGGGCCAAAAGCTTGGCAATACGCATAACCGCATGCCCTTTTGCGTAAGATGGGGTAGAACCCAATACCATAAAAGAGGTGAACAAGTTGGTTATTTATACCGTACAGCCCGGCGAAAGCCTATACACCATTGGCAGGCAATTTGGCTTAACCCCCGAAGAGGTGCTTGCATACAATTATGTCCCAAACGGGCAAATCATCCCCGGCCAGGCGCTTATCATCCCGGCCGACCATGGCAGCCATCTGGTGCTGCCAGGGGATTCGCTGTATTCCATTGGGCGCATGCATGGGGTCAGCGTTGAAGAGCTATTGGAAATGAACCCCTCTATCCAGGACCCCGACAAAATTTACATCGGGCAGACCATCAACATCCCTTCCGCCTTTGTGTTGGATAAACCCATCGATGTAAGCGGGTATGTCTACCCCAATGTCAGCCAGGAAGTGCTGGAGAAAACCCTGCCGAACCTGACTTACATCAACCCTTTCAGCTACCAAATCCTCCCGGACGGCGGCCTGGAACCCATCCAGGACGAACGCATCATCCAGGCGGCTTTGGAGCAAAATGTAGCGCCCATGATGGTGATTACCAACATCCGCCAGTCCGACAGCTTTAACTCCCAGCTTGCCCATGAAGTTTTAAACAGCCCCGCCGCCATACAAAACCTGTTGAACAACATCGAAACCGTTTTGAAAGAAAAACAGTACTACGGGCTGAACATCAACTTCGAATACCTGTTCCCGTCCGACCGTGAAGCGTATAATTCCTTTTTGCAGCAGGTGTACGCGCGGCTGCACCCGCAGGGGTACTGGGTTACCACCTCGGTTGCGCCCAAAACCTACGAAGACCAACCCGGTATCCTGTACGAAGCGCACGATTACCCCGCCCATGGCGAAAACGTGGACCAGGTCATGCTTATGGCCTATGAATGGGGGTATGCCTTTGGCCCGCCGCAGGCGGTTGCGCCGCTGAACAAGGTGGAAGAAGTGGTGCAGTATGCGGTTTCGGTCATTCCCAGTGAAAAAATCCTGCTGGGCATGCCCAACTACGGTTACGACTGGACCCTGCCGTTTTCCCCCGGCTCTACAGCGCGCAGCATCACCAACGAAAACGCCCTGCGTTTGGCCCAGCAGCAAGGCGCGCGCATCGAGTTTGACCCCATAGCCCAAGCGCCGTTTTTCAATTATTACGATTCCCGCGGGCATGAACATGTTGTCTGGTTTGACGATGCACGCTCCATTGCCGCGCGTTTGCACCTGGTAAAAAAATACAATTTGGGCGGCCTAAGCTATTGGAATTTAAACAATTACTTTGCGCAAAACTGGCAGGTCCTCAACGACGCCATTGAAGTAAACCATGTCCTTTAGCGCCGCTGCACGGCCTTGCCGGTTGGTTGCGCCCTTATAAGGGCGGCCCTGCTGCGTGCGCTTTGGCGCAAACGCTTTTGGCAAAAACGCAGGCTTTGCCCGGGCAATTTTTTATACAGCGCCCGCGGCGGGTCTGGGCCTACATGCGAAGGCAAAACCGCCCTGCAACCTGCGCCGGCAATGCAAAAGGACGCAAGGCATCCCCCATTTGATGGCAGCGCCGCGTTTTGCGCTATAAGCGCGCTGCAAATGCAAACCCGCCACGCAAGGGCCCGCTGCAAAAATGCCCGCCTCAAGGCGTCTTTTGCAGGCCAACAGGCAAGCGTAAAATTTTTGTTTTCGTTTGGCCAGAACCGGTTTTTCTTTGCTGCAAGCAAATACCCGGCGCCTTTTCAAGAGCTTTGTGCCCCAAAGCTCTTGTTTTTTTGCAAAAAAGCCGGACAAACCGCGTTATAACGCGAAAAACCGTTGATTATTGGGGAATTTTTTCGTATAATAAATGGCGTATTTGTAATTTTGGAGGAAGCACTTTGGCTAACATGACTGAAGAAATCAAACAGCGCAGAACCTTTGCCATCATCTCCCACCCGGACGCGGGCAAAACCACCTTAACCGAAAAATTTTTGCTTTACGGCGGGGCTATCCAGTTAGCGGGCACCGTAAAGGGCAAAAAACATTCCAAGCACGCGGTAAGCGACTGGATGGAGATTGAAAAGCAAAGGGGTATTTCCGTTACCTCGTCGGTGATGCAGTTTCATTACGAAGGCTACTGCATCAATATATTGGACACCCCCGGCCACGAGGACTTTTCCGAGGACACCTACCGCACCTTAATGGCGGCCGACTCGGCCGTGATGGTCATCGACGCCTCCAAGGGCGTGGAACGCCAGACCGAAAAGCTGTTCAAGGTGTGTTTGCTGCGCGATATCCCCATCTTTACCTTCATCAACAAGATGGACCGCGAATCGCGCAACCCCTTTGATTTGCTGGATGAAATTGAACAAAAACTGGGCATAAAAACCTACCCCATGAACTGGCCGATTGGCTCCGGGCGCGATTTTAAAGGCGTGTACGACCGCCATAAAAAAGAAATCATCGCCTTTGAGGCAACAGGCGGCGCGCGCGAGGTCGCTTCGACCCAGGTGGAGCTAAACGACGCGCGTTTAGACGAACTCATCGGCACCGAGCTGCACCAAACCTTAGCCGACGACATCGAGCTGTTGGACGGCGCCAGCTATGAATTTGATGAAAACTTAATCCGCCACGCGCAGCTTTCGCCGGTATTCTTTGGCTCGGCGCTGACAAACTTTGGCGTGGAACCCTTTTTGGAAAGCTTCCTAAAGCTCACCTCCCCGCCTTTGCCCCGCAAATCCGACCAAGGGGAGATTGACGCCTTTGACAAGGATTTTTCCGCCTTTGTGTTTAAAATCCAGGCCAATATGAACAAGGCCCACCGCGACCGCATTGCGTTTTTGCGCATCTGCTCGGGGCAGTTTCAAAAAGGCATGGAGGTTTACCACATGCAGGGGGGCAAAAAAATAAAGCTCTCCCAGCCGCAGCAACTGATGGCGCAAGAGCGTGAAATCATCAACGAAGCCTATGCGGGGGACATCATCGGCGTGTTCGATCCGGGCATTTTCTCCATCGGCGACACGCTGTGCATGCCAAACCACAAATTCTGCTACGAGGGCATCCCCACCTTTGCACCCGAACATTTTATGCGCATCACCCCGGCCGACACCATGAAGCGCAAGCAGTTTATCAAAGGCACCACCCAAATTGCCAACGAAGGCGCCATTCAAATCTTCCAGCCTTACGGCGCGGGCATGGAGGAAGTGATTGTGGGCGCGGTGGGCGCTTTGCAGTTTGAGGTGCTTGAATACCGGCTGAAAAACGAATACAATGTGGATATCCGCATGGAACCGCTGCCTTACCAGCACATCCGCTGGATTGACAACGAAGAGATTGACCCCAACGCCTTAAAGCTCACGTCCGACACCAAACGCATCCAGGATGTGCGCGGCAAACGTCTTTTGCTGTTTGTCAGCGAGTGGAACATCAACTGGGCGCTGGAACACAACGAAGGGCTGAAGCTTTCGGAATTCAGCCGCGGGTAAACATAGGCGTTTTGCCTGCTTTTCCCCAAACAGCCAAAAGAAAAGAGAACGGAGTTTTTCCGTTCTCTTTTTGTTTGCTGTTTTGGTTAAAAAGCTTGTGTTTAACGATAGCTCGCGCACGTTTTTACCCCCAAACGCCGCCTTTGGGCGCCTGGTTGTAAAAATCAAAATCCAGTGGCTTTACAAGGTACGCACGCCCCTCTGCCGCGCAAAGCCGCTAATCCTGGTGGTAAGGCGCAAAGCTGTGGTCCACCGTTACCACGGTGTAATACCGTTTATTTTCCTTGGCCACCTGTTTTTGGATTTCCTCCCGAAGCTGCGCGTCGGTAAGGGAGAATTTTTGCGGGGCCAATACGTCGAATATCAAATTGGTGTGGGTAGGCCCTGTTACCATACGGAAATCGTGGATGGAAAGCTCGGGCGAGATGTTTTGCACCTTTTCTTTCATCCATTCGCGCATGTTCAAAACCCTTTCGTCACGGGTGATGATGGGGTCAAAATGGATGACCAGATGGATGTTGTCGTTGTCATGGAAATCCCGTTCAATATTGTCAATGATGTCGTGGCTTTTCATCACATCTTCCTCGGCGGCCATTTCCACATGCACGCTGGCAAACCGCTGGCCCGGGCCGTAATCGTGCACCATCAAATCGTGCATGCCCAGCACCCCGTCATAACTTAAAATCTTTTTGGCAATGGTATCTACCAGCTCTTCGCTGGGGCTGGCGCCCAGCAAGGGGTCCATCGTGCTTTTGATAAGCCCCACCCCGCTGTACAGAATAAACAGGGCTACCAGCATACCCATCCAGCCGTCCAAATTTACATGTAACAGTTGCGATAAAATAAGCGAAAGCAGCACCGCGCTAGTGGAAATCACATCGTTGCGGCTGTCGGCCGCCGTGGCAATCAACGCCTGGGAATCGATTTTTTTGCCCACGGTTTTGTTAAAGTAAGCCATCCACAGTTTTATGGCAATGGACATCACCAGCACAAAAACCGTTACAAACGAAAACGTCACCGCCTGCGGATGCAAAATTTTATCAAAGCTGGATTGCACCAGCTCCACCCCGATGAGCAAAATCATCACCGAAACCCCTAAGCCCGCGATGTATTCAAACCGCGCGTGCCCATAAGGATGTTCGGGGTCAGCCGGCTTTTTGGCAAGCTGGAACCCCACCAGCGTAATGATGTTGGAAGAAGCATCCGACAGATTGTTGATAGCGTCCGCCGTGATGGCAATGCTGCCAAACAGCGTGCCCACCGCCAGCTTGGAAACACACAAAATCACATTGCACACAATGCCTACCAAACTTGCCAAGCGCCCATAACGGGTGCGCACCACGGGCGACTGTACATCTTGTGCATCCTTTACGCAGTGCTTGATTAAAAAATTGACCAAACCTCTCACACCTTTGTTCCCCAAATATTCCATGCTTTGCCGGGCAAAGCCATAAAAAAGGCTATAAAGGCTTCCCCCGCCCATGGCCTTAAAACCCCAAGTGCCCCAAAAAAGGTGCCCGGGCCTGCCCAAGCAACCGGTTTTAATATGGCTTAAGCCCCAAAGGGCGGCGTTCCCCGGCCCGGGGCGGCAAATTTGGCAGCACCGCCCTTTTTTTGGCAGGGAAACCCACGTTTTCGCCATGTGACCGTGTGGTGTTTTGGCGCCTGTTTTTTAAGGCTGCTTACCACCCCGGGCACACCCTATGCACCCGGCGCGCCAAACAAACGGCATTGCCAACACGCAGATACAACGGATGAAGCCACCGCCCCCTTTGCTTTGGCTGGCAAACAACGCAGCTTTTGGCTGCGCGCCGCATCCACGCCTGTTTGCAGCGGCAAAACGGCCGCAGGGCAATGCGGTTTTGGCTTTTGCCTGTGCACGCCTTTTGGCAACGCCGCCCGCACAGGGCACAGCCGGGCCTTTGGTTTATGTTTTATTATAGCTTTGTTTGATAAGGTTTACAAGCCCCTTTACCGCCACACAATCTCCACCTGCTGGGCGTTTTTGGATTTTTCCCCTACATACACCTTTTCCACCATCTGCCTTGCCAAAAACAGCGGCGGGGTTTCAAACGCCAAACATCCCTTTAAAAAAGCGGTTGCATCCTGCGGCTGGGCTTTTAAAGCCGTATATGCCGGCGAAGGGGCGCAATCTTCCAGCGCCGCCAGCCGCTCTTTTAGCTGCGCGTGCAAGCGGGTGTATTCTTCCAGGGTTAAAACCCCTGCGGCTTTGTCGATATACAACTGCCCCAGCGCTTGCAGCAATGCGTTTCTTTGCTGCTGGGGCTTTGGGGGCTGTAACACAGGCAAAACGCTTTTTTGCGCCTTTTTGATAATCGCTTCCAGGTTCGGCGTATACCCGTTTTGTATGCGTGCTTTCATCGCCTGGGCCACCGCCTGCAGCAATCTGTCCAGCCGTATGGAATGGGAAGTACACCCCCCGTTTGCCCCGTAGCACTTACATTGCAAATAGTTGCGCGTTGTGCCTTTGTATGTGGTTTGGTTTTTTTGCATGGGGCTTTTGCACTGCGCGCAAAACACCAGCCCTGCCAAGGGGTGTTTTTGCCCCTGTTTTCCCTCTTTGGTGCGGGTTTGCAGCGCTTTTTGCACAGCAAAAAATATTTCCGGGGGCACAATCCCTTCGTGCGCGTTGGGCACGCGTACCCATTGGCTTTGGGGCACCCCTAAAAGCTGTTTGGATTTATAACTTACCTTGCGCTTTTTGCCCTGCACCAGGGTGCCGGTGTACATCTCGTTTTGCAAAATGCGCGCGATGGTCTGCTTGTTCCACAGCCCCCTGGGGTTTGCAAAGCCGTTTTGGTAACGTAGCCCCTGCAATTGCTTATACGCTGTTGGGTTGGGAACGCCCAGCCCGTTTAACCGCTGGGCAATCGCGCGTTTGCCCAACCCCTGCAAATACAGCGAAAATATGTTTTGCACCACCTGCGCCGCAGGCGGGTCGGGCACCAGGTGATGGCGGTTGAAAGGGTCTTTTTGGTAGCCATACAGCGCAAACGAGCCGATATACTGCCCCTGGCGGCGCTTTACATCCAGCACGCTTTTGATGTTTTGCGACAAATCCTCCAGGTACCATTCGTTGATAAGCCCGTTTATCTGGCGGGCTTTTTTGTTGTTGTCCAGCGCGGTGTCAATGTGGTCCACCACCGCCACAAAACGGATGCCCCACAGCAAAAATTTGCGGTGGATATATTCCTCCACCAGTTCCATATCCCTGGTAAAGCGCGACTGCGTTTTGCATAATACCACCGAAAAACGCTTTTGCTGCGCATCGGCGATTAACCGCAAAAACGCCGGGCGGGCGTGGTCGGCCCCGGAATAATCCTCATCCACATAGGTTTCATACACCTCCCAGCCCTGGTTTTTGGCGTATTCTTGCAGCATGGCCCGCTGGTTTTGTATGCTTTCGCTTTCGTCTTTTTTCTGTTCGTCTTCGCGGCTAATGCGGCAGTAAATGGCCGCTTTTTCAGCGTTCATCCCCTTTTCCCCCTTGCTGCAAGTATTCTTTTAGCATTTGCAGCAAATAGCTGTCCACCGCTTGCTGCAAAATTTCAGCGCGCTGCCCAGGGTCTTGGGTCTGTTCGGTTTGTGTAAGGCAAATGGCGCGTTTGTTGTCCAATTTGGCTCACCCTGCAAAGTGTATGCGCATAAAAGGGCCAAACATGCGCCTTTGTGGGAAAAAGCGCCCCCATCCCATGTAATGGAACCCAAATATCCGGGGGCGTACGAGTCGGTTGTGTATTTAAACGACTGCTGGGACGAAAGCCTGCTGGAACAAAACCGCCGCACCATCGCGCAGCTTTTTGTAAAAAACAAAGCCCTGTATGAGCGCGGGTGCCGTTTTATCGCCGCGGCGGCTTCCCTTACATACGATACTTACAAAATCGCCTGCGACTGCACCGATGTGGAAAAACTGGAACGCTTTATCCGCCGGCTGTGTTTGCGCTGCTTAAAATCGGCCGATGCTTCTAAGCAAACCGGGCAGGAAAGCGTACGCTTTTTAAGCGCCGTAACCGCACAAGGGGTCACAACCTTCCATCAAACGGTTGACCTTTTATGCGATACGGTGTATGTCATCGACGACGAATACGGCGCCGCTTCACGGCAAATCCTTTCGGCCATCCGCTCGGACGCTTTGGCCAAACGCCAGGACATCATCACCTGCTATTGCCCCTTGTTCCCCTATGAAAAAATCGAGCATATCTTTATCCCCGCTTTGCGCTTAGGGTTTGTCACCTCCAACCGCTACCACACCTTTGAAAACCCGGATTACAAGGTGATTCATTCCAAACGCTTTTACAAGGCCGAAAAACTCCGGCTGAAAAAGCAGCGCATTAGCTTTAACCGCAAAGCCATTGTCGAGCTTATCGGGGAGGCCTCCCGCTTAAACGCCGAGGCTTATGCCAACCACACCGAGCTGGAAAGCTACTACATCCCCGCCATGGATTTTGACAAGGTAAACCAAAAGGTGCAGCAAACCCTCGCCCTTTTGCAAAAACGCCTGCAGTTTTAGGCCATTTTTGCCCCAGGCTCTTGCCCTAAAAGGCGCCGGGCAATAAAAACCGCGGCTTTTGGTAAAACGCGCCGCAGCGTGCCCTGTGCGGGCAATGCCCCCAACGCCCGGCCGTGGCCGCTGTAAAACAAACGGCAGCCCGTTTCAGGTGCGCCATTGCGCACAAGGCTTTGCCATGCCCTATCCGGTTTGGGCCGCACGGCTGCAAAACCGCCGCCTTGCCTCTATATGGCAAATGCAGGGGCAAAGCAAACCCAAAAATATAAAAAAACACCCCTATGTAACGGATACACAGGGGTGTTCGTTTGTTTGTAGCAGGATTATTTGTCTTCCTCTTCCTCGCAATTGCAGTCGTCGCAGTCGCAGTCAAAGTCAAACTCCAGCAGTTCGTTGCAGTTGGGGCAGTTGATGTGCCCTTCGTCGAGCATGCTTTCATCTACGCAAACGGTGTCGCCGCAGTTGGGGCAAACCACTTCGTAAAGCTCTTCGTCGTCATACTCGTCGTCATCGTCATCTTCTTCAAACGAGTAATAATCGTCTTCCAGCTCTTCCAAATCTTCATCGATGGCGTCTACCTGCTCGGAAATTTCGGCAACGCCGTCTTCCAAATCGGCCACCGAGAGGGTGATATCATCCAGCAGCTCTACAATCACTTTAAAGATTTTGCCTTCCTTGCTGGATTCGTCCACGCCAAGGCCTTCTACCAGGCCTTTTAGGTAAGCGGCTTTTTCTGTCAAATTCATAAAAAGAATCCTCCAAATTTTATTTGTACTGCCAGCGGGCAAACGCTGCCCATACTGACAGGCCGGCCAAACGGCCCTTTGGGGCCCGGTTGGTTTATGCGCGTTCCATATACTCGCCGGTTCTGGTGTCCACACGAATCATATCGCCTTCATCAATAAACAAGGGCACACGGATTTGAGCGCCGGTTTCCAAAGTGGCGGGTTTGGTTGCGTTGGTGGCGGTGTCGCCCTTAAAGCCAGGGTCGGTCTGGGTAACCTGCAGTTCTACAAAGAACGGCGGTTCCACACCGAATACAACCCCTTTGTAAGAAAGGATTTTTACATCGGTATTCTCTTTTACAAACTGGAAGTTTGAGCCCAGCTTGTCCTTGTTAATCGGTACGTTTTCATAGGTTTCATTGTCCATAAAATAGTACAAATCGCCGTCGTTGTACAAATACTGCATGTCTTTTCTTTCCACATATGCAGTGGGGAATTTTTCGGTGGGGCTGAAGGTTTTTTCCACCACCGCACCGGTAATCACATTGCGGATTTTGGTGCGCACAAAGGCGGCGCCTTTACCGGGTTTTACATGCTGAAACTCAATTATCTGGAATACGTTACCATCAATGTCAAAGGTAACACCGTTTCGAAAATCACCAGCAGAAATCATTTATTATGCCCTCCAAATTCTATCGGCGGTATGGGTATATACGCGCCCAGCATTACATCTTCTAATTTTATACGAAATCTACGCATTTTTCAAGTATTATTTCAAAACCAGCAGTTCTTTTGCCACATGGGTCAAATTCTGGCAGCCGTTTTCTAGCAGCAGGGCCATATCCTCAATGCGCACCCCGCAGTCGCCCGCTAAATAAATGCCCGGCTCAATGGTGATGACCACCCCCGCAGGCAGCGTTTTTTCATACCCGGGGCTTAAGCGCGGCTCTTCGTGAATATCCAGCCCCACGCTGTGGCCCAGGCTGTGGCCAAACGCGCCCTTGTAGCCCGCTTGGTCGATGATATTGCGCGCGACCGCGTCCGCCTCATGGCCGGTTTTGTTGGCGCTTAACACATTTAGCGCGGCCAGTTGCGCTTGCAGCACCGTTTGGTAAATGCGCTGCATGTGTTCGCTTGCATGGCCCACCGCCACCGTGCGGGTCATGTCCGAGCAGTAGCCGTTGAATTTCGCCCCCATGTCAATGGTGATAAAATCCCCCGCCTGCACGCGCCGGTCGCTTACGCTGGCATGCGGCGAGGAAGAATGGGGCCCCGAGGCCACAATGGTCTCAAACGCCATGCCGCCGGCGCCTTGCCTGTAATAATCAAACAAAATCTCGTTGTAAATTTCCCGCTCGCTCACCCCGGGGCGGATAAAATCCAACGCCTTATAAAACGCATGCTCGGTGATGCTTTGCGCCTGCCGGATATACCCAAGCTCCTCTTCATCCTTTACCATGCGCAAAGAAAGCAGCCACTCGTCCAGCGCATTTTGCGCGGGCAGCTCCACCCCCTGGCAAATGCCCTTTAGCATGGCAAAGCTCGCTAAGGATACATAGCCGCTTTCCACCAGCAGGGTTTGTATGCCAAAGCGGGCAAGCAGCGCGGGCAATTGTTCGCGCAGGCGGGTAAGCTCTTCTACCTGCGCGGTTTTTACCTCCCGCTTGGCCGCTTCAAAATAGCGAAAATCCACCAGAAATACGCCTTGCTGCGGTGTGATGAGCACATACCCCTCAGAGGAAGAAAAACCCGTAAGGTAATAGCGGTTTTGCGGGGAAATAACCAGCGCGCCGGTGTTGGCAGGCAGCTTCTTTTGGATGGTTTGTATGCGGTAGAGCATGTTTTCGCCCCCTTAGCCCAATAAATCCTTCATGGCCTGCAAAGCCAGAAAATAGCTGTATTTTTGGAACCCGCAGATAACCCCCTTGCACACCGGGGCAATCACCGATTTGTGGCGGAATTCCTCCCTGGCGTGCACGTTGGAAAAATGCACCTCAATGCAGGGGCGCTCCACCGCGGCAATCGCGTCGCGTATGGCGTAGGAGTAATGGGTGTAGGCCCCGGCGTTTATCACAATGCCTTCAAACCCGTTCAGTGCCTCGTGGATTTTATCCACAATCGCCCCTTCGTGGTTGGACCAGAAAATCTCCACCTCCAAATCCAGCGCCTTTGCGCGGGATAAAATCTCTTCGTTAATGCTTTCAAAGGTGTCCGCGCCGTACACGCCGGTTTCGCGGCGGCCGGTTAAGCAGATGTTCGGCCCGTGGATGAGTAAAATTTTATGCATGCCAGTTTGCCTCCTTTTCCTTTCCTGTAAAAGTGCGCGCGGCTTTTGCCAAAAACGAACCGCCGCGCTGTATTTTACGCTTTGGCGTTTTGGGTTTGCAGGCAGTTTTTGTACATGGCCTGCATCGCCAAAGCGTCGGTATCCTGTGTGCCGGCCGATTCGCAGATGATGGTAGGCTCGCAGCCGTACTCCGCCAAAACCTGCGCCAGGGGGGCAAATTCGGGGCCAAACTGCGTATCTTCAAAGGTTAAATGCGCCTTTTCGCCCCCTGTGGTGTACGCAATTTTGGAAAAATGCGCGTGAAACGCCCGCATGCGCTCTTTGCCCAAAACCTCGCCCATGCGCGCAATTACACGGGCAAAATCCTCGGCCGTTTTTAAAGATCCCTGTGTACGCGCGTTTAAATGCCCAAAATCAATGCAGGGAATAAACCGCTCGTCCACCAGGCAAAGGCGCAAAACCTCTTCCAAATCGCCCAGCTGGTTGATTTTCCCCATCACCTCCGGGCAGATATGAATATGCCCCAACCCGTTTTCGTCCAGCACTTTCTGCGCTTTTTGCAGGGTGTCCACAGCCAGGGAAAGTGCCTCTTCACGCGCCATTTTGCCGCAGCTGCCCGAATGCACCACAATGCGTTTAGCACCCATCTGGCTTGCCGCCCGGGCCGACTGCAAAATGTAGTCGATGCTTTTTAACCGGGTTTCCTCTTTAACGCCCGAAAGGGAGATAAAATAGGGCGCATGCAGCGAAAGGCACACCCCGTGCGCTTTGGCGTTTTGCCCCAGGGTGCCGGCCATCTCGGCGGTGATTCTTACCCCGCGTCCGCATTGGTATTCAAAGGCGTTTAAGCCCAAAGCTTCTAAAAACGCGGGCATCTCCACGCTTTTTTTGTACCCGCTTTTTGCAAAGCTGTCCGGCGTGCCGGCCGGGCCGAATTTTACCATGTTGGTTTCCCCCTTTTGTCAAAACGCAGCACCAAGCGCTCCAGCGCGCGCTTTATTTTAAAAAACAGCATGGGCTCGGGCTCTATGGGCCTAGTTAAAAAGGTGCGCGCCCCCGCGCGGTTGCCGCCTAAAATGTCGGTAAACACCTGGTCGCCTATCACCGCTGCTTGGCACGGCTGCACGCCGAACCGGGCAAATACCCGCAAAAACCCGCCTTTCAGGGGCTTTTTGGCATGGGAAGCATACTCCAGCCCCAGCTTTTGGGCAAAAGGGGCCACGCGCTCTTCGCCGTTGTTGGATAAAATCACCCTTTTAAACCCTTTTTCCTTGGCTTTATCAAGCCAATCGCGCACCGGCTTCTCCAGGTTGGGGTTGTTGTGGGTGGTCAAGGTGTTGTCCACATCCAAAATAAGCAAACAAACCCCTTGGCTTGCCAGCTGGTCTAAATCAATATCGTAAATGCGGTGTACATAAAACGTGGGAAACAGCTTCAAGAAAACTCTCCTTTTGGCAGGTTTGGGGCGGCGCTGTCCTGTAAAGGCCATCGGTATTGCGCGCCTTGCCTTCCGGTTTTGCAGTGCCCGCCCGTTCTTAGCAAACACCCGGCAAACACAGCCGCCAAATACCGCCTGGTATTGGCCGCCCCGGCGCAAATTCTAAATAAACACACCCTTTGGCCAACAAGGTCGGCTTTCACAAAGTGCCAAATGCTTATGGGTGCCCTGTTGCGCCTAGCGGTAACATCGAGCGCTTGCCCATGGTAGGTAAAACCATTATAGCACAAACCGCCTCTTTCGAAAATGAAAAAGCGAGCATAAAGCTATGCTCGCCTTCATAAACCATGTTTTGCTGCTTGGCAAATTATTTGTATTTGCGTTTACGCGCAGCTTCCGATTTCTTTTTGCGCTTTACAGAGGGCTTTTCATAGTGCTCTCTTTTGCGCACTTCAGCAAGTACGCCGGAACGAGCGCACTGTCTCTTAAATCTTCTAAGAGCGCTGTCTAAAGATTCATTGTCTTTAATACGAATTTCTGCCATTTTTAAATCCCTCCCTCCACGCCTATGGGCAGGGGTTGTAATCATTCGACAAGCAACAGGCCCCGAAAACTTTTTGCAGAAGGGGGCGCCTGTATAGGTGCCGTTTTGCCAAATCATCGATTTGGACGGCAACGTAATCGAAATAACAAAATCTATTATACCTTGCTTATGTTTGGTATGTCAAGTATTTCTAAAGCGGTGTAAAAATTTATTTGGCCAAAAAATCATGCCCAATTTTATACAACTTTTACCTTACCACCAAATTGAGCAGTTTGCCCGGCACATAAATTTCTTTTACCACGGTTTTGCCGCTTAGCGCTTCTTTTACGGCGTTTTGGCCGTTGGCGGCTGCCAGGGCGGCGTCTTTGTCCGCATCGGCGGCAATCATCACCCGCGCTTTGATTTTGCCGTTTACCTGTACCACAATTTCCACCGTGTCGTCCTTGCATTTGGCTTCGTCAAAATTGGGCCAGCTTTGTTCATTCAGCATGCCGCCAAACCCTTTTTGCTGCCAAAGCTCTTCGGTGATGTGGGGGGCAAAGGGGTTAAGCAAAATAAGCAGCGTCTTGTACTCGGCTTTGTTTACCTGCCCTTTGTCGGCAATGTCGTTTAGCAGCGCCATCATCGCGGCAATGGCGGTGTTAAACTTCAGGTTTTCAATGTCTTCGGACACCTTTTTGATGGTCTTGTGCATGCTTGCTTCCAGCTCTTTGGAATAGCTTTCGCCTTCTACCACCTTGTCGGCCAAAGCCCAGATGCGGTCTAAAAAGCGTTTGCAGCCTTTAATAGAAGCCGAAGACCAGGGCGCGCTCTTTTCAAAGTCGCCGATGAACATCTCGTACAAGCGCATAGTGTCCGCGCCGTATTCGTTTACAATATCGTCGGGGTTTACCACGTTCCCGCGCGATTTGCTCATCTTTTCGCCGTTTTCGCCCAAAATCATGCCATGGCTGGTGCGCTTGGCGTACGGTTCGGGGGTGCTCACCACGCCGATATCGTACAGGAATTTATGCCAGAAGCGCGAATACAAAAGGTGCAGGGTGGTGTGCTCCATCCCGCCGTTGTACCAGTCCACCGGCATCCAGTAGTCCAGCGCCTCTTTGGAGGCTAACTCTTTGTCGTTGTGCGGGTCGCAGTAGCGCAAAAAGTACCACGAAGACCCCGCCCACTGGGGCATGGTGTCGGTCTCGCGCTTGGCAGGCCCGCCGCAGTGCGGGCAGGTGGTGTTCACCCAGTCTTCCATTTTTGCCAAAGGCGATTCGCCGGTTTCGGTCGGCTCATAAGAGTCCACCTCCGGCAGCTTCAGCGGCAGCTCGCTTTCATCCAGGGGCACATACCCGCATTTGGGGCAGGAAACAATCGGAATCGGCTCGCCCCAGTACCGCTGGCGGGAGAATACCCAGTCGCGCAGCTTGTAATTGACTTTAAAATGCCCTTTGCCGGTTTCTTTTAAATATTCGGTGATTTTCTCAATTGCCTGGGGCACCTGCAAGCCGTTTAATATGCCGGAATTGACCATCTCGCCCTCATGGCAGTCGGTAAAGGCTTCTTTTTGCACATCGCCGCCTTTTACCACCTCGATGATGGGCAGGTTAAATTTCTTGGCAAATTCCCAGTCGCGGCTGTCGTGCCCGGGCACGGCCATAATGGCGCCGGTGCCGTAGGTCATAAGCACATAGTCGGAGATAAAAATCGGGATTTCCTGGTTGTTCACCGGGTTTATGCCGCAAACGCCTTTTAGCTGCACGCCGGTTTTGTCCTTGGCAACCTCGGTGCGCTCAAAGTCGGATTTGCGCGCAGCCTCCTGCTGGTAAGCGCGCACTTCGTCCATATTTTGAATGATATCTTTCCATTTTTCCAAATACGGGTGCTCGGGCGACATTACCATGTAGGTCACCCCATACAGCGTATCCGGACGGGTGGTATAAATGGTCAACGTGTCCCCCGCGGTGGTGCCAAAATCCACCTCCGCGCCGGTGGAGCGCCCAATCCAGTTTTTCTGGCTTACCTTTACGCGGTCAATGTAGTTGACTTGGTCCAAATCGTCAATCAAGCGCTGGGCGTACTCGGTAATTTTTAACATCCACTGGCTTTTTACCTTATGTACCACCTCGCTGCCGCAGCGTTCGCATACGCCGCCAACCACTTCTTCGTTGGCAAGCACCACCTTGCAGCCGGTGCACCAGTTGACGTTCATCTCTTTTTTATAGGCCAGGCCCTTTTTAAACAGCTGCAAAAAAATCCACTGGGTCCATTTGTAGTAGCTGGGGTCAGTGGTGTTGATTTCGCGGCTCCAGTCAAACGAAAGGCCCAGGGCTTTTAACTGGCTTTTAAAACGGGCCACGTTTTGGCGGGTTACAATTTCGGGGTGGATGTGGTTTTTAATCGCATAGTTTTCGGTGGGCAAGCCAAAAGCGTCCCATCCCATGGGGTAAAGCACATTGTAGCCCTGCATGCGTTTTTTGCGCGAAACAATGTCCAGCGCCGTGTAGGAACGCGGATGCCCTACATGCAGCCCCTGCCCGGATGGATACGGAAACTCCACCAGCGCATAGAATTTGGGCTTGGTAAAATCGTTGGGGGCAACAAAAGTGCCCTTTTCGTCCCAAATATCCTGCCATTTTTTCTCAATTGCATGGAAATCGTATTTCATGTTTATTTCCCCTCCAGCAGTGTTTCCACCGCAATCTCTTCACCGTCCTGCCACAAGCGCTCCAAATCGTAGAACTTGCGGGTATCCGGATAAAATACATGCACCAGCACGCTTGCATAGTCCAAAATAATCCAGGAAGCGTCGCCAAAGCCTTCGCTTCTTTGCGGGTTTACCCCCTGTTGGCCCAGCTCAAACTCCACCTCTTCGGCCAAGGTTTTTACATGGGTAGAGCTGGTACCGGTACAGAATACAAAATAATCGGCCAAAATGCTCAAATCGTTGATGCGGATGACCTTGATGTCTTCGCCTTTTTTGTTGTCCAGGGTTTTAACCGCCTGTTTTACAATTTCAATCGGGCTCATTCACGCCTTCCTTCCCGCCGCGCTTACCACAGCGGCCACAGCACCCACAGCCCCAGCCCAATGGTGAGTAAAAACAGCACGGCAAATACAATTAAAGTGATCAAAGCAGCCTTAGGTTGGCTGCGTTTGGGTTTTGTTTTCAAACAAGTTCTCCCTTTCTTTAACACGGATATACTCGTTATAAACGCTTAAAGTGTCGGGATGAACGGGTTTTCTGTCCAGCACGAGCGACCGTATGGTGTAGCTGGCCACATAAATGCAGGTTTCGGCAAGGCTTTGGCGGCTTAAGATGCGCACCGTTTCCACGTCGGCATAATCCCTGTCTTTGGATGTAAAGTCAGCTATGTATAAAATCTGCTCGAGCAGGTTTGCAAATGCACGCCCCGTGGTGTGGTAGCGCACGGCGTCTACCAAAACAGGGTCGTTTATCTTCAAAACATCTTGTATATATAAGGCCCCGGCCACCGCATGCCACAGCTTGGGTTCGCGCAGGGTTATTTCGTCCAAAAGTATACCAGAATTTTTTATGATTTTCAACTGCTCGTCCGCTTCGGCGTTTTTCATAATGTCGTGCAGCATTCCGGCCAGATACGCTTGTTCAGGGTCGGCCCCGTACAACAGGGCAAGCTCGCGCGCTTCTTTGGCCACTTCCTTGCTGTGAAAAGCGCGGGCGGGCTTTAGCATTTTGTCCACCAGGCGCTCATAATAAGCAAAATCCATGGCTTATTCCCCCTTTTGGTAAAGTTTGTGCTGCAAAATGTACGCATAAACCGCTTTTGGCAAATAATTTGCAGCACTTGGGTCTTTTTCTTCCAACATCCTGCGGATTTGGGTGGAGGAAATGGGCAGCACATCCATCGGGTACACCTGGGTATCCCCCCCGATGGACAAAATGTGCGCCTGCATCTTCTGCAAACTTTGGCCCAAATGCTCCTCTCTGGCCGCCGCAATAATTTTGCAGCTTTTTACTAAACGTTGGTAGTCTTTCCATTCGGGCAATGTCAAATACATATCCGACCCCATGATCAACACCAGGCGGTCGTTTGGGTACAGCGCCTGCAATGCGTCTATCGTGTCCACCGTGTAGCTTTTGCCCTGGCGCCTGCATTCCAAATCGCTTACCTGTATTAACGCCTGGTCATGTACCGCTAGGCGGCACATCTGCAAACGGGTGTCGTTATCCAAAAGCCCGTGCGCTATTTTGTGCGGCGGGGTGTTCACCGGCATCAGCAAAACCTTTTTCAGCCCCGCTTTTTGCATAAGCGTTTGGCAAAGGTGCAAATGCCCGTTGTGGATGGGGTTAAACGTGCCCCCAAATACGCCGACGTCTGCCAAAGGCCTCTCTCCTTTTTTATTGCCCGGGCAAAATGCCGGGCGGTTTGCGGCTGTTTTTGTCCTGCCAAGCACACATTTGCAAGCGCCCGGCCGGACAAACCGTTTTAAGCATGCGCTTAGTCAAGCGCAATCTGCGGGTTTTCGTAATTTTTGCGGTAAAGCACAAAGCGGGTGCCTATCACCTGCACTACCTCGCAACGCACCTGCTGGGCCAAAAGGTTCGCGCATTCTTCTGCAAGGTAGGGCGCGGTCTCCAGCACGCGGCATTTGATAAGCTCGCGGGCCTGCAGTGCGTCGTCTACCTGTTTTATGGTTTGCTCGTTGATGCCGCCCTTGCCAATCTGCAAGATGGTTTCCATGGGGTTTGCCAATGCGCGCAAACGCGCGCGCTGTTTACTGCTGAGCACTTGTTTTATCTCCTTTTTGTTCCATATGTTCTTTTAAAGCCGCTACAAATTTGCGCACCGCCTTGCCGCGGTGGCTTATTTTGTCTTTTTCTTCGCCGGAAATTTGCGAAAAGCTTTTCTCCCCCACCAAGAAGATGGGGTCGTAGCCAAAGCCGCCCTCGCCGTGGGGGGCAAAATCCAAAACCCCTTCGCAGCTTTCCTGTATGTGGATTTCCTCCCCGTTTGGCAGCACACAGCAAATGGCGCACACAAAGCGCGCGGTGCGGCCTTTGGGGTCTTTTACCTCTTTCATGGCGTCCAGCAGCTTGTCTACCCTCTGGGCGTCGGTTAGCCCCTCGCCGCCGAAACGTGCCGAGTACACCCCCGGCGCGCCGTTTAAGGCGTCCACGCACAGGCCCGAATCGTCCGCTATGGCAAGCAGCCCGGTCTCCTTGTGCGCCGCTCTTGCTTTCAAACAGGCGTTTTCCAAAAAGGTGGTGCCGGTTTCCTCCACGTGATGGTTGGGCACTAGCTCGTTTATCGAGTACACCTGGGCGTCCAGCGAGGCAAACAGCCTGGCAAATTCCCGGATTTTCCCCTGGTTTTGGGTGGATATCACCATTTTCATGCGTTGGTTCCTCCTTGCCCCGCCCGGCATGCGGGTGCGGGCAAATATGCTTTATTTTCGCGCCCCTTTTGGGCACAGTGCCCGGCTTTGGCATTCGCCGGCGCCAAAAGCCCCGCTTTATACCGCGGCTCCTTCGCTTACAAACAGCGCCTTGGCAAAATCTTCGGGCACAAAAGGCTGCAAATCGTCTATCTGTTCGCCCACGCCGATGTATTTGACCGGGATTTGCAGCTCGTTTTTCACCGCAATCACCACACCGCCCTTGGCCGTGCCGTCCAGCTTGGTTAACACAATGCCGGTGATGCCCGCGGCCTCTTTGAACTGGGCGGCCTGGTTCACCCCGTTTTGGCCGGTGGTCGCATCCACCACCAAAAGGGTTTCCATGTCCGCATCCGGCAGTTCGCGCTTGATAACCCGCACAATTTTGGAAAGCTCGTCCATCAAGTTCTTTTTGTTGTGCAAGCGCCCGGCGGTATCCACCAAAATCACGTCGCTTCCCCGCGATTTGGCCGCCTGGATGGCGTCGAACACCACCGCCGCAGGGTCGCTTCCTTCGGCCTGGCGCACAATGTCCACCCCTGCGCGCTGTGCCCAAATGGCCAGCTGGTCGGCCGCTGCCGCGCGGAATGTATCCGCCGCGGCCAGCAGCACCTTTTTGCCGTCCTCTTTAAAATTGTGGGCCAGCTTGCCGATGGTGGTGGTTTTGCCCACCCCGTTTACGCCAATCACCAGCACCACCGAAGGCTTGGTGGAAAGGTGCATTTCTTCCCCGCCCTTCAGCTTTTGGGCGATGATTTCCTGCAAAAGCGCCTTGGCTGCGTCCGCCTCGCGCACGCCTTTTTCTTTTACCTGGCGCCGCAGCTCTTCGCAAATCTCCATGGAGGTCTTGGCCCCCACATCCGAAAGGATTAAAATTTCTTCCAGCTCGTCGTAAAGCTCTTCCTCAATTTTCCCCCCGCCGGAGAAAAGCTGCCCAATCTGGCTGAACACGCCCCCGCGGGTATTTTTTAACCCCTTGGCAATTTTGTCAAACAGTCCCATGTTTTGCTTCCTTTCTTTTGCGGTTTATGTAGTTTCTTTCATCCCCAGCCGGCTTTCAATCTCCGAAATATCCAGCTCCAGCAGCTTGGACACCCCTTCTTCCTGCATGGTCACCCCATACAGCACATCGGATTCCTCCATGGTGCCGCGCCGGTGGGTAATCATAATAAACTGGGTTTTGTCGTTTAACTTGCGCAAATAGCTTGCAAAGCGGCTTACGTTTACGTCGTCGAGCGCCGCCTCCACCTCGTCGAGTATGCAAAAGGGCGAAGGGCGCACATTTAAAATGGCAAAATACAGCGTAATGGCCACAAACGCCTGCTCGCCGCCCGAAAGCGCTGCCAGGTTTTTAATAATTTTGCCCGGCGGTTCCACAAAAATTTCAATGCCCGCTTCCAAAACATCGTCGGCCTGGGTCAATTCCAGATGGGCATTGCCCCCGCCGAACAATTCTTTAAAAATACGGGAAAAATGCGTGTTGATTTCTTCAAAGCTTTGGGAGAACATCGCGCGCATCTTGCCGGTCAAATCGCCAATTAAACGGGTAATCTCCGCTTTGGAGCTTTCCACGTCCTCAATTTGCGCTTTCATAAATTCATAGCGCTCGCTTACTTCTTTGTATTCTGCAATCGCGTCCACATTCACGCTGCCAAGACCTTTGATTTTGGCCTTTACCTCGTTTAATTGGCGCATGGCCGCTGGTTCGTCCTCAATTTTCTGCGCCTGGCTTTCGGCCTGGGAGCGCGTCAGCTCGTATTCGTCGTATAGCTTGGAAACCAGCTTGTCGTACTCCTGCTCCATATTGGCGCGCCGCTCGCTTAAGCGCGCGTGTTCGGAGGCGATGTTTTCTTTTTCGGTCAGCGCCTCGCGCTCCTGCGCGCGGGTTTGCTGCACTTTATTTTCAAGCCCCTGGCGGTTTTGCTGGGCCAGTAAAATGTCGTTTTCCAAAGCGCAAAGGCGCTCGTTCAGCGCCGCTTTTTGCTCGCTTAACTGCTGCATCTGCGCCCGGATTTGCTCGTTTTTGGCCACAAGCTCCTGTATTTCCTGCTTAGCAAGGCCCGCTTTGTTTTGCTGGGCATCCAGCTGCTCTTTAAGCATCATTAGCGCCTGCTCATGCTGCTGGCGGTCTTTTTCCAGTTCCTGCCGGCGCAGCTTTAAGGCGTTTAGTTTTTCATGCAAAGCATCGCGCTGCGCCCTTAAGGCTTCCTGGCGCTTTAACGCCTGCTGCGAGCCTTCCTCCAGCCGGAGCATTTCTTCCTCCAACGCCTTTACCTGACTGGCAATCTGCCCGCCCTGTTTTTGCAAATCCTCCATGCGTTTTTGCGCGCGCTCCAAGGCTTCCTCGTCCTCTTCCAGCAGTGCAAAATGCTCTTTGTAGGATAAATCCACCCGCTTGTATTCGCTTTCAAACCGCGCTTTGTCCTGCAAAAGGGTGTGCATTTCGCTTTCTACCCCGTCTTTTTGGGCCTTAAGCTGCCCAAGTCCGGTCAGCTGCTCGTCCACTCTCCGGCGCAGGTCCGCTTGCTGTTCATCCAGCCGGGCAACCTGCCTTTGCAGTTCTTCAATTTGCGCCCGCCGGGAGAGCACCCCGATGTTTTTGCCCATCGAGCCGCCGGTAAACGAGCCCCCCGCGTTGATAACCTGCCCGTCGAGCGTGACAATGCGGAAACGGTAGCCGTATTTTTTGGCGATATTGGCCGCGTCGTCCAGCGTTTCGGCCACCGCCACGCGCGCAAGCAGCGAGGAAACGATGTTTTGGAATTTGGGGTCAAACTGCACCAGCGTGTCGGCCATGCCCACAAAGCCTTCCATCTGCTCCAAGCCCTTTTCGCCAAAGGAACCGGGCTTAATGGACGAAAGGGGCAAAAACGTTGCGCGGCCTTTGTTGTCGCGCTTTAGCAGGTTGATGGCCGCCTTGGCCACCGATTCGTTTTCCACCACGATGTTTTGCAAAGCCCCGCCCAGTGCGGTTTCAATGGCAACGCTAAAGCGCCCTTGCAGCTTTAAAATGCCCGAAACCGGCCCGTACACCCTTTTTAAAATGCCGCGGCGGGCTTGCTCGCAAACATATTTTACCGAATAGGCAAAGCCTTCCATGTTGTTTTCCAGCTCTTTTAAGGCATTCATGCGGTGTTCCTGCTCGGAAAACTCTTTTTGCAGCGCTTGGTACCGCTGCTGCTCCTGGTCGTATTTTTGTTGGCGCTGGTCCATTTTTTGCGCATAGCCCTGCAAGGTGTTTTGCAGCGACTGCAATTTTTCCTCCAGCTCATCGAGCATGTCGCGGTATTCGCGCCGTTCTTTTTTGCGCTCGTCTATCAATTCCCGGCGGGCCGCAAGCTGGGCCTGCAGGTTTTTCAATTGGCGGGCGCCTTCCTCCAGCATGGTTTCATTGGAAACCTGCTGGGCGGTCTGCTCCATCAAGCACTTGTTCAGCTGCTGCATTTTTTCGGCCAATTGCTGCGAATGCTGGGCAAAGCCGTCGTTTTCCACGCTTACCTTGCCAAAATCCTCCTGCAGGCGCAGCTCCTGTTCTACAAGCGCTTCTTCATCGCCTTTTAAAGCGGCAATCTGTTCGTTTTTTTGCTGTATCTGGGCGTTTATGCGCGCACCAGAGGCTTCTTCTTCCTCAAAGGTCTGCCCTAAGCGGGCAATCAACTGGGTGTTGTGGCTTATATCGTTTTGCCACACCGCCGCATTGGAGGCCGCCTGCGCCAGGGTTTCCTCCACGCTTGCTTTCTCGCGGCGGCATTCGTCGGCTTGGATGGCGTATTGCTGCATTTGGGCGTAGTGGGCGTTTACCTGTTCTTCAATGGCCGCCAAACGCGCGTCCACCTGGGCGCGGACGGCTACAGCCTTATCTCGCAGGGCAAAGCCGCCGAAATTGTTACCGCCAAGCCTTTGCAGCGCCGCGAAATTTT
>CAJFVS010000010.1 GCA_904420505.1 Candidatus Alloruminococcus vanvlietii | reverse complement strand
TACCTCCATTTTACTGTTTTGTTTATAAATTTTCTATATAAAATTATACCCCATACACCGCCGACATTTTCATGGCGTCCAAAGCTGCATCCAGCTTTTGTACTTCCTGGGCACTAAGCTGCACACCGGCAGCCTGGGCGTTTTCAAGCATCCGGTTTTCTTTGCGCGTACCGGGGATAGGGACAATCCACGGCTTTTTGCACAGCATCCAGGCCAGGGAAATTTGCGCCGGGGTGGCGTTTTTTTGCTTTGCCATGCCGTTTAACAGCGCAAGCAAGGGTTGGTTTTGCTCGATGGCTTTGTCGGTAAACTGGGGCATAACCGCCCGGTAATCGGTTTTGGGGTCAAAGGCCTCCCCTTTTCCGTATTTGCCGGTAAGAAACCCGTTTGCCATAGGGGAAAACGCCACCAGGCCCACACCCAATTCCTCCAAAGCGGGGAACAGCGCTTCATAATGCCTTGCCATCATCGAGTAACGGTTTTGCACCGCCGTAACCGGGCAAACGGCATTGGCACGGCGCAAATACGTCTCGTTTGCTTCGGAAATGCCCCAGTGGGTAATTTTTCCTTCTTGTATCAAATCGGCCATAACGCCGGCTACCTCCTCAGGGGATACCTGTGGGTCAATGCGGTGCTGGAAATAAAGGTCGATATGGTCGGTTTGCAGGCGTTTTAATGAGCTTTCCACCGAACGGCGGATGGTTTGTGGTTTGGAATCGGCAACCATGGGAATGGGTACCCTGCCGCTTTCAAAATCAAACCGCAGGCCGAATTTTGTGGCAATAACTACCTTGTTGCGCACCTGCGCCAGCGCTTTGCCAACCAGCCGTTCATTGGCATGCGGGTCTTGAGGGGTTCCGTAAACTTCTGCCGTATCAAAAAAAGTATAGCCCAAATCAAACGCGTAGCGCAGCAAACGCACCGCTTCTTGTTCGTCTACAGGCGCGCCATACGCATGGGAAAACCCCATACAGCCCAGCCCCACAGCCGAAACCTGTAAATCCTTACCCAATGTTTTGGTTTGCATTCTGCTCATCTCCTTACATGGCTATTGTACCCGAAAGGGTGCGCCAAAAGAAGTTTAGGTTTGTTATGCTGTAAAAACCAAAAGGTTATATCTGCATTTGAAAGCGCCGGGCTGTATGCATATCCCCCAAAAAACCGGCAGCCATGGTGGCTTTTCTCACAACCCCAAATAGCGCCCATTTAGCAGCAGGGGCTGCCAGGCAGGCAAATTGTGCTCCACGCAGCCAGTGGCGGTAAGGCACGCCCAAACCGCTGCTTTGGTAATTGGCATGGATGCAAACAGGCAAAATTCCAATCCCGCTTTTATGGTTTCTTTTTTGGCAAAAGCAAACAACACAAGCCCTTCTGTATGCGCATACAAAAGGGCTTATGCTGTTTTATTATCTATCAAACACCTGCGATAACCATGTATCGTAGGTGGAAATCCACCCGCCGCTGGCGCCAAAACCGTGCGGCATATCGCTTAATTCCAGCTCTTCCACTTCTACGCCGGCTTGCCGCGCTGCATCGGCGTTTGCCAAAAATTGGCTGTAAAACGGGTCGCGCGTGCCGTAGCAGTAAAAAGTAGGCGGAAGGTTGCCTGAGCGCAACAGCTGTACATCGGCGGTGCCTACGCTTAAGCGCCCATAAAAGGAATAAATCATTCCACAGGCAGCTGCATCGGCCGAAATTTCATCCAACGCATCGGGAACATAGTCTGGGTCAAGGGCGGTGCCGTTTACCAGGCCGTCAAAATTCAGCAGCATTTCGCCGCTTAAAATCCCGCCAGCCGAAAACCCCATCACCGCGATGTCGTTTTCATCAATCCCATATTCCTGGGCATGTGCACGCACAAACCGCACTGCACGGGCCAAATCCAAAGCCCCTTCCTGCTGGGTGTACGGGCGCAAGCGGTAATCCACTACAAAGCTTTGGTATCCTAGCGCGCTCAATGCCTGGGCCACCTCCACCCCTTCGGGCTGGTCGCTGCGAAACTGAAAGGCGCCGCCAGGGCAGATAAGCACCGCGCCTTTGATTTCTGTGCCCTGCTCCACCGGGAAACTGGTGATATACGGACGGAAATCCGGGCCGTCAGAATAATTGCCGTTGTTTACCGTATACTCGGTGACAGCAGGTGCGTTGTCCTCCTCCCATAAATACAGCACCTGCTGTTCATCCGGTGTTACCACAGCCGTGGCAACGGTATTGCCATCACCGCTTTCGGGTACAAATGCATCTTCTTCCAAAAGCCCCAGCCCTTGGGCCCATTGCACAATTTGCTGTTCATCTGTAAGTTCGTCAAACAGCAAAGGGGTATTCCCCAGTAAAGCGCCGGGCTGCAGCTGGGAGATGGCTGCGAGTATGGCTTGTGCATCGTTTTGCTGGCCGTATACAAAGGGAAAAATTGTTCTGGCGCCCATATCGCTTGCTGCTAAAAAGGTTTGTACGGTTTGGGGCAAAGCGCTGTTTTGAGCCGAAAAACCCAGCAAAACGTATTCATAAGAAGAAAAATCGGTTGTTTCATCAGCGTTTTCGTTTATTTTAAGCAAATCGCCGCCCAAGGTCTGCTGCAACAAAAGCGCAGCTTGTTCCACAGCGTTTTCATCATCTGCAGGCGCATATGCAATGGCAATATTGGAACCATTCCCGTCCGGCAGTTGCCCTTGCGGCGAAGAAACCTGCGAACCCGGTGCATCCGGCAGGCTGGGCGCTGCCTGAGAAGCCATCTCCTGCCCGCTGCAGGAAACCAGCCCCAGCATAGATGTACCCTCCTATACACAATCGGGTTAGCAACAACTAACTAATATTATATCAGGAGACGTATAGGACTGCAATTCATTTT
>CAJFVS010000009.1 GCA_904420505.1 Candidatus Alloruminococcus vanvlietii | reverse complement strand
GCGCCTGACAAGAGCAGTGGGAAGCGCAGACAGGGTATCCGCATCTCCTATGACCTTGTGGGCTTTATCCCCGTGGAGGAACTGATGAAACAGGAAACGGCATGACCGAAGCCATGCCGTTCCTGCAAAAAGCAATATTACTTTCTTATGACCCCCGGCCGTTATGCCGGGGAGCTTTTTGCGTGCTACCCAAACCCGTTGGCCAAAGGCGGTTACTTTGAAAAGCGGAGGGGTTAGGCGCGTGTTTTTAACGGGGTTTGCCGCGCAAAAAAAGAACGGCAAGAAAAACCTGCCGTTCCTTTGGGGTTTGCTGTATAATGTTTGCCGATTGCCCCTGCATTTTAGGGTGCTTGCGCACCCAACGCTTTTTATGCTTGCGTTGGCGCCAGCTTATGCGCGCCCTGCGCAGCCAAACATGCGCATTTTGCCAGCCACCACTTCGGTCATGGCAATGCGTGCGCCTTTGAACACCTTGCGCGGGTCAAAGATATCCGGGTTTTCGGTTACGAATTTACGGGTAGCGTCGATGTAAGCGATGCGGATATCGGTGTCGATATTGATTTTGTTTATGCCCAAAGAAATCGCTTTTTTAATGGAATCTTCCGGGATACCCGAAGCGCCGTGTAAAACAATGGGCATATCCAAACGCTTTTTAATCACATCCAAACGGTCAAAATCCAGCTTGGGAACGCCTTTGTATTTGCCGTGCGCCGTGCCGATAGCAATGGCCAGATAATCCACGCCGGTTGCCTTTACAAATTCCTCGGCTTCATCGGGGTTGGTGTAAATGGCGTCTTTCTCGCTGACCGAAAGGTTATCCTCAATACCCGAAAGGCGGCCCAGCTCCGCTTCTACCGAAACGCCCATGGCGTGCGCGGCGTCCACCACGCGGCGGGTGAGGTCGATGTTTTCTTTTAAGGGCAGGTGCGAGCCGTCAATCATCACCGAGGTCCAGCCGCGGCGCAAGCACTGCATAACCATTTCAAAGCTGCCGCCGTGGTCCAAATGCAGCGCCACCGGAACAGTTGCGTTTTGCGCGGCGATTTTGACCATCTCGCCCAAATATTCAATGCCGCCGTAACCCAAGCCGCCTTCGGTGGTTTGGATTAAGATGGGGGAACGTTCCTGTTCGGCAGCGTCGATAACCGAACGCAGGCCCTCCAGGTTCATAATGTTAAACGCGCCCACTGCATAGTGGTTTTTATAGGCATCTTGCAGGATTTCTTTACCAGTGACTAACATAGAATTTCACCTTCCTAGAAAGATTTGTAAGGTCATAACATTCTAACAAAGAGTATACACCATTCGGGCGGTAAAAGCAAAGAAAAAATTGTCAAATTTTTAACCAAGCGGATTTGTTTTTTTAGGCGATATACGACTAGCCGGCCAGATGTACGGTTTCGGGGTGGTTGCGCACATAGTGGAACAAATACTGCTGGGCAATGCCCGCATAGGGCAGCATATAGCGGGGCAGCCCTTTGGGGAAAAGGGCTTTCATGGTTTTGATCATCCAGGTGTCCATCGGGCAGATATCGATGCGGTGGTAGCCGTAAAGCAAAATGCAGCTTGCCACCTTGCGCCCTACGCCGGTAATTTGCATCAATTCTTGGGCGGCGCTTTCGCAGTCAAGCGCATACAGACTTTGCAGGTTTAGCTGCCCGCTGGCCACTTTTTGCGCGGCGTCCAGTATATACCGCGCGCGAAACCCCATGCGCACCGGGGCCAAATCCTCCACGCTAAGCGCACACAGCGCCTGCGGGGTGGGGAAGGCAAAATGGCTTTCATCAATGGGCTGGCCAAACTGCTCGCACAAGCGGCGCACCAGCTGGCGAATGCGCTTGATGTTGTTGTTTTGCGACAATATAAAGGTGCACAGCGTCTCCCAGAGGTCCTGCTGCAACACCCGGATACCCGGCGCAAACGCAATCGCTTTGCGCAAAACGGGATTGCGCGCAAGCGTTTGGGCAATTTGGGGGTAAGGGGTATCCAAATCAAAATAATTTCGCCACAGCGCGTTAAACGCGTCCAAGGTGGTGTTTTCCACCAACAGGGCATCCGCCTGCGGCTGGCTTACGCGCACCACATGGGACCCCACCACCCCTTCGTACCGGCCTTGTGCAATCTCTTCAAAGCGAAAACACTGGCCGCAAAACAGCGTTTCTTGTAAGCAAAAATGGCTTAGCCCCAAAACCTGCACGCCGTTTTCCTGTTGCTGTATCTGCAAAGCATCCGCCTCCCGCTTGCTTGTGTTTTCATACAGACCTGCCAAAAATACGCAGGAAATTTCTCTGTCAAGCAAAATTTCATTTTATTATAACAGAAAAATCAAGGCGGCAAAAGGGAATCTATTGACAGGATAGTAAAAAGAAAAAATGTCAATGTATTTTTTACATTTTAGCTTTAGGCCAAAAGGAGATAAGGAGGGGATTTCTGTGAAAAATCACAAGGAATATTGGCAAAAATAAACTGCATGTATAGAATGTGTCCGTTTGGTGTCAAAACGGGGTAAAAACGCTTTCCACTGTATATTTTGTGTAAAAAAGGGTGCAAATCGCAAGTTATCAACACTTTCCACAAGGTTTTCAACAGCTTTTGGGGAAAACCAGGTTGAAAGTGTTGATTACTTTAGGTATAAAATTTTAGACATCCTGTCACAATCCAGGCCAAAAATGTATAGCTTGTGCCAAACTGTGCCAAACTACCAGGCAGAAGAAACCACATTGTCAAACCGCGGAGGATGCTATGGTCAAAGGGGTAAACAAACAGGTTATTGAAGTAATGGAAACCGGCAACGAATATTTTGAGCGCGCCATTTTGGTGGTGCGCGCGCAAAAAGCCAATAAATCCAAAGCCATGCTCGAGCAGAAAGCCGCCGATTATATCGATTCTTTCGGGCAGTCACCGCTGCCGCGCCTGCGAAAAAAACGCAGCCGCAGGCGCCAAATGGCCCTTGCGTTGGCAAACCGCTTGTGCTGGGCCGGCGCGGGCGCGCTTTGCGCACTGCTGTTTTATTGGCTGTAAAGAAAAATTGTTATAATTTTCACAAATCGCTTGCATGGGCTTGCAAAATATAGTATAGTTAAGAAAAGATGTGCCTGGCAGCTAAGAGGTTGCTTTGCTGTAAGCCACATCGGCCAAAATCTTTATAAAATACGTCGGCATCTTACTGCGAAGAAACATCTGAGATACAGATTCAGGCGGCAAAGCATTGTGTATGGCATCCCTGCGTCTGTAAGGCGCAGGGTTTTTGTATGGTGCAAAAAGGAGAAAGCATGGAAAACCAGGAAAAACGCCTTGCTTTGGTAGGCATTTTGGTGGAGGATTTAAACGCCGCCCAACAGGTAAACGCGCTGCTGCATGAATGCGCGCATTTCATCGTAGGGCGCATGGGCATCCCTTACCGGCAGTATGGGGTAAGCGTTATTTCCGTTGTGCTGGACGCCACACCAAACGATATTTCCTCGCTGTGCGGCAAGCTGGGGCGTATAAAAGGGATTTCGGTCAAATCGCTGCAGACAAAAGCCGGGAAATAACCCCGCAAGTTTTGTTATGCAGGCCCAAAAATTCGGCGGCCGCAGCCGGGAATGCGGCAGGCTAACCGTTTGAGCTATGTCCTGGAAGGGTTGGCAAGAGGGGAAACATCATGAAAAACCATTCGGCAAGATTTATTACCTTTACCGCGGTGCTTTTGGCGCTGTGCGTAGTGGTACAGCAGTTTAAAACCGTTTCGCAGTATATCACCGGGCCGATTGTCAATGCCATTTTGATTATCGCCGCGCTGGCGGTCGGGGTATGGAGCGGCATCGCCGTAGGCGTGCTTTCGGCCGTTTTTGCCTGGCTTATCAACCCGGCGCCCGTTATGCAGATGGTGCCCCAGATGGTGCCGCTGGTGGCATTGGGCAATGTGGTGATTGTTTTGCTGGTATACGCATTTCGCAACAAACAATTGATTGTAGGCATGGTTTTGGGTTCGCTTGCCAAGTTTGCGGTATTAACCGCCGGCGTGTTGTGGGTGATTATCCCGTTGTTTACCGCCAACGTGCCCGACCAGGTCAAAGCCGCGATGACGGCGATGTTTTCCTACAACCAGCTTATCACCGCGTTAATCGGCAGCGTGATCGCTTACCTTTTGTGGTGGAGGCTGAAAAAAATCCCCATGTTCCAGCAGCAAAGCCGGTAATTTTGCATACAGCTTTTGCAGTACAAAACCGTTGGGCGTTTGGCAAGCCCAGCGGTTTCTTTTTTGGGGCGGCAGGCGGGCAAAACAAGCGTGGATGAAATTGGTTTTTCCTATATCTTGCAAAAATATTGCTTTTTTCTTTTCATTTAGACAAAATATGGTATAATATGCATATATGGCAGCTTGCCGGTGCTTTTGGGGCATACCGCCGGCTTTTTTGTAAAAACGGCGGTTGTTTTGCATGAAAACATGCAAAATTGTCCACAATGCCCTGTAAAAGGAAGATTTGGCAAATTGGGCTGCCGGTTAAAAGGATAGGAACATGGAACAGGATTTGCAAAAACAACCGGCCGAAGTGATTTACGGCCGCAACGCAGTGGCCGAGCTTTTGCGCTCGGGGCGGCAGGTGGAAAACCTGTATATACAAAAAGGGGAGCTGAAAGGCTCGATTGTGCGCATTATTGCCCTGGCAAAGGAAAAACGCATCCCCATCAAGGAAGTGCCCGCCCAAAAGCTGGATAGTTTATGCGGCAAACAGTCCCACCAGGGGGTAGCGGCCCAAGTGCCGGCGGCTGCTTATGCCCGGATGGAGGATATCTTTGCTTTGGCAGAGGAAAAAAACGAGCCGTTGTTTGTGGTTATCTGCGATGAAATCGAAGACCCGCACAACCTGGGCGCCATCATCCGCAGCGCCGAATGCGCCGGTGCACACGGGGTGATTATCCCCCTAAGGCGCAGCGCCGGGCTTACCCCGGTGGTATACAAAACCAGCGCGGGCGCCTGCGAACACCTGCCCGTTGTGCGGGTGAACAACCTGGTTGCCACAATGGATATGCTGAAAGAAAAAGGCGTATGGGTGTACGGGGCGGATATGGACGGACAGGACTATACAAAAACCAATCTGTCCGGTGCGGTGGCGCTGGTAATAGGGGCCGAAGGCAAGGGCCTTGGCCGTTTGGTAAAAGAACACTGCGACGCAATCCTCAGCCTGCCGATAAAAGGCAGAATCGATTCGCTTAACGCATCCGTTGCGGCGGGCATTTTGATGTATGAGGTTGTGCGTAACCGATAAAGCATTCCATCCCACACACAAGCAGAGGAGGAAACAACGCGTATGGATAAAAAATACAGCGTAGACGACATCTTATCGGAAGTCAGACGCAAAAAAGAGCAAAACAAGCCGGCTGGCAATACGCCGTATGTTGGGCAGGAGCAATCGGCGTACCGCGCGCCCAGGCCCTCCATAGAACAACCCCAGGCGCCGCGCCGGACACATTTGGAACATACGCCCCCGCGGCAGGAGCCCGACCCGATAGAAGTAAGCGACGAACCGATGCTCATCGGCCAGGAGCGGGCAAGCGACATCGCCTCGTTTTTCTCCCAGCGCGATGAAGAACAGCTTGAGGGCGCCAAAGTGCGGCTAAGCCGCAAAGAAAAACAACAGCAGGAGCGGGACAACAAGCGCCGCGCGCTCAATGAGGAAATCCACAAGGCCCGGCAGGAGCCGCCGGTGAGGGCCAAAGCGCCCAAAGAAGCCCCCGCACCCGAAGAAGGCGGTTTGTTTGCCCGCATGGGCCAGTACGACCCGCAAAACCCCGATAAAATTTCCCTGTTTTCCAAACTTTCCGCCCCGGGGGAAGACGAACGCGAAGAAGAATTTGCGGCCCAGCAGCCGGTATATACACAGCCCTTGCCAACACAGCCATCCCCTTTGCAGGGGCTGGAATTTGGCGATGATGAAGAACCGCAGGAGGTTTTGGATACCCCATCTGCACCCGAACAGCCGCAGCCGGATGCGGAAGAAACGCCCAAAGAAAGCCCCGGCTTTTTTGCGGATTCCAGCGGTTTTACGCTGGAGCAGCCCCGTTTTGATATTTCCACGCCGGCCTCCAGCGCGCATGAGCCAAAAGAGGGTTTCCAGGTGGATACCGATTTGGCCCCTGGGGACGCCACCCGCCTGAACATGGCGTTTGCCCAGCGCCAGCGGCAGGCCCGCATGCAGGAAGAGGAAAACGAGCCCTCCAGAATGGAAAAAGTGAAAAAATCGGCTTTGTTTTCTAACGAAGAAGCGGGCGATGAAGAACCCCAGCGCCCGCAAAGCGATTCGATTGACGAATACAGCTCCCCGCAGGACGCCAAAAGCATCCTGGTGGATTTAAACAGCCTGCGCAGTTCCATTGTGTTGCGCTTGATTCTTTCGCTTGTGGGGTTTGGTTTTTTGGCGTATATCAGCCTGGCAGGGGCGCTGCAGCTGCCGGTGCTTAGCATGCTTGAGCGCGCAACCGAGCCGGTTATCTTTATGGTGGCCAACATCATTGTTTTGTTTGTGATGATGGTTGTCAACATGCAGGCGATTTTTGGCGGCATTGCCAGCCTGTTCAAACTAAAAGCCAACGCCGATTCCTTTACGGCGCTTACCACCCTGGCGGTGTTTATTCAGCTGCTGGTGATGTTGTTTTCCCCCGACAGGGTTGCGAAAAACCAGCTGGAAGTATTCCCGGCCATTGCGGCGGGCGCGATGCTGCTCAATGCATGTGGCAAGCTGTTGATGGTCAACCGCATGCTGCGCAACTTTAAATTTGTCAGCTCGGACAAAACCAAATACAGCGCCCAAAAGATAGAGGACGAAGCCTTTGCCTGGGAGCTTTGCCGCGGGCTGAACATCGATGATGCACAGGTGCTGGTCAGCCGCCCGGCCAAATTTTTAACCAACTTTTTGGAATATTCTTACTCGGAAGACCCGGTGGATGCCATTGCCAGGCTTTTGGCGCCCATTGGCGTATGCGGCGCTTTGCTGGTAGCGGTGTTTTCCTATTTTATTTACGGCAACGCATTTGCAAGCGTTACGGCGTTTGCTACGGTTATCTGCGCGTTTTGCCCATTGGCGTCGGTTATTGCAGGCAACCTGCCTTTATCAAAGGTTTCCAAAACGCTGCGCCGTTATGGCGCGGTGCTGCCGGGCGCCAAAAGCCTGGAAGACCATGCAGGCACCAACGCCGTTGTGGTTTCCGCGCAGGATTTGTTCCCCGAGGGGACGCTGGTGCTGCACGGCATTAAAACCTTTGGCAGCAGCCGCATTGACGAGGCCATTTTGGACGCCGCAAGCGTGATTTTAAACACCGGCGGCACCTTGGCGGATATTTTCAACCAGGTGATTGTGGGCAAGCAGGACATGCTGCGCCCGGTGGATACGCTGGTGTACGAGGACATGATGGGGGTTTCGGCCTGGGTGGACCAAAAGCGGGTGTTGATTGGCAACCGCGACTTGATGCGCCACCATGGCATTGACGCGCCCACCAAAGATTACGAAGCGCGCTACCGCAAGGATGGGCGGGATTTGATTTATCTGACAAATTCCGGGGAAATTGCCGCGATGTTTGTGGTAAGCTACACCGCCCGCGAGGACATTGGCGACGCGCTGTATTACCTGCAAAGGGAAGGGGTTTCGCTTATTGTAAACACCACCGACTGCAACGTAACGGCCGAAAAAATCGCCCAGGTGTTTGATGTGGACCCCCAGATGATACAAATTATGCCCGGCAAGCTGCACAGCGAATACGCCCCCTTGATAACCCCCAAAGCAAGGGCAAGCTCCAGCCTGTGCCATTTGGGCAGCTTTACGGCGTTTGCCCGCGGGGTGATTTTGGCCATTCGCGCGCGCAAGGTTTACACCCTTACCAGCGTGCTGGTGATTGCCGCAGCGGCCATCGGCTATGCTGGATGCGCGTTTTTCACCTTTATCTCAGGGCTTTCGCACCTGAATTTGGCGGTTTTGCTCTTATACCAGGTGATTTGGTCGTTAATCCTTGTAATTGCGCCAAATATAAAACGTTTGTAAAATGGATTTTAGATAATATGCACAATGCCCCTGCAACTATTTTGGCGGTTGTAGGGGCCTCTTTTTTGCCAAACCCGGTTGATTAAGTGGAGAAAAATATGTATAATTACACTATGTACAAAACGTTTGTTTAAGGTTATTTATATAGTTTCACCAACAATCTACCATGTACGGACGAAAGGAGCGACTTGCATTGAAATCGTATACCCCTGATAAAATTCGAAACGTTGCCTTGACTGGTCATGGAGGCAGCGGGAAAACATCCCTGGCAGAAGCACTGCTGTATATGACAGGCGCAACCGACCGGTTGGGCAAAGTAAGCGACGGCAATACCGTCTGCGACTTTGATTCGGAAGAAATCAAACGCAAAATTTCGGTATCGTCGGCAACGGCACCGTTTGAATATGAGGGCAGTAAAATCAATTTGCTGGACACTCCTGGTTTGTTCGACTTTGCGGCCGGCTTTTATGAAGGCGCACGTGCGGCGGACAGCCTTTTGATTGTGCTTTCCGGGCGTTCCGGTTTAACCGTTGGTGCAGAAAAAGCCTTTAAAATGGCCAATGATTTGAAAAAATCCAAAATGGTGTACATCTCCAAAATGGATACGGAGAACGCCGATTTTTATAAAGTGCTGGAGGATTTGAAAGCAGCGTACGGCCCGTCGATCTGCCCGATTGTAGTGCCGTATGTAGAAGACCATAAAGTGGTTTGTTATATCAATGTGATTGATATGAAAGCCTATACATATGATAACAAAGGCAAAGCAAGCGAAATCCCCATGCCCGACGTAGGCCACCGCCTGGACGGCTTGACCGAAGCCATTAGCGAAGCGGTTGCCGAAACGGATGAAGAACTGTTTGAAAAATTCTTCTCCGGCGAGCAGTTTACCAAGGAAGAAATCATCAAAGGCGTTAACAAAGGTGTAAAAGACGGTACCATCACCCCGGTATACTGCGGTTCTTCCACCACTTTGGCGGGTGTGGATATGCTGCTGGAAGGCATTTGCCACCTGCTGCCCAGCGCCGCAGACAAAGCGAGCGAAGTGGGCACCAAGGACGGCGAACCGGTAGAAGTCAACTGCACGCCGGATGAGCCGATGGCCGCTTACATTTTCAAAACCGTGGCCGACCCGTTTATTGGCAAAATTTCCTATGTCAAAGTCATCTCCGGGCGCTTAACCCCCGATATGGCCCCTGTAAACGCGCGCACCGGCAACCCCGAACGCCTGGGCAAGCTCATCATCATGCGCGGTAAAAAACAGGAGGACTGCGACGGCATTGGCGCAGGCGATATTGGCGCGATTACCAAGCTGAATGAAAGCATCACCGGCGATACGCTGTGCGACCCCAAACGGGTGGTCAGCTTAGAGCCAATACATTTCCCCATCCCGTGTTTGTCTATGGCTATCAAACCCCGCTCCAAAGGCGATGAGGGCAAGATTTCCCAAAGCATTACCCGCCTGTGCGAAGAGGACAGCACCATTTCTTATGAGCTGAACACCGAAACCAAGCAGCAGATTATCTCCGGCCTGGGCGAGCAGCATTTGGATGTGATTGTTTCCAAGCTGAAAAGCAAATTCGGCGTGGACGTGGATTTGGAAGAACCCATTGTGCCTTACCGCGAGACGATTCGCAAAAAAGTAAAGGTAAACGGCCGGCATAAAAAACAAACCGGCGGCCATGGCCAGTTTGGCGATGTTTGGATTGAATTTGAACCCTGCGTGGGCGACGATTTGGTATTTGAAGAGCGCGTGTTCGGCGGCGCGGTGCCAAAAGGCTTCTTCCCGGCGGTGGAAAAAGGCCTGCGCGACTGTATCAAGCATGGCCCGATGGCGGGTTACCCGGTGGTGGGCTTAAAAGCCACTTTGGTGGATGGCTCTTACCATCCGGTAGACTCTTCGGAAATGTCCTTTAAAATGGCGGCAACTTTGGCGTACAAAGCCGGTATGCCGCAGGCGTCCCCCTGTATTTTGGAACCCATTGGCAGCCTGCACGCCTATGTGCCGGACGCCAACACCGGCGACCTCATCGGCGAGCTGAACAAACGCCGCGGCCGCGTGCTGGGCATGAACCCCACCGAGGATAAGCTGCAGGAGATTGAGGCCGAGGTCCCCATGAGCGAGATGCACGATTTTTCCACTTCGTTGCGTTCGATGACCCAGGGGCGCGGGTATTTCACCTTGGAATTTGTCCGCTACGAGCAGCTGCCGCAGATGCTGGAGGGCGAAGTCATCATGAAAGCCAAAAAGCTGTTTGAGGACGACCAGGCATAACTTTTTATGGCAATACCCAAAGCAGGATGCAGATGTGCATCCTGCTTTTTTGCTGCAAAACGGCAGGTTTTACCGGCGTTTTATCCGCCCGCCTAACGGGTTTTACACCGTTTTCGCATACTAAAACTGCTTATCTTTGCAGAGATGGGGGAGATGCGCTATGAAAAGCCCCAACGTGTGCAGGCTTATCATGTACGGCGTGATTTTGCTGGGGTTTGTGGTGGTCTGCATGGCGCTGCTGCAGTGGCAGGGGCAAAACGGGCTGCCGGCGCTGTTTTATATAGGGGCGGCCCTTGCGTTTGGGGGCGTTGTGTTCGGCGCCATTTTTGTGCGCTGCCCGCACTGTGGCCGCCAACAGCCGTTAAAAGGCGTTTGGTACGAGTATTGCCCCCATTGCGGCGAAAAATTGGAAAGATAGCCCGGTGTTCCCCCAAAAGCTCATAACCGGCCGCTTGTTTGCATATATTGCAATACAACCTTATAGAAGCGGGGGATATGGGTATGGTAATGGTGTCCATTCGGTTTCAAAGAATCAAACAGGTTTTAAAAATTATTTTGGCCATTTTGCTGGTTGTTGCGGCGGTTATGCTCATCAAAGGCTGGATTGGCACAGGCGGCGGTGCGCCGGACGATTCATCGGCCCAAAACGTAGACGCCGTGCAGCCCAACCCCAAAATGCTGCCGCAGGAGTATTTGAAAAGCTGCGGATGGGAGATCGATTCCCAGCCGGTGGAAGTGTGCGAGGTCATCATCCCGCAGGAATTTGACGAAACCTTTGAAAGCTACAACGAGCTGCAAAAACTGCAGGGGATGGACTTAAGCCGTTACAAAGGCGAGCGCGCCAAACGCTACACCTATACGGTGCTTAACTACCCCGGGCAGGAAGAAGGCGTGCAGGCCAACGTTTTGGTGCTAAACGATACCATTATCGGCGGGGATGTCTGTTCGGTGGCAATCGATGGGTTTATGCACGGTTTTGCCATTCCTGACGATTATTAAGGGGAAATTTTGTTGAAAATATGAGAATTTCCAGCATTTAGGGGAAATTTATGGCAAAAGTATGAAACTGCCGTTTCCGGCAGTTTTTTTAATGGTTTGTTCACAATTACTAAAGGGAAAAATAATAAAATAACAGTGGGAAAGCTGACAGTTTTGTCAATAAATTTAACAGTTACTACAACTTTTATGTCAAAAGATGTTGCATTTTTTGAATAATTTGTATAAAATGAAGGTAATTGCTAAATAATCATGACGATAAGTCTTGGTGAACAATGACAATACAAAGCGAAGTGAGGGTATAGCTTATGTCAAACAGGCTTTTTCAAGGTGTCGTACACCAGATGCGGGATGCTCTGGACAGGGTCATCGGTGTAGTGGACGAGAACGCCATCGTCATTTCTTGCAGCGAACTGGGAAAGATTGGCGAAGTCAATGAGTTTGTGCTTATGGACATGGCGGAAGGCAACGACATTTTCGTGCGCGACGGCTACACTTATAAGCTTTTCGGTTCCCGCCCCAAACCGGATTATGCGGTTTTTGTGGAGGGCATCGACGATATTGCAGCAAAATTTGCAGCTGTGCTGGCCGTTTCTTTGTCAAGCATCAAACAGTACTATGATGAAAAGTACGACCGCAACAATTTCATCAAAAATGTCATCTTGGACAATATCCTCCCCGGGGACGTGTATGTAAAAGCCAGGGAACTGCACTTTAACACCGATGTTTCCCGTGCGGTATTGCTTGTCAGAGTCCTTTCCTCCAACGATGCTTCGGTATTTGATGTTATCCAGAACCTTTTCCCGGACAGGCAGAAGGATTTTGTGTTCAACATTAGCGAAACCGATATTGTTTTGGTAAAAGAAATCAAAGCGGGCATCGAATCCAAAGATATTGAAAAATTGGCGCGTTCCATTGTGGACACGCTTTCCAGCGAGTTTTACACCCATGCGGTGGTTGGCATCGGCACGGTGGTAACAGGGGTAAAAGAGCTTGCCAAGTCCTTTAGGGAAGCGCAGGTGGCTTTGGAAGTAGGCAAGGTGATGGATACCGAAAAGGCCATCATTTCCTACGACAACCTGGGCATAGCGCGCTTGATTTACCAACTTCCCACCACTTTGTGCGAAAGTTTCTTAAAAGAAGTGTTTAAAAAGGGCAGCATAGAAAGTTTGGACCAGGAAACGCTGTTTACCATCCAGAAATTCTTTGAAAACAACTTAAACGTTTCGGAAACTTCGCGCAAATTGTTTGTGCACCGCAATACCCTGGTGTACAGGCTGGAAAAAATCAAAAAGCTCACCGGCTTGGATTTGAGCGAGTTTGACCACGCCATTGTATTCAAAGTGGCTTTGATGGTGAAAAAATACCTCACCACCAACCCGGTGAAGTACTAAGAAATTTTTTTGTGTGAATCCTAAGGAGCGTACGTGCGATGGTAGAATTGCAAAATGTTACAAAAAAGTATGACAATGGCACCGTGGCTCTCAGGAACGTATCATTGAAGATTGAAAAAGGGGAATTTGTGTTTATTGTCGGCCCTTCCGGGGCCGGCAAAAGCACGTTGCTGAAATTGATTACCCGGGAAGAGATTTGCAACAGCGGCCGGGTGGAGGTTAACGGCTACAATTTGAGCAGGCTCAAACGCCGCCAAATCCCGCGCTTCCGCCGTTCATTGGGGATGGTGTTCCAAGATTTCCGGCTTATCCCGAACATGAACGTTTACGACAATGTTGCGTTTGCATTGCGGGTGACCAATGTGGCAGACCGAGACATTCGCAAGAGAGTTCCTTACATACTGGGCCTTGTGGGGCTGGCTTCCAAAGCAAAAGCCATGCCCGAACAATTATCCGGCGGCGAACAGCAGCGCGTTGCGCTGGCGCGGTCACTGGTAAACAATCCTCCGCTGTTGATAGCAGACGAACCCACCGGCAATATCGACCCACAATTGTCTTTGGAGATTGTGCAGCTGCTCATGGAAATTAACCGCTGCGGCACTACGGTGTTAATGGTTACCCATGAACATGATTTGGTAAGCCGGTTTGACAAACGGGTGATTACGATTGACCATGGAACGGTGTCCAACGATGGAGAATACACCGGCGGGTATGATGAATCCATTTTAGTTGGCGGAGGTTTCAATGAAAACGAGTAGCTTTAAATATCTGTTTAAAGAGGGCATGAAAAGCATCTGGAAAAACCGGGTCATGTCCTTTGCATCCATCGGCGTACTGGTAGCCTGCATGCTGTTAATTGGCATTGCCATATTGTTTACCATGAACATCAACAGCATTGTAGGGTATGTGGAAGAGCAAAACGAAGTGGTTTTGATTTTGGAAGATGTGGACGACAGCCGCATAAGCGAGATTGAAACGACCTTAAACAATATGGATAATGTGTTTGATGTGCGCTTTATCTCCAAAGAGGAAGGGCTCATCGACCAAAGCGAATGGATGGGCGGGGACGAAGAACTGCTGGAATGGCTGGAAGAAGACAACCCCCTGCCGGATACGTTCCGTTTGCGCGTAAGGGATTTAAGCCTTTTGGAGGCTACCCAGAACCAACTGGCCGCATTAGAAGGCGTAGAACAGGTACAAGCCCCGCAGGATGTAGCCCAGGCGGTAACCGGCATTAAAAGCGTTGTGTACGTAGGCGGAATTGTGATTGTAGGCGTGTTGTTTGTGGTGTCGCTGCTAATTATTGCCAACACCATTAAAATTACCGTGTTTAACCGGCGCAAGGAAATCAACATTATGAAATTTGTCGGCGCAACCGATGGGTTTATCCGCATGCCGTTTTTGATTGAAGGCATTATGATTGGTTTGATTTCCTCTTTGCTTTCCTTTGGCTTGCTGTGGGCTTTGTACAGCCTGCTGGCAAACAAGATTATGGAAAGCACCGACAGCTGGATTAGCGCAATTGCCCCCAATATTTTATCCTTTGGGGACGTATGGGCCAGCATTCTGGTCATTTTCCTCATCATTGGCGTGGGCATTGGCACGTTGGGCAGCATGGTATTTGTACGGAAACATCTCAAAGTGTAGAGAGGTGCGCGCATGAAAAAGAAAAAATCCCATTTTTACATACAAAGCGCGGTTTTGTGTATAATGCTTGCTGCATTGCTGGCTTTGCAGGCGGTAGCTGCGCCGCTGGACAGTTCATCGGGTGCGCAATCCGATTCCTCCAGCACGGTTACCAGCGTTTCTTCTTCCTCGCAGCCGGAGGAAAGCTCTTCCTCACAGCCGGAAGAAGAATCCTCCTCTTCGCCTGACAGCTCTTCGAAGGAAAGCACCTCCAGCGAAAGCGAGCCGGAGACTTCCGGCACGCCGAGCGACACCAGCTCCTCAAGCTCCAGCTCCCAGGCGCCTTCGGGCCCCAATGTAAGCGATTTGCAAGACGAGTACGACCAGCTTGAGCAGCAGCAAAGCCAAATCAACAACCAAATCAACAACATCAAAAACGAAAAAGACCAACAGGAAGCGGTGCAAACCCAAATCCAGCAGCAAATCCGCATTACCCAGCAGCAAATCTCGCTGTTAAACCAGCAGATTGACACGCTTAATGCCGAGATTACCCAAAAAGAGCAGGAGCTGGCCCATATGGAGATTGACATTGAGGACAGCTACGAGCAGTTTAAAAAGCGCGTGCGCGCAGGGTATATCTCCAGAACGCAAAGCCCCCTGACCATGTTGTTTGGGGCGGAGGATTTGGGCGATTTTATGGTGCGCGCGGAATATTTGCGCCGCACAACCGAATATGAGCAGCAGATGCTTGAATCGCTGCGCAACGAGCGGGATATGATTCAGGCCGCCAAAGACGTTATAGACCACAACAAGCAGCAGGTGCAACAAAGCCAGGATGCGCTGGAAGTAAAAACACAGGAACTGAACACCCAGATGGGCCAGGTTTCTTATGAAATCCAGCAGTTGTTAAAACTGGAGCAGGAATACGAAGCCAACAAAGAGCAAATCCAGCAGGAGATGAAAGAGATACAGCAAGAAATTGCCAACATCTATGCCAACAACTCCTCCAGCGGGGTGTATGTAGGCGGCGAATTTGCCTGGCCGGTGGACAACTACTACAACATTTCCTCGTATTTTGGCTGGCGTTTTAACAATACCGATTTCCACACCGGTATTGATATTTCGGGCGCCAACATCAACACCAAGCCCATTAAAGCGGCAAACGCCGGCAAGGTGATTTTTGCAAAATACGATTATATCCCCGGAAAAAGCTATGGCAAATATTTGATTATCGACCATGGCGGCGGGTATTCTACCTTGTATGCGCACTGCAGCTCCATCAACGTACAGGTGGGCGACGTGGTGACGCAGGGGCAGGTGATTGCCAATGTTGGTTCTACCGGTTGGTCAACCGGGCCGCACCTGCATTTTGAAATCCGTGTAAACGGTACGGCAACCGACCCGCTTAATTACTTCACGAAATCTTAAAACGGGCTTTTTCCCGTTTTGGAAAGGGTGAACTATGAACAAAAAAATTTCTTTAGGGGTTACCATTGCGCTGGTCGCCATTGCGGTGGCCGTTACGTTCTCCATTACCATGAGCGTTTCCATGGGTATCTTTAACGATAAGGTTTACAACGTGCGCGAGAGGGAAAACCTATACAACAAAATCGCACAGATAGACGCGATTGTGCGCCAAAACTATGTGGGCACCATTGACGAAGACCAATTGATGGACAGCGTTTCGCTGGGGTATTTGGTCGGCACGGGCGACGAGCACGCCATGTATTATACCGCCAAGCAGTACAGCGAAATGCTGGATATTTTGGAAGGGCGTACGGTGGGCATTGGGGTGGATGTCACCCAGGAACAGGGCAGCTACCTGCGTGTAACCGACGTATACCCGGATTCCCCGGCCGAAAGCAACGGCATTAAAGTAGACGATATCATCGTGCAGATTGACGATACCGTGCTTTCGCAGGTGACCTATGAAGAGGCCCAAAGCCTGTTAAACGGGTCGGCCGGTTCTACCGTTACGGTGGTAATCCGCCGCGATGCGGAAGAACAAACTTTGCAGCTTACCCGCCGTGAAGTGGAAAAACCCACGGTAAAATACAGGATGATAGGGCAAAACGGGTATATCCAAATCACGGAATTTAGCGATGTAACCGTAGAGCAGTTTAAAGCCGCGCTAGAAGATGTAACCTCCCAGGGCGCAACCGGCTTGATTTTTGATGTGCGCAACAATTCGGGCGGCACGGTGTATTCGGTGGGGCAGATTTTGGATGTCCTGCTGCCGGCCGGCGAAATTGTTTCGGCAGTGGACCGCAACGGCGAAGTGGTGTATTTTAAAAATTCAGATGCAAACGAAGTAACTTTGCCGATGGTGGTTTTGCAAAATGAAAATACCGCCTCGGCTGCGGAACTGTTTGCCCAGGCGCTGAAAGATTACAACAAAGCCAGGTTGGTGGGTACGGTTACTTACGGCAAAGGCACCATGCAGGAACTCAAAGAGCTTGACGACGGTTCGGCTGTTTCCATTACGGTGGCCTATTATAAAACCGCCAAAAGCGAAAACTTTGACAAAGTGGGTGTTAAACCCGATTTTGAGGTAACCCTTACAGCGGACCAGCAGGCGGTGTTCCAGTACCTGTCGGAAGAGAATGACCCGCAGTTTATCAAAGCCCAAGAAGTGCTGGAAACCTTGAAGAGAAACGAGAATATCTCCACCGAAGAACCTTCTTCTCAGGAGCCTTCTTCTTCCCAAAGCACCTCTTCCCAGGAAAGTTCGCAGTCTTCGAGCGAAGAGTCTTCCGAGACTTCGTCAAGCAGCGAGGAAGATACCGAATAAAAACGGTTTATATTGCAAAATCTCCCGGTTTCCGGGAGATTTTTTGTTGGCTGGCCTGGCATAAAAATGCTGAAAACGCATATAGATAAAAGTACGTTTTTCTATGCACTGCAAACCCGCTTAATTGGCGCAAAGGAAACGGATTTTTACTTGACAGTGGGTGGGAAGTTTACTATAATACTACTATTGTCAACAAACGTGAAAGGAAGGTTCTGTTGTGGCAAAAGAAATTTTATTGACCGATGAGGGTCTGAAAAAGCTGGAAGAAGAGCTGGAAAGCTTAAAAACACAAAAACGCAAGGAAGTTGCGGAAAAAATAAAAGAAGCAAGATCCTTCGGCGACCTTTCTGAAAACAGTGAATACGATGAAGCCAAAAACGAGCAGGCGATGGTAGAAGCCCGTATTGCCGAGTTGGAGGCCATTTTAAAGCATGTAAAAATCGTGGACGAAGATGAACTCGACACCGATGTGGTCAATATCGGCTCGAAGGTAAAGGTGTTGGATGTTGCTTACAACGAAGAAGCCATTTACCAATTGGTAGGTTCTACCGAGACCGACCCGGTCAACGGCAAAATCTCGGATGAATCCCCGGTGGGCAAAGCGCTTATCGGCCACCGCGTAGGGGAGGAAGTGGAAGTAGAAGCCCCCGACGACGTGCTGAAATTCATTATTTTGGAGATTTTTAAATAAAAATTGTTAGCGGCAAAGGCCGTAACCATTTTGCCGGCTTTGGAAAAAAGGCCGGCTTTTTTTGAGAAAACGAGGGCCATTTGGGTTGGGCAGAAAAGGAGTAAACAACATGCAGGAACAACAAAACGAAAACACCACGCAGCAGGAAGAACTATCCCAGCAGGAGCTTTCCGAGGTTTTACAAATCCGCCGGGACAAGCTGGATGCTTTAAAACAAGCAGGCAAAAACCCGTATGAAATCACCACATACGACCGCGACGCCTTTACCAGCGATATTGTGGAAAATTTTGAGCAGATGGAAGGCAAGCGCGTAAAAATTGCCGGGCGCATTATGGCCTGGCGTGATATGGGCAAAGCCAATTTTATCGATATCCAGGACGCAAAAGGGCGCATTCAGGTGTATGTGCGCGTAAACGACATTGGCGGGGAAAATTACGCGGACTTTAAAACATGGGATATCGGCGATATCATCGGCGTAGAGGGCGATGTGTTTAAAACCCGCCGCGGGGAAATTTCCCTGCACGCATACGGGGTCAAGCTGCTCTCCAAATCCCTGCTGCCGCTGCCGGAAAAATTCCACGGCCTGACCAACACCGATTTGCGTTACCGCCAGCGCTATGTGGATTTGATTGTAAACCCAGAGGTAAAACAAACCTTTATTAAACGCAGCCAGATTTTGAAGGAAGTGCGCAATTATCTGGACAATTTGGGCTACCTGGAAGTGGACACCCCGGTTTTGCACACTTTGGAAATCGGCGCTTCTGCGCGGCCGTTTGTAACCCACCACAACACGCTGGACATTGACATGTACCTGCGCATTGAAACCGAACTGTACTTAAAACGCTTGATTGTTGGCGGGTTTGACAAGGTTTACGAAGTGGGCAGAATCTTCCGCAACGAGGGGATGGATCCCTCGCACAACCCGGAGTTTACCTCGGTGGAGATGTACCAGGCGTATACCGATTACCACGGCATGATGGATTTGATTGAGGATATGTACGTCACCATTACCCGCAAGGTATGCGGCACGGATAAAATCACCTACCAGGGCACCGAAATCAATATGGCTGGCCCGTGGGAACGCCTGACCATGGTGGAAGCGGTGAAAAAGTACGCCGGCGTTGACTACAACGACTGGAAAACCGACGAAGAAGCCCGCGCGGCGGCCAAAGCGCATAACGTGCAGGTAGACGAGGGCGAAAACGCCACCAAAGGCCATGTGCTCATCGCGTTTTTTGACGCTTTTGTGGAGGATAAACTCATCCAACCCACCATCATTTACGATTATCCGGTGGAAAATTCCCCCCTTGCCAAACGCAAACCCGAAAACCCCGCTTTTACCGAGCGGTTTGAATATTTCATCTACTGCCGCGAGATGGGCAATGCGTTCTCGGAGCTCAACGACCCCATTGACCAGCGCGAGCGCTTTGAGCGCCAGGTAGCGGCCAAACGCGCACAGGGCGCCAACGCCGAGGTGGACGAAGATTTTGTAACCGCTTTGGAATACGGCATGCCCCCTACGGGCGGTTTGGGCTTTGGGCTGGACCGTTTGGTGATGCTGCTGACCGACAGCGCTTCCATCCGCGATGTTTTGCTCTTCCCGACCATGAAGCCCATCAAATAAACAACTTTGCAGCGCCTGGTTTTGGGCGCTGCTTTTGTTTTGCTTGCGGGCAAATGCGCGTTGCATATTGTATAGGCAAACCCACCGCCGGACAACAAAAGGCGCCGGCCCGCTGACAAAAGCCCCTGCACAAGAGCGGGGATTTTTGGTAAAACGTATGAAACTTGCCGAAAGGGTAGACTTTCAAGAGAAAATCTTTTATAATAAAATACAGCAAAAACTAACCTTTAAGCGCGTCCTGTGAGACGGATAAGGTAGTGCATACAGTTGCTTTTGCACCAAGGGATCGATGTAACCATATCCTGACGT
>CAJFVS010000008.1 GCA_904420505.1 Candidatus Alloruminococcus vanvlietii | reverse complement strand
TTTTCCGTCCAAAAGCCCGCAAACCCGCATGAATACTAAGAAAAAAGGGTTGACATCTTTTTTGTCAACCCTTCATGGTGGAGATGAGGGGGATCGAACCCCTGACCTTTTGAATGCCATTCAAACGCGCTCCCAACTGCGCTACACCCCCACGGATGCATACCTTCTGGCTGGTACGTTTGCTATTTTAGCACACTCTTTTGCATTTTGCAACCATTTTTTTGCATCCTTTTGTATTTTTTATCCCTATTTTTATAAATCGGGGTGTTCCCAAGGGGGACAAACGTATATTTTTACCGGCAAAACCGGCCCAAACGCAGGGCTGGCGTCCTTTAAAAGCGCTTGGTCCACACAGGTAAAGCACAACGGCAAAGCGCAAAGCCCGGCTGTTTTTTGTGCAAACGGCATCGAGCGCGCAATATCCTCCAGGGTGGTTTCTTTTCCTAAATTGGAATTGTTGATAATGCCGCACGCTTTTAAACGCGAGGCCGCTTCAATTTCCCGCAAAAGCTCCAGCGCTTCGTGGGGTTCGTGGGTTAAATAGCGGTAACGGTTGATGACATAATACATGCCTACGCTTTCTTCTTGGGCAAATTGGCTGGCATAGCGCCCCAAAGCAATTGCCCCGGCGTCGTCGCCGCCCACATCCAAAATAACATGCGCCTGCTTGTTGGAAAAAATGGCGTTTACTTCCGGGGTGATGGCGGGGATATCCAAATTGGTGTTGGCATAGCGTGTGGCAATAAGCTGCACCCCCTTTTTTTCCAGCTCTTTGCCAAAATCGGCGGAACGGAAATAGGGGTTTACAATATCCAAATCCACCAAAATCACCTGTTTGCCCTGCTGGCAAAGCATATTGGCCAAATTGACCGCCACATTGGTTTTGCCCGTGCCGTAATGCCCGGTGATGATGGTAATACGAGGTAAAGAAAATTCCATAAAAAATCCTGCCTTTGTTAGAATGCTTCCAGTATAGCGCAAAAAATGCTTCCTGACAACTATTTAGACAGTTTGGCGCATTTGCATGCCGTTTATGCGCAGAATTAAACGGCAAATGCAAAAACCATGGCTGACAAGCGGCGCAAAATTCTGTATAATCATACAGAAAGGATGTGGCGCGATGTCGGTCATCACCAAAAAAGCGTTGGCGCAGTCTTTAAAAGATTTGATGCAAACGCGGCCGCTTTGCAAAATTACGGTGCAAAATATTGTAGACGCCTGCGGGCTGAACCGCCAGACCTTTTATTACCATTTTGGCGATGTTTACGAGCTTTTAGGCTGGATTTTTGAAAACGAAGCCGCGCAGGCCATCACCCAGGGAAACGACGCTGGCGATTGGGAAGAAAAACTGCTGAAGATGTTCCGGTATTTAAAAGAAAACCGGGCATTTTGCCAAAACACGCTGCATTCGGTGGGGCGCGAGCAGTTGGAAAGGTTTTTATCCATGCAGATGTTTGCATTTTTTCTGCGCAATTTGGCAGAGCAATTTGCAAAAGCGGGCATTGGGCAAGCAGACCAGGAATTTATCGCTTACTTTTTTGCGGATGCGTTTTCGGGCATGCTGCTTAGGTGGGTTAGCTCGCCCATGAACGAAACCCCCGAGCAAATGCTAAGGCGCACGCGCGCCGTATTTGAAAGCAGCCTGCCGGCGGTTTTGCAGCGCTATCGTGCACTGGCCGCCAAAGGCGAAGACACGCCTGCAAGCAGCCCCCTGTAGCCAATGGGCTTGTACCCCTTGCCGTGCCACAGGGCGCCAGGGGTGCAAAAAGGCGCGGGGTTTGTTTTTGGAATACCTTTGTCCTTAGGCGCAGGGCCTGTTTTTTAGGCGCTTGGCAAGCCTGCACGGCGCACAAAACCCCAAATACGGCAAAAGCCTCCCAACAGGGGAGGCTTTTTTGCCGGCTATGCGCCCGGTTGCGCCTTTTACAGCGTGCCGGCTGCTTTACGCTCTAAGTATTCGTCGTAGGTGATGCGCCGGTCGATGATGCCGTCCGGCTTCAGCTCGATGATGCGGTTGGCGATGGTTTGGATAAACTGGTGGTCGTGCGAGCAAAACAGCACGTTGCCGGGAAAATCGCACAGGCCGTTGTTAAGCGCTGTGATGGATTCCAAATCCAGGTGGTTGGTCGGCTGGTCAAGCAGCAAAACGTTCGCGCTTGAAAGCATCATACGCGAAAGCATACAGCGCACCTTTTCGCCGCCGGAGAGCACCCCCACCTTTTTGTACACATCCTCGCCCGAAAACAGCATGCGCCCCAAAAAGCCGCGCATATAGGTTTCGGTGTCGTCGGAAGAATACTGGGCGAACCATTCGAGCATGGTTTTGTCCCCGTCCTCAAAATAGGGGGTGTTGTCTTTTGGAAAATACGCCTGGGTGGTGGTGTTGCCCCATTTAAAGGCGCCCTCCTGCGGGCGTATTTCTTCGGCTAAGATTTGAAAAAGCGCGGTCAGCGCCAGCTCGTTTTCGCACAAAAAGGCGATTTTATCGTTCTTTTCCACGCGGAAAGACACATTGGAAAACAGCTTGGCCCCATCGGCCGTATAGCTTAAATTTTCCACCGATAAAATCTCTTTGCCGCATTCTCTGGCCGGGGAAAACCCAACCCAGGGGTAGCGCCGGCTGGAAGCGGGCATCTCCTCCACGGTGAGCTTTTCTAGCAGCTTGCGCCGCGAGGTAGCCTGGTTGGACTTGGATTTGTTGGCCGAAAAGCGCTGGATAAACGCCTGCAGCTCTTTGATTTTGTCCTCTTTTTTCTTGTTCTGGTCGCGAATCATCTGCTGCATAAGCCGGGAAGAATCGTACCAGAAATCGTAGTTGCCCACATACAGTTTGATTTGGTGGTAGTCAATATCCACAATGTGGGTGCAGATGGTGTTTAAGAAATGCCGGTCGTGCGAAACCACAATCACCGTGCCGGCAAAATCCATCAAAAAGTTTTCCAGCCAGGTGATGGCGTTTACATCCAGCCCGTTGGTCGGCTCGTCCAAAAGCAAAATGTCCGGCGCGCCAAACAGCGCCTGGGCCAGCAGCACCTTTACCTTTTGGGCGCCGTTTAATTCATGCATATAGCTTTCGTGCAGGCTTGTGGGAATGCCCAGGCCGTTTAAGATGCGCGCGGCGTCGGTTTCGGCGTCCCAGCCGTTCATGGCGGCAAATTCGCCTTCCAGCTCCGAAACCTTCACCCCGTCTTCGTCGGTAAAATCCTCTTTGGCGTACAGGGCTTCTTTTTCCTGCATAATTTGGTAAAGCCGGGCGTTGCCCATAATCACGGTTTGCAAAACCGGGTAAGCGTCATACCCGAAATGGTCCTGCTTTAACACCGACATGCGCAGCCCTTGGGGGATATCCACCGAGCCGGTGGTAGGGGCAAGCTCGCCCGATAAAATTTTTAAAAAGGTGGATTTGCCCGCCCCGTTGGCGCCGATAACGCCGTAGCAGTTACCGGGGGTAAATTTTAAATTGGCGTTGGCAAACAGTTTGGTGGGGCCAAACAGTAAGCTGACGTCGTTAACAGTAATCATTTTGATTTCCTCCGCAAATTTGCAAATTGGCTTTATTGTACCACAAAGATACGTTTGTTTTGGCGTTTGTATACAAAATCATCACCCTGCACAGAACCAAAACCAATTTGCAAAAATGTTTGTAGCATTTGCCTAGGTGAAAAAAAGGCGGATAGCCCTTTACAAAAAGGCAAATTTGCGGTACAATAAATTGCACACGAAAATGGAGGCATAGCTCAGCTGGTCAGAGTGCCTGCTTCACACGCAGGAGGTCGCTGGTTCGAGCCCAGCTGTCTCCACCACGTCACCGCAAGTTTTTTGGCTTGCGGTGTTTTTTTGCCTTTGGGCCAAAAACCTCCCGCGCGCCTTGGCTTTTCTTTATGATTTTGTAAATTGTCAGCCAAATTCCGGCGCTTCTTCGCTTGCTTTCTTTGCGTTGCTTACCAATTGAAAAGGGGCCGGCGCTTTTGGTTGCGTTTTGGCATTTGCCGGTTAGCAGCGCGGCGGATGTTTTGGGGAGGGAAGTTCATGCCCGGGGTTTATTGTCTGCTTTTATCTTGCTTATTAGGCATGGATATGCTAAAATGGCGGTAAACCGGAGGTGAGGATATGGAAATTCGGGTTTTGCGGTATTTTTTGGCGGTGGTGCGCGAAGAAAGCATTACCAAAGCGGCAGAGGTGCTGCACATCACCCAGCCTACGCTTAGCCGCCAGCTTGCACAGATGGAAGAGGAAATGGGCGTAAAGCTGTTTGACCGCGGGACGCGTAAAATTGTTTTAACCAACGAGGGGCTTTTGCTGCGCCGGCGGGCAGAAGAGATTTTGGAACTGGTGGATAAAACCGAAAAAGAGCTGACACAGCAGGATGAAATGGTGGAAGGGACAGTATCCATCGGGTGCGGCGACCTTGCCGCTGTGGAGCTGCTGCCTGAGCTTTTCCGTTCGTTTCACGAGCGTTACCCGGCTGTGCGCTTTGACCTGTACACCGCAACGGCGGACCTTGTAAAAGACCGGATGGACCGCGGGCTGACCGACGTGGGGCTGCTGCTGGAACCGGTGAATATGGAAAAATACGATTATATCCGCATAAATTTGCCGGAGCAATGGGTGGTGATCATGCATCCGGACGCGCCGCTGGCCCAATTGGAAAGCATTACGCCCCAGGATTTGCGAGGGGTTCCGTTGGTGTTCCCGCGCAGGGCAAACGTGCAAAGCGAACTGGCAAGCTGGTTTGGGGAGGAATTTGACAAAGCGGATATCCGCTTTACATCCAACTTAATTTCCAGCAGCTGCATTGTAGCGCATTATAAATTGGCGTATGCCGTTGCCATACAAGGTTCGGTTTCGTTTTGGGATGAGAAGAAAATTACCTACCGGCCGCTAAACCCGCCGCTTACCACCACCAGCGTGCTGGCATGGAAACGCGGGCAGCCTTTTGGCTTGGCGGCGGTAAAGTTTATACAGTTTGCCAAAGAAAATTTGCATGTGCAGCTGGGAAAATAGGGGCATTTGCAAGCCCCTTGCGGCAAATACATGCTTAATAAGCATTTGGCTTTATTAAAAACGAGTATTAGACATGGAATTGCACCCCTTTTATAATGTAAGTGTAACAAAAAAAGCTTTTGGTTACGCTTACATTTTTTTGCGCCAAACAGGAGGGGGAAAATGCAGTTAAAAGAAGCAAGCAGGTGTTTTTGCATTCCAAATGAAATTTTGCAGCTATATGCGCAAAACGGCCTGTTAAAAGCGGCAACGGCACAAGGCGAACCCGATTACCCGGAAGAGGAAATCAAACGGGCGGGGTATTTTTGGTCTTTGCAAAAAGCGGGTATGGATTTGGATACTTTAAAACGCTTTGCAGCGCTGTTGGACAGCACGGCCGATACCTGCGCGCAGCAAATAAAAATTTTGCAAAAATGCCGTTATGCGCTGCTGGAGGAAATCCACGCAAAACAGCAGTCGCTTGACCAGTTGGATTACCTAATTTACACCCTCAAAAACCCCAATACAAAAGGGGGCGCCATTCCATAAAGCGCTTTACCGCTATTTGGCCTGTTATGGCGCTGGGTTTTTCTTTGGCCGGCTGCCAAAAACGGCAAGAACAGCCCGCATGGGGGAGTGTTTGAAGCTGCCCGCCAATGCGCAAATCCCCTTTGCCAAGGCTTTTTATGCAAAACATAGGGCAGTTTGTATGGCATCTATGAAAACCAAGCATTAGACAAAAGCGGCGCGAATGTAGTATTCTATTGCTAGGATATTCCCCAGAAACTGCAAAACGGCGGCTGGAGTATTCCCAACCGCCGTTTTTTGTTTTGGGAAAGGAGACACGGCATTGAAACGATGGATTGCTCTTTTTTTGCTGGGCGCGCTGTTGGCAGCCCTGCCCGGCTGTAGCACGCAGCCCCAGCAACCGGCCCAACAGGAGCTTTTTGCAATGAACACCTATATGACCTTTACCGCTTATGGGCAAAACGCCCAAGACGCTTTGCAGCAAGCGGCTCAACGCATCCAACAGGTAGAGGCTTTGTGGTCGGTAACGGATGAAAACAGCGAAATTTACGCCGCCAACCACAGCGGCGGGCAAGCGGTTTTGGTAAGCGAAGAAACCGCCGGCTTGCTTTCTTTTACGCTGCAGATGGCGCAAAAAACAAACGGCGCAATGGACCCGACCATCTACCCGGTGTTAACCGCCTGGGGCTTTACCACCGACAGCAAACAGGTCCCTTCCCAGCAGGAAATTGCCCAGCAACTGCAAAATGTGGGCTATAGCCGCATCCAGTTGGAAGGCAACCGCCTTACCGTGCCCGATGGGATGCAGCTGGATTTGGGGGCGGTGGGCAAAGGCTATACCGCCGACCTTGTAACCCAAATCCTGCTGGAACAGGGCGTAGAATCGGCTATTTTCAGCCTTGGGGGCAACATACAGGCCGTTGGTTCCCGCCCGGATGGCAGCGACTGGCGCATTGGCATCCGCGCGCCCTGGGAAGATGGGTATTTGGGCGTGCTGGAAATTTCCAATGCCGCGGTGGTGACATCGGGCGGCTATGAAAACTATTTTGAAGATGAAGAGGGAAACCTTTACTGGCATATCCTGGACCCCGCTACCGGCTACCCGGCCCAAAGCGGCTTAAAATCGGTTACCATTGTGGGGGAACAGGGCAAAATGTGCGACGCCCTTTCCACGGCGCTGTTTGTAATGGGCGCGCAAAAAGCGGAAGATTACTGGCGTGAAAACGGCGGTTTTGATATGCTGCTGGTTAC
>CAJFVS010000007.1 GCA_904420505.1 Candidatus Alloruminococcus vanvlietii | reverse complement strand
TTTGCCGCTTACAGCAAAACAAAAGGAAAAGCTGTTTGGTTACTACTATTAAAAACGCCCCGCTCTCTAAAACAGAGGGCGGGGTTCTTCTATTATTGCAAATATTTCTCCTTTTGTAAAAGCAAAATTAAACGACCCGACGTGGTTCGCATCGTTGAGAGGCGTGTCGGGTTCTGTTATCTTTATTATATGTACTTTGTTGGGAAAAGTCTACCTAATGAATGCTTTTTATTATTTATTAAATATACTATTGACAATTGTAATACAATGTAATACAATAAGGATGAAAGGAAGTGTGATTATGACTATTAGCGTGCGTTTTAGCGATAATGACGATAAGCTGGTAAAAGCTTATGCACAGATGTATAACAAAAGCGTTTCCGATTTCATCCGGGAAACGGTAATGGACAGAATAGAAGACGAACACGATTTGCAGCTTTATAACCAGGCGATGGAAGAATACAAGAAAAACCCCGTTACCTACAGCCACGCAGAGGTTATGAAAATGTTCTCGATGGAGGACGATAATTGATGGCGTGGGAAGTGGAATATACAGAACAGGCGGTAAAGCAGCTTAAGAAAATGGATAAATATACCCGGACGCTGTTGCTTTCGTGGATTGAAAAGAATCTGGTTGGAACCGATGACCCTCGCCGGCACGGAAAAGGCTTGACGGCAAACCGAAGCGGACAATGGCGTTACCGTGTTGGGGATTACCGTTTAATTGCAGATATTCAAGATGAAAAAATTGTCATTTTAATTTTGAATATCGGCCACAGAAGAGATATTTATAACTGAGAAATTCCCCCGCACGCCTCTCATGGAAGTGTAAAATGCGGGGACATTTTTATTATGAAGCAATTTTTTGTAGAAAAGTTCACACGAAATTTCACACGAATTTTAAAAAATCGTTTATTTAAGCCAATTTATATATAGTTTGAGAGGGTTCGACTCCCTTTACCCGCTCCACGTCGTCGCGGACTATGTATCGTTCGCGACGACTTTTCTTTTGAAAAGTCATCGGCTCACTCGCGCCGTCGCTCCTCCTTTCCGCAAAAAGTCACGCTTGCTACAGCTGTTCGCTTGTAAACGCGCTCACAACGCCTCCGCGGCGCTACCAACTTTTTGCGGGTTTAAGTCTATTTCAAAATTTTGCGCAGGCATCTCTTTCGCTACCTGTTTACACAAAAAAGTCCCGTAGAATGGCTTGATTGGCTGTTCTACGGGATTTTTGTTTTTGCGTGTAACCCACTTTATAACCCACTTGCGCGCAGGCCCATGGGCCAAAAAAGTTTGCCTGCAGTCGGCCGGCGTTTTGCCGGGCGGGGAAAAATACGGGCTTTATGCAAACAAAAAGGCAGCCTTTTTGCAAAAGCTGCCTTGTGTTTTGCTCTAACGGCGGAACAAGCGCGAAAAAAACGAGCCGACATTTTGTGCGGAAGACTTGCTAAGCGCCGGGGGATGCAACGCCTGCTGCATAAACACCTCCTGGCAGGAGATGGCCTTGCCCTGGCTGGGCGCTATAGGCGTATAGGTGCCGTTTGGCAAAAGCTCGCGGGCTTTTTTGGTGTCGCTCAGCATGGTTTGCAGGTTGTGCAGGATGCGCGACTGCAGGGAAGGGTCGTTTACCGGGCAGGCAACTTCCACACGCCTGCTGGTATTGCGGGTCATCCAATCGGCCGAAGAGATGTACATTTGATAGCCCTGGTCGAGCAAAAAGCAATACACGCGCGAATGTTCCAAAAAACGCCCGACAACGCTTATCACCCGGATATGTTCGGTGTAAAAAGGCACTTTTGGCAAAAGGCAGCAGATGCCCCGCACGATTAAATCAACCGGCACGCCCGCCTGGGAAGCCTGTGAAAGCTTATCGATGAGGTCGCGGTCGGTGATGGAATTGAGTTTTAACAAAATATACGCCGGGCGCCCTTCTTTGGCGCGCTGAATCTGCTGGTCGATGAGTTCGATTAAACGCGGTTTGAGCGAATGGGGCGCCACCAGCAGGGTGTGGTATTCCCCGGCAAGGTTTGCAATGGCCATATTTTGAAAAAAGGCAACGGTATCTTCGCCAATCTGCTTATCCGCCGTAAGCAGGGAAAGGTCGGTGTACAGCTTGCAGGTTTTTTCGTTAAAATTGCCGGTGCCGATGTGGGTAAAATACTGCAGGCGGTTTTTATACCGGCGGGTGATTAAACACAACTTGGAGTGCACTTTGAAATTCTGGGTGCCGTACAATACCTTGCAGCCGGCGTTTTCCAGCTGCTCGGACCAGTTGATGTTGTTGCTTTCGTCAAAGCGTGCGCGCAGTTCCAGCAAAGCCACTACCTCTTTGCCGTTTTCCGCGGCCAGGCACAGCAAATCCACCAGCCGCGAAGGGTTCGCCAGGCGGTAGATGGTGATTTTGATGGACAGGACGTTGGGGTCTTCGGCGGCCTGCTTAACAAGGCGCAAAAACGGTTCCATGCTCTCGTAAGGGTAAGAAAGCAAAATATCATGCGAAAGGATTTGCTTGAACATATCCCCCGCGTGCACCATCGGGCTTGGCTGCGGGGCAAAAGCCGGGTAGCTAAGCTGGCGCTTTTGGGCCGGGGAAGCCATATCGATAAGCGAATACAAGTATTTGGTGGACAGGGGCGTTTTGGAAAAAAACACCTGCTCTTTGCCGATGTTTAAACGGTTTATAAGCCAGTTGCGCCCCTTTGGGCAAAAATCGTTTTGGATTTCCAGGCGCACACAGGCCAACTGCGCGCGCTTTTTGAGCACCTGCTTCATGCGCTGGCGGTAGTCCTCCTCCAGCTCATAGCTTTCATCGTCGGGGTTGATGTCCGCGTTGCGGGTGACGCAGATGACGGCCTTGTCCACCACATGGTAACGGTCAAACACTTTGCCTACGTAGTGCAAAAGGACGTCCTCAAGCAGGACATAGCTAAGTTGCTCTTCGCCGGGCAGAACCACAATGCGCTCAAGCGCGCGGGGAACCGGGATAAGGGCGAAGATTTCGTTTTCTTTTTCTTTGTCCTTTTTGTTTGCGCGCAGCACGGCGGCTACGGTAAGCATTTTGCTGGGCAGGTGGGGGAAGGGATGGCAGGCATCCACCACCTGGGGGGAAAGCAAAGGCAGCAGGCTTTGGCGGAAATAGGCATCCATAAAACGGCGCTGGGCCGGGGTAAGGCGCTGCATGTCCACACGGGTGATGTGCTGCATTTGCAATTGGGCTTCCAGCTGCAAAAAGATTTCATCGCGCTTTTGGTATAAGGGCACTACGGCCGCGTAAATGGCTTTGAGCTGCTGGGCGGGGGTCATGCCGGATTTGTTGTCAATATGCACTTTTTTTAAAAGCGAAAGGTCGAACAGGCTGCCGACGCGAATCATAAAAAATTCATCCAGATTGCTGGTGAAGATGGACAAAAATTTCAATTGCTCAAACAGCGGGTTGGAGGGGTCCTGCGCCTGCTGCAAAACGCGCTCGTTAAAGCGCAGCCAGGAAAGCTCGCGGTTTTGGGTGTAGGGGTAATCGGCAGGGTTAGCTTTGGGCATTTGGCGTACCTCCCTTTAAGATACGGTCGAACAGATAGCCCTCGCGCACGCCAAAAGGGGATACCTGAATTTCCTGCACGCCAAAATACCGGATGATGACCTGCAAAGCCAGCATGCCGGGCACAATGGTGTGCACACGGTCGGGCGCTACACGCAGCAAAAACTGCAGGGCTTCTTTGTCGGGGTTTTTAAAGCGCTTTAAAAAGTCTTTAACGGCGCTGGCCGGGTAAATGCGGTTGGTATTGCCAAGGGAATGGGCAAAATTGTAAAGCTTACCGGTGTTGCGGATGGTGCCGCCCACCCCGCAGATGGTGTGAAAGCTCTGGTTTTGAAGTTCGGGGATTTCCATGAGCTTTTGCTTGACTTCTTTTTTGATTTCGTGGCGTTCAAATTTATCGGGGAAAAACAGCTCCACATGCTTGGTAAACAGGCTTAAGGAGCCCACGTCGATGCTGGTGGCAAATTGCATGACATGGTTTTGGAAGCTGACCAACTCGATGGAACCGCCGCCGATATCCACCAAAAGGCCTTCGGACATATCGGTGGCCTGTGTGGCGCCTACAAAGTCCAAACGGGCCTCTTCCCGACCGAGGATGACGTCGACTTCAATGCCGGTTGCCTCTTTGATTTGGCGAAGGGCTTGGTCGGTGTTTTCAATATTGCGCAGCGAAGCCGTGGCAAACACCAAAAAAGCGTCCGGCTTAAAATTTTGCGCAAGCTCTTTAAAAGCCTGCAGGGTGTTGATACAGCTTTGGATGCCTTTTTGCGAAAGCGTCCCGTTTTTGACATAGCCAACCAAACCAACGGTTTCTTTTTTGGAAAACAGGGTTTGAATTTGCTGTCCATCCCAGTTGTATAAGCACAAACGGATGGTGTTGGAACCAATATCGATGACTGCGCAATGCATAAAAATCTTCCTTTCTGAGGGATTTGCATATTTATTATAAGAATAGCATACCCGCTTACCCAAGCACCAGTACTTTTTGTAAAATTTGTGTAATTTTTTCCAGGAAAAACGGCAAAATCACTCAAAAATGCGTAGATAGCTGCAGAGGGCCATGCATACAAACAATTTATAAAATTTGACCTATGGCGGATACTGGCATATGATAAGCCCTAGAAAACCCAGTAAACATACGCATTTGAAGTGAAAGAACATATGTTCTTTGCGTAAAAAATACAGCAGGAAAGGAAGGAAACGTTCGTGACCTATCAACAGAAGGTGGAATTTTTACAATCCTACCAAAAGGCGGACGCGTTGGTAGACCAGACCGCCGCACAGCTGGCTTTGTGCAAACAGCACCGGCAGCGGCTTTGTACAAGCGGGCATGCCCAAAAGGATTTGGCTTGGATGGAAGAAGAATATTCCCATTATGAACAATCGCTGCGCAAGCAGGTGGAAGGGTTGGTGCAGGCGCGCATTCAGGTGCTCAAGGCCATACAAACCGTGCGCGACCCGGTTTTGCAGCAGGTGTTGTATCTGCGGTATATAGGGGGGCTTACCTTTGAAGCGTTGGCCGAACAGATGCAGTATTCCTGGCGGCATATTTACCGGCTGCACAAAAAGGCTGTGGATACGATGTGGGCATAGCATGTCAGGGCGCGTTGGGTGTAGTATGCCCTTGAAAGGAGGAGAAACATGGCAAAACAACTGGATGAGGCCGATGAAACCCTGGCAAAACGCTTATGCGCTTATGCGCGCCGCGGGCTGGACGACGAGGCTATTGCCAAAGCGCTGGGGGTAAGCAAAACCGTTTTTTTGCGCAGGGTGCGCAAAAGCGAAGCGCTGCAAAAGGCGCTGGAGCAAGGGCGCGAGATGGAATGCTGCTTAGTGGAAGAGGCCCTGCTGCAAAAGGCGCTGGAAGGCAACACCACCGCATGCGTGTTCTGGCTGAAAAACCGCCTGCCCAATATCTGGCGGGAAAAACCGCAGCCGCAGCAAGAAGAGCCGGGTGACGAAGCGCTCATTCAAGCACTGGACAACGCCTGCGCCAGCATTTGGCAAAAGCCAATGGGCGGCGAAGGCAAGGATGGTCAGGAAAACGACGGGCAAAGGGAGGAAGAAAATGGAGATTACCTCGTTTAGCCCAAAGCAGCTTAGGGTGCTTACCTGGTGGATGCACCCGGATATGCGCCAGCACGAAGGGATTCTATGCGACGGGGCGGTGCGCTCGGGCAAAACGCTGTGTTTATCGCTTTCGTTTGTGTTATGGGCCATGGCCACATTTGACGACACCGCGTTTGCCATTTGCGGCAAAACACTGCAAAGCGCCGAGCGAAACGTGGTTTACCCACTGCTGAAAACGCTGGAAAAAAACACCCGCTACAAGGCAAAATACATTGCATCCCGCCGGTGCTTATTGGTAAAAGGGGCAAAGGCGGAAAACCGCTTTTATTTATTTGGCGGCAAGGACGAAGGGGCGGCGGCGCGCATACAGGGCATCACGCTGGGCGGGGTGCTGTTTGACGAAGCGGCGATTTTGCCCCAGAGCTTTGTATGGCAGGCGCTGGCAAGGGCTTCGCTGGAAAAGAGCAAATTCTGGTTTAGCTGCAACCCGCAAAGCCCGGCGCACTGGTTTTACAAAGAATGGGTACAGCCCGCCGCCCGGGCGCAAAAAAAGGTGCTGTACCTGCACTTTACCATGGAGGACAACCCATCTTTGAGCGAACAGATAAAAAAACGCTACCAAACGCTGTACAGCGGGGTGTTTTACAGGCGGTTTGTGCTGGGGCAGTGGGTGGCGGCGCAGGGGCTTATTTACCCGATGTTTGACAAAAGCATGGTGTGCGAGGATAAGCCGGAGGGGGAATATTTTATCTCGGTGGATTACGGCACGCGAAACCCTTTTTCAGCCGGGTTGTGGAGCGTGGGCCAAAGCCGTGCGGTGCGCATTGGCGAATATTACTACGATTCGCGCGCATGCGGGCACAGCTTGACCGACGAGGAATATTACCAGCAGCTTTGCGTTTTGGCAAAAGGGCGCAAAATTGCGTATGTGGTGGTAGACCCTTCGGCCGCGTCGTTTATCGAGTGCATCCGCCGGCATGGGGAATTTATGGTGCGCAAGGGCGATAACCGCGTGCTTGACGGTATCCGCTGCGTGATGGGATATCTGCAAAACAGACGCTTGCAAATCCATAAAAGCTGCAAGGACTTTTTGCGGGAAATTGCCCTTTACAGCTGGGACACAAACGCCCAGGGCGATGTGCCCTTAAAGGAAAACGACCATGCCATGGACGACATGCGGTATTTTTGCCAAAGTGTATTGCGCCGCATTCTGCCGTTGTAGAAGCGGCGTATAAAGGAGGTTTTCAGAAAAAATGTTCAATTTGAAACAAAAGCGGTTGGCGCAAAAGCCGCCTAAGCTTACCATCAAGCCGTATTTTTTGCAGCCGCAGGTATCCAACACCATGCGCGAGCAGATAAAAATGTGGTTTACCCGTTTTTGCAGCGAGGAGGATTCGCTGCATTTGATGGCGGTGGTAAGCGCGCACATTGCGCATTTAACCAACGCCGAGCTGCAAGTTGCGGTGCAGGGGGGCGAGAGGGCGCAGTATCTGCAAGCCATTTTGCAGCGCCAGGTGCTTCCGCGCATGCACGAAGCGGTGCAGCTTATGTGCATAGGCGGGCAGGTGGTGCTAAAGCCGGTGGTGCAAAATAAGCAGGTGGGCATTGAGCTTGTCAGCGCCGAGCGGTTTTTCCCGCTTGCATACGATGTAACCGGCATGGTGACCGACGCCTTTTTTACCGACACCCGTGAAACAAACGGCATTTGCTACACCCGCTTAGAGCGCCACACGCTGCAAAACAACGAGTATGTGGTAACCAACGAAGCGTTTGTAAACAGCGGCGGCGTTTTGGGCGCCAGGGTGAATTTAAGCGTGGTGGACGACTGGGGCCAATTGCAGGAAGAAACCGTGATGCAGGGCATTTTGCGCCCGCTGTTTGGATGTTTTCGCATGCCGGGGGTAAACCATATTGACCCTGCAAGCCCGTTGCCGGTATCGCTGTTTGCTAGGTGCATGGACACGCTAGACGGCATTGACAAGCTGTACGAGGATTATCTATGGGAATTTAAAAGCGGCAAGCGCAAAAAAATTGTGGACGAGCTTTGTGTGCGCCGCGACCTAAAAACCGGCAAAATCATGCTGGAGGACGCGGATGAATACATCAAGCTGAATTTGCAGGGGCAAGAACAAATGTTCACCGATTATACCCCGCACATCCGCCAGGAAGAATACCAAAACGGTTTAAACCAATTGCTGCGCCTGCTGGAAATGCAGGTGGGGGTATCCTCGGGTACGTTTTCGTTTGATACTGCCCGCAGGGCTTTAACCGCCACCCAGGTGATAAGCGAGGACCGCACCACCTATTACACCATCACCGACATTCAGCGCGCGGCCGGTGCTGCCATTGAAGAATTGTTACAGGCGCTGGATGCGCTGGCAACTTTGTACCATCTGGCCCCTGTTGGGGAGTATAAAGCGTCCATCCAGTTTGGCGACAGCGTATTTGAGGACACCCAAAGCGAATTTGACCGCTTAAAGGCCATGGTGGAGATGGGGATGCGCCCGCAAAAGCTACTGGCATGGTACTTTAACGTGGATGAAGAAACGGCAAAGGGGTATTTGACCGACCTGCACACAGACGATACAAACGCCGGGCACCCCTCACAGGGACAACCTGTATAAAACATGTATGGAGGGTTTTATGGATATTTTAGAATTATTAGAAGAATTTGGCGCAAAGCTGCCTAAAGAAAACCAGGAGGCGTTTTTAAAGCGTTTTCGCAAAAGCTACAAGCACGAAAACGAGGTAAACGCGCTGAAAAAGAAGCTGCAAACCGCACAGCAGGCGCTGGAAAACGGGGAGGGGGAAACCCTTGCCCAACTGCAACAAGAGCTTTTGCGCCTGGAGCAAGAAAACGGGGCGCTGTATGCGCAAAAAGAACAGCTTGCGCGCGACTATGCGCTGGGGCAAGCGCTCAAAGACGCGCAGGTGCGCAGCCCAAAAGCGGTGATGGCTTTGCTGGATATATCGCTTATCCGCCTGGAGGAGGGCAAGCTGACCGGGTTAGACGAGCAGCTAAAGCGCATCAAAGAGGAATGCCCGTACCTGTTTGAAGCGCCCGACGGCCAATACCCGCAGTTTTGCACCATGAGCCAAAGCGCGAGCGCCAGCATGGCCGACATGGCCGCGCGCCGCGCGATGGGACTGTAAAAAAACAAAAAAGGAGTAAAAAAACATGGCAAATTCCATTACTTTATTCAAACGCTACATCGGCTTGCTGGATGAAGTGTACAAACAAAGTTCTTTGACCTCGGTGCTCGACGGCGACACCGAATTGATGGGCGCGGGGGCCAATGCAAACGAATTGGTGATTCCCAAAATTACAATGGACGGCCTGGCCGATTATTCGCGCAACGGCGGCTATGTGGCGGGCGATGTGACCTTGACCAATGAGACCGTTACCTTTAACTACGACCGCGGCCGCAAATTTTCCATCGATGCGATGGACAACGAAGAAACCGCCGGCGTTGCGTTTGGCAAGCTTTCTTCTGAGTTTATCCGCACCAAAACCGCACCCGAAATCGACGCGTTCCGTTTTGCCTGCTATGCTTCCAAAGCGGGTGTAAGCAGCATCACCGGCACCTATACCACCGGCGAGGATGTCATTGACGCCATTGTGCAGGCCAGCGCCAAAATGGATGACGACGAAGTGCCCGAAACCGACCGCTACCTGTTCATTTCCCAGGCCGACTACAACAAAGCCATGCAGGTGGATATCACGGTAAACAAGGATATTTTTGATTCTTTTGCAGCGGTTATCCGCGTGCCCAAAAGCCGTTTTTACACCAAGATTGACTTGAAAGACGGCACAAGCGACGGCGAAACCGATGGTGGGTTTGCCCCGGCTTCGGACGCCAAGGCGATCCACTTTATGATTGTGCACAAACCGGCGGTTATCCAATACCCCAAACATACGGTTAATAAAATCGTCACCCCGCAGGAAAACCAGGTAAACGACAGCTGGATGTTCTTTTTCCGTTCCTACGGCCTGGCCGACGTGATGGAAAACAAGCTGGCGGGCATTTATGTAAGCTACGCCGCATAAGCAAAAACAGCATGGCCTGCCGGGCAGCAGGATTTGTTCCACGAGGGAATTTGAAAAACCCCGTTTATTGCGCGCTCCCCTAAAAAGCGGGAAAGCGGGTTTGGGCCGCTGGCGCCGGGCAATTCAAACGGGACATTGCCCCCAAAGGCTGTATAAGCGGCAGGGTATGAAAAAAGCGGGGGAAAAGCTCCTCCGCTTTTTATTTTGAAAGGGGGAAAACCATTGTACGCAACCTATACATTTTATCAAAACACCTATCACGGCGCATTAAGCGAGGAAGAATTTTTAAAGTACGGCCCCAAAGCAGACTATGAACTGGATGCGTTGACATTGGACCGCGCCAAAGATTACACCGATAGGCAGCAGGTACAGCTGGCGTTTTGCGCCTGCGTAGACGCTTTAAAAGAGCTGGAAGACGCCCCGCAGGGGGTAAAAAGCGAAAAAAACGACGGGTTAAGCGTTACCTACGGCGACCAAAGCCCCAGTATGCAAAGCAAAAGCATACGTATATACGATGCGGTTAACCCTTATTTGCGCGGGACAGGCTTGCTGTTCCGCGGGATAAGGAGGTCGTTTTCATGCTAGGTTTTACAAAAGAGGCAACGATTTACCACCAGGCAGAGGATGGCGCGTATGTATGCCGCGTGGTAAAGGGCGTAAGTGTCAGCCAAAGCGTGGGGATCCAGCCCAGCATCCGCCGGGTGGCCATTCCGGGGCGGCACAGCACGCCCGACAATGCATTTTGCGTGCGCATTTTGAACGATAACCCCATGCGTTACTGTGAACCCGGATTGTTTGACGGACAGGACGCCGCCCAGTACACCGTAGCGCCGGGGGATATTGTGGCCGTTGGGCAGGGGCCGCAGGCTTTGCAAAGCGTTTCGCAGCTGGATGCGTTAGGGCTTGTGTCCGGCACGGTAAACGCCGTGCAGGATTTGCGCCAGGGCCCGCTGGGGCATATGGCCATTACATGCATATAAAGGAGGGATTGGATGAGCCTAATAGATTCTATGCAAAGTTACTTGGCAGGCTGTACCCCGCTTGCGGCAATTGCCTGTGCCAAAACGCCTGTAAAGGGCGAAGGGGCGTCGGTTACCTATACGGGCATGCAGATACAAAAGCGCTTTTTAAACGGCGGTTGGCTGGCCTGCCACAGCTTTATGGTGCATATGCGCTTGTATTATGCAAGCGAAAGCGAACGCAAACAGGCCCAAACCGCTATAGAAGAGGTTTTGCAGTTTGTGCAGCAAGCGCAGGCACTGCCCCAGCTGGATGAGGGGCAGGCGGCCGCCATCCAGGCGCAAAAGGGCACGCTGAGCTGGGATGATGACAACGGTGCGTTTGCCCTGCTGGATGTGGAAATAAAGCTGTATGTTTTGCACGAATGCCAAACGTCCAAAGAGGGGGCATGGTTTGTTTCCACCGGCGAAGGGTACAAACCCCTTGGCAGGGGCATTGAACGGCTGCAGGTGGAAAACGCGCCTGCCAAAACCTGCTTTTACGACATGTACGCCCAATTGCAGCGGGTGATGCAAACGGACAAAAAACAAGCGAATATCACCGGCGTTGCAACGGATGACAGCGCTTTGCAGGCCATACAAAAAAGCGCGCAGGCACACACCAGCCTTGCGCTGGTGCAGGTATGCGGGCCGTGGGAAAATTCTTGCGCGCAGGCGGTATGTTACAGCGCCAGCGCCGATACCAATTGGCAGCAAAGCACCGACAGCAGCGGCGTTTGCCCGTTTGCCATTACGCTGTGGCTAACTAGCGAAGAAAACGGGACATTTTCTTACGCCGAAAACGAACAGGGGGAAAAAGAATACGCTTTTTCCCCTGCGCAAACCGATGAAATTTGGTAGAGAGGAGGGATAAGCCAATGGCAACTTATGAAGAGAAAATATACAGCAACGAAACATACCTGGAAGACTTTGTAAATGGCGGGGTGAGAATCGATGGGGATACTTTGACAAGCTCGGTAGGGTATTCGTTTAACGCAAACGACGGGTATTACCCGCCCACATCGGGGCGCAACCTGCGCATGCTGTTCCCGGTGGGCACCACCCAATACGGCAAAAAACGCAAATTGAATACCCAGGTGTATATTTACATAGCCGATAAAAGCTATTCGGGTTCGGGCGCGCTGCCAGGCGGCACCTTTACCTACTGGTTAAGCTGGGGGTCTTCCAGCTTTGTAGCTGGCACCGGGCCAATCGACGCTTCCATAAGCATCCCCCATTTTACAAACGGGCAATATATCCATGCCAACCAATGCAGCCCCAGCCAGCAAGGGGATACCTATACGGTGTTCGCATCCCCTACCTGCGGGTGTTCGGTGAATATATATGCCAATACCCAGTACAATGTATCGGCGTCCATCACCACAAACTCGCATACGGGGGCAAACCCGCCCTACCTTTTGCACACCTATGAAGACGTAGTGCCTACCATATCGGATTTATCGCCGACTTCGGGGTTTGTAGACCGCACCAAGCCCCAAACCTTCCGCTGGCGGTTTGGGTACAATTCTTCTGGCGTGCAGGAGAAAATCACCCAGAAAAAAGCTACCTTCCGCTGGAGAGAAAAGGGAAGCGAAACGGTCAATGAAATCGTAGTAGACGGCGCGCAAAGCTATGTAGAAGTGCCTGCCAACACCTTCCCGGCGGCCAAAAGCTTTGAATGGCAGCTTGTTTTAGAAAGCGACGACGGGGTGGCAAGCGCGCCCAGCGCGTGGATGGAACTTTCCACCCAGGACGCTGTTTCGCAGGCGGTGGCCGTAAGCCCTGTGAATGCGTTTGTGGATGCGTTATCGCCCACGGTTTTTACCTGGCGGCATGTGATTGCCACCAACACCACCCCCGCCGGGTTTGATTTGGAATACAGCCAGGACGGGGAAGAATTTACCCCTTTGGCAAGCCAAACCGGCCCCCAGACCAGCTACACCGCAGCCGCCGGCACTTTGCAGGCAGGGCAGGGCTGGTGGCGGGTGCGCACCTACAACATTGATTCTGTGCCCGGGGAATACTGCACCCCTGCCTCCATCGTGGTGCGCGCAGCCCCCCAGGCGCCCAGCATCACCGGGGTAAGCCAAAGCGGCAGGCCAACCATTGCCTGGCAAAGCCAGGGGCAGCTGGGGTATGAAGTGCGCATTTTGCAGGGCGAAAGGGAAGTGTACCATGCGGGGCCGTTGGCCGGCACCCAAAAGGAACACAAGGTGAGCGCCTTTTTGCCGGACGGGGAATATTCGGTGCAGGTGCGCATACAAAACGAATTTTCGCTGGTAAGCGAATGGGGCGGCTACCCGCTTGCCCTTGAGACGCCCAAGCCGGCGGTGCCGGAATTTGTGCTGGAAGGGGTGGAAGGAGGGGTAAAGGCCACCCTGGCTTCCTGGCCGGTAAACGAGAAAATTTACCTTTTGCGCGACGGCAAGCCCATCCACCGTTTTGCAGCCCAGTCCTTTACCGATTTTGGCTGTGTAGGCGCCCATTCCTTTTCCCTGCGCGCGGTTACCTCCCAGGACTGCTTTGCCGTTTCCCTGCCGGTGGAATTTACCGTTTGCGTGCAAAACGCCACCCTGGCACCGGTGGAAAACCTGGGGGACATGCTAAAACTATGCCTTCGGCAGGAATCCCCCTTTGCTTTAAACCGCACGGAAACGTTAACCGGCGAAGCCATTTGGTGCATGGGCAGGCGTTTGCCTATTTTTGAGCAAAACGGGCAGAGCAAGATAGAGGCGACCATACGCTTTGCCTTGCTGGAAGACGAGCTTTTGCAGAAATTTTGGCAGCTAATTGCGCAAGGCGGCACGCTGTGTTACCGCGACTGCGCCGGCAACTGCCTGTTTGGCTGCGTTACCCAGGTGCAAAGCGAACAAACCGCCCGGTATACGCAATTTGTGCTAAAATTGTGCCAGGTGGAATATTCCCCGCAGGCAGAGGATGAGGTGAGCGTATGAGATGGCCTTTGAACGCGGGATATTCCCAGCAGGAATTGAACCGGGCGCTGCTAGCACCCACCGGCGCGCGCAAGGTGGATTTTTGCTTTGATTTGCTGCGGGATGGGGCAAAGGTTTGCAGTTTGGATGCAACGGGGCAAATTTTTTTCAACCGCTTTGCCGACATCAAACGTACCGCGCGCTTTACCATTGAAGAAGATTCGCGCATCAACTGGCTGACCGATCTGGTAAAGCCCTCCATGCGCCTTTGGATGGGGGACGGCTGGGCGCAATTCCCGCTGGGGGTGTTTGTTTTATCCACCCCCACGCGCATTTGGCGCAATGGGCGGGTATATTACGAAGTGCAAGCGTATGACCAAAGCGTGATTTTGCAGGAGGACTGCTTAACCAGCCGGCTGTTTATCGCCGCGCAGACGCCGTATATCCAGGCGGTTTCTTCGGTTTTGTATTCGGCGGGGCTTAACCAGGTGATGGCGGACTCCAACCAGAGCGTTTTGCCGCGCGACTGCGAGTTTGAAATTGGCACATCCAAGCTGCAGGTGGTAAACACGCTGCTTTCGCAAATCAATTTCCAAAGCATTAGCGTGGACGAAGACGGGATATTCTGCCTGCGCAAATACACAAGCCCTTCGGCCGCGCAAACCACCTATCAATACACCAGCGGCCAGTTAAGCGTATTGGGAACAGAAGTTTTATGCGAGCAGGATTTGTACAACACCCCCAATGTGTTTATCGCGGTGGTATCCAATCCGGAAAACGACGAGGCGCTGCAAAGCGTTTATGTAAACGACAACCCCACCTCGCCGCTTTCCACCGTGCAGCGCGGCCGGCGGATTGTTTCCCCCATTTACAAGCCGGATATGGTGGAAAGCCAAGAGGCTTTGGACGCCATTGTGCAGCGCATTGCCCATGAAAACAGCCAGGTGTATGAAATTGTCACCTTCCAAACGCCGCTTATGCCCATGCATTCCGAGGCCGAGGTGCTGTATATCGACCATCCCAACGCCCAGGGCGTATATGTGGAAAGCGCTTGGGAAATGCCGCTGCACGCCGGCGCGGCGATGGTTCACCGTGCGCGCAGGCTGACACAATTGTGGTAAGAAAGGAGACAGCTATGCAGCAAGACAAAACATTGGATAAAGAAACCTTTGACACACAACCGCCCCAATTTGCCACGGTGGCGCAGGTGTATGAAGACGGGGTGACGTTGATACTGGACGGGGAAACCGAGCCGACGCAAAAGCATTACCAAACCAACACAAGCGTTGTATTTGCCGCGGGGGACCGGGTAAAAATCCTGCGGGATTCGAACACCTATGTGGTGGAATACAAAGTGGGCCCGCCCAAAAGGTCGGATGCGGTAAACTGGTCGATTTGGGGGCATGCGGGGACGTATTTGACCTTTTTTGGCGGAAGCGTTGGGCGCGGACAGCTTACCGTGCCCAACCTATCCGGTTCGGTTACCATCTCGGATGTTGGCAACCGCTTAAACGATTTGCTTAACGCTTTGCGTTTGTACAATTTGATTAAATAAACAAAACCAAAAGGCATGAAAAAATCCCCTCGGAAGCGTTCCTTCCGGGGGGATTTTCAAAAGGTTTTACCATTGGCCCTGCCCAAGCGCTTGTGCGCAGGCGGTTAGATAAGCATTGGCTTCCTCAAGCCCCTGCTGGGTAAGGGGGAAGCTTTTGCAGGAAGGGCCTTTTGCCAAATCAAAGCAGACGTCCTCCTGCCAGGTGTAAACCAACAGGGTGTTTTCTTCCAAATTGGGCTTTAACAAAAACCGCAGCTTGCCTTGACTGCCGTAAAAAGGGTTATTGGCTGCATAATAGGCGATTTCACGCAAATCCAGCATGTTGGGGCCTCCTTGCTTTTGTATATTCCAGTATACACGGTTTGCATTTTTCTTACAAGTGTGCTTTGATAATACCACCGAATGGTTGCAAAATGATGGCAACTCATTTTTGTAAAAAAAGGCGTATTTTGGAAAATTCTGTATAAATTTGGAAAAAAATACTGGATAATTTTGGAAATTGTGTTATAATCAGTTAAAAGGGTTGAGCAACAAAAGCAGGGAGGGAGAGATATGGAAGAACTGTGTGTTGCGTTGGTACAAAAACATGCGCACGGCCATGTGGAACAAAACCTGGAGGACTGCCAAAAAATTGCGCTTCAGGCCAAAAAAGGGGGAGCGCATCTGGTGTTGTTCCCGCGGCTGTGGTTAAACGGAGGGGGCGGCCCTCTTGCGTGGGAGGGCTTTTCATCATCCGCGGCGCAACAGGCATTGTGCGCAACGGCCGGACAACTGCAGATTGCCATCGTTGTGGCGGGCGCTTTTACGCAAAAAGGCGAATTGCTGGACAAAACGTTGCTCATTGACGAACAGGGGCGCATTGCCTTGGAATACGACAGCGTACATCCGCTGGATGCCCCGGCATTTGGCCATGGGGAACGCTTTGGCGTTGCCAGGGTGCACGGTTTTGACATAGGGCTAATGAGCGACCATGACGCCGATTTCCCCGAAAGCGCACGGATGCTGCGGCTGCTGGGCGCGCAGGTTGTGCTGGTGGATTCCAACCGGCAAATCCGCCCCTTTTATTTGCAGCAGCTGGCTGTGCGCGCCTGCGAAAACCAAGTCGGCATTGCCATGGCCAATGCGCCGGGGGAGGAAAAAGGGCGTTCGTGCGCGTTTACCCCATGGGAGATGCAGTCTGCGGAGGAAGCCAAACATGTGCTGGCGTTGGCCGGGCAGGAGGAAGAAGGGCTGTATTACTGCACGTTTTTACAAAAGCAAATTATGCAGGTGCGCCAAAGCGCCGGCCTATGGCCGCAGCGTGTGCCCGCAGCATACCAGCCGCTGTTTTGTTCTGGCAAACAGTAAGGCCGGTTGGGTTGAATTGCTAAAAATTGGGGGATGGTGCAAAGCGTTTTGTGAGGTTTTGGCGTTGACAATGCCAAAACGCTAGCCTATAATAAAGGTACAAGAAAACCTATACAAAAGCGATGAACAGGACATGGATGTTTGCAAAACGCTTTGCAGAGAGCCGGTGGATGCTGTAAACCGGTAAGCGGCGGCAAAATCTCTCCCCTGGGAGCTGCCTGCCCAAAGGCATACGCCAAGTAGGTACGGCCGGGATTCCCCCGTTAACAGGATATGCAATCGCCGGCAGGGGCTGGCTGTTGCAGAGAGCGGCCATATTGTATGGCAAGAGAAGTGGTACCGCGGGAGTGAATTTCACCTCGTCTTCGGCAAGCAGCTGAAGGCGGGGTTTTTTATTTGGTTTGCAAAACAACGTTAGAAGGTTTTTGGCAGCCGGGGGTGTTTGCATGCCCCCTTTCCGGCTGCGGCGGTTTGGCATTTGCAATTTTACCCATAAAAAGCAACCGGTAACGGAAAGCTTTTCAAAAAAGGGCTTCGCCTTAAGGCGGGGTTCTTTTTTATTGCAAACCCGGCCATATAGGCGAATATGCTAAAAAAGCACGATTTTTTCAGCCTTGACAGTATACTTTTTATGCTATATGATGAAAACAATTGGTATGTATTGCCAATATGGGGAATTTTAAGGAGGAGAGAATATGGAAAAACGCGAGCGGTTTTCATCCCGCTTGGGATTCATCCTCATTTCGGCAGGCTGTGCCATCGGCCTGGGAAATGTATGGCGGTTTCCCTACATAACGGGTCAATACGGCGGTGCGGCGTTTGTATTGATTTATTTGGTATTTTTGGTTATTTTGGGCATGCCGATTATGGCAATGGAATTTGCCGTGGGGCGGGCCAGCCAAAAATCGATTGCCAAAGCTTACCAGGCGTTGGAACCCAAAGGCAGCAAATGGCATATAGCCGGGCATTTTGCGGTGGCAGGCAACTATTTGCTTATGATGTTTTACACCGTAGTAGGCGGCTGGATGCTCTCTTACATTGTAAAAATGGCGAAGGGTGATTTTGTAGGCCAAAGCGCCGAAGGGGTAAGCCAGGTGTTTAACAACATGCTGGCAAACCCGGCGGAACTGACATTCTGGATGGTTATTACCGTGCTTATTTCGTTTGGTATTTGTGCGCTGGGCTTCCAAAAAGGGGTGGAGCGCATTACCAAAGTGATGATGGTGATGCTGCTGGTGATTATGCTGGTGTTGGCGGTGCGGTCGCTTACGCTGGGCGGCGAAGCCATAGAAGGGCTGAAATTTTACCTGGTGCCGGATTTTGGCAAAATGGTGGAAAACGGCATTTTTGAAGCGATATTTGCCGCGATGGGCCAGGCGTTTTTTACCCTTAGCCTTGGCATTGGCGCTATGGCCATTTTTGGCAGCTATATTGACAAAGACCGTTCGCTTATGGGCGAAGTGGTGAACATCTGCGCGCTGGACACCTTTGTGGCGCTTACAGCGGGTTTGATTATCTTTCCGGCCTGCTTTGCCTTTGGGGTAAACCCCGGCGAAGGCCCCGGGCTTGTTTTTGTAACGCTGCCCAATATTTTTAACCAGATGGCCGGCGGCCAGATTTGGGGCGTATTGTTCTTTATCTTTATGAGCTTTGCATCTCTTTCCACCGTGATTGCGGTGTTTGAAAACATTATTAGCTGCACAATGGACCGTTGGGGCATTCCCCGCAAAAAAGCCATTGTTATCAACCTGGTGCTGATTATTGCGCTTTCCATGCCGTGTGTGCTGGGCTTTAATTTGCTGGCGGGCTTTACCCCGGCAGGCATGAACATACAGGATTGGGAAGACTTTATTGTTTCCAACAACCTGCTGCCGCTGGGCAGTTTGGCCTTTTTGCTGTTTTGTACCAGCCGTTACGGTTGGGGCTGGAAAAACTTTATTTCCGAAGCCGACGCCGGCAAGGGGTTAAAATTTCCCAAATGGGCAAGGGTATATGTTTCATATATCCTGCCGGTGATTGTGCTGTTGGTGTTTGTATCCGGCTATGTGCAAAAATTCTTTTAAATAGCCCTATAACCGCAAAACACTCCCCCATGGCGGGGCGTTACAACAGGAAAACATTATGCAGGGGGCGGCTGGCAGCCGCCCCCTGTGAATTTTCCTACAACAACGCGCCGGATGGAGGGGTGTTTTTACATGCGTTTTTGCAGCAGGGCATAAAACAGCAGGAATGTAACGGCCATCAACACCAGCACCCCGCACAAAACAAGCGACGCGGTTTTATAAGACAAAAAGACAAGCGCGATAATGGAAACAAACAGCAACACAAACCACAGCAAAAAGGTGTAATATCCCGCGCGGCTGCGGATGGCCTGGTGGCGTTCGTCTTTTTGGTCGATTTCTTCCTCCAGCACAATGGCGGGGTTACGCTTGATGCGCCAGTGGCGGATGCAGCCGATTACCAGCCAGCACAGCCCCAAGCCGGTTAAAAAGCCGTAAAACATGGTGTAGCGGTCGCTGCGCTCGAGCAATACCAGCAGGATGCCGCCCAAAAACAGTACCGCGCCCAGCGCGATGAGCACAACGGTAAATGCGCGAGAACGCTTGAATACACACAACGGGTTTTTCATGATTCTTCCTCCTCATAAATAAAAATTTCTTCAATAGCCATGCCAAAGTACCGGGCGATTTTAAACGCCAGCAGAATAGAAGGGTTGTACCGCCCGTTTTCCAGCGAACAGATGGTCTGGCGGGATACCCCCAGCGCGTGTGCCAAATCCTCCTGCTTAATAGCGCGCTCTTTGCGGATTTGTTCCAAACGGTTTTTCACATACCCACCTCCTGCGTGTTTTGATGTAAAGCTAACTTTACATACAGTATAACGGACAGGAGAAAAAATGTCAAGTAAACTTTACATAAAGAATCAATAAAAAGACGGAGCATTGCGCCCCGTCCTTATAAAGAGGATATTAGAAGATGTCGTTTGCAGTTGCAGGGGCGTTTGCCGTTTGCGGAGGGCCTTTTTTTACAAAGCGGTGCAGCAGCAAAAGCGTTGCCGGCAGGCAAAGGGCCTCGGCCAAAGGGGTGGCAAGCCAAACGCCCAGCATGCCCCATATGGGCGACAATACAAACAGCAGCGCAATTACCAGCACAAGGCCGCGGCCCAGGGTGATGAAAAAGCCCGAGCGCGCCTGGCCGATGGAGGAGAAAAACGAGCCGGTTACAATGTTCAGCCCCATAAACCAAAACGCGATGAAATAAATGCGCACGCCCTGCACCGCCAATTGCAAAAACGCCTGGTCGCCGTCTTTGTTGAAGATGCCCACCAGCTGCTGCGGGAACAGCGCACCGCACAAAAAGAACACCCCGCCAAGCACCAGTGAAAGCCCCAGCCCCATATACAGCGCTTTGCACATGCCCGGCACATCGTTTTTGCCCCGCAGGTGGCTGACAATGGGCTGAATGCCCTGCGCAATGCCGGTGAAGATGGCCATTACGATAATGGCAAGGTTGGTGATGACCCCATAGGCGGCCACCCCTACTTGCGGCGAGATGGACAAAATGGTGTAATTAAACAGCATAATTACAATGCCGGAAGAAATCTCGGTGATAAAGGAAGCGGAGCCCAGCGCACAGATGCGCCCGGCAATTTTTGGCTGCGGGCGGCAGCGGGTAAAATGAAAATGGTTGTGTTTTTGGATGCGGTGGGAAGACAGGATGATCATGCTGGCTATGGGCGAACAGCAGGTGGCGGCCGCCGCGCCGAACATGCCCCAGCCAAAGGGGAAGATGAAAATATAATCCAGCAGCACATTTAACAAACTGCCGGAAATCATAGCGGCCATTGCCAGTTTGGGGCGTTGGTCGTTGCGCACAAAGCAGACAAAAACCTGGTTTAAAATAAACGCCAACGAAAAGCACAAAATCGTGCGGATATACGAATTGGCCAGGGGGATAATCTCCCCGCGCGCACCTAAAAAATACACCAGTTTATCCGAAAACAATACGCCCAGCACGGTAAATACAACCCCAAATGCGCAGCCCAGCACAAACGCATGGGTAAAGGCCCCATCCGCCGCCTGCTGGCGGTTTTGGGCACGCAGCATGGTAAAACGCGTAGCCGCCCCCATGCCAATCATCAAACCCACGGCGTTGATGGCATTATACACCGGGATGACCAGGTTCAGCGCGGTAAGGCCCTGGTTGCCCATGCCTTTGGCGACAAAAAAGGTATCCACCAAAATATACAAAGATAAGCCGGTCATGCTCAACACATTTAACGAAACGTATTTGGCAAACCAAGCGGTAAAGGAACTTTCTTTGGACATAACGCAGCCTCCTTGTCAATATTTTCAACATGTGATAGTATAAACCTTAAAGTTACTTGAATGTCAAGCGGTATTTGCAAATGAAAAATAGGAGGAAAAACGCATGCCCAAACTGTATACCATCCAGCAGATTTCCAAGCTGTTCGGCGTGCCCAAATCCACCCTGCGCTATTGGCAGCAAGAGGGGATTTTGCCCCTGCACAAGGGGGAAAACGGCTACCGGCAGTTTTCCATGAAGGATATGCTGGAATTATCCGACGTGATGTTTTACCGCGAGCTGCAAATGCCGGTGCGCTTTTTAAAACAATTGCATCAAATGGATGCCGGCCAGCTAAAGGAAGTGTTGCAGCAGAATTTGCACGGCATTGATGAGCAGATGGAACATTTCAAAAAAACACGCCGGCGCTTAAAACAGCGCATAGCGGCGGTGGAAAACCTGCAAAAGCTGTTGGACAGCCCTTACCAGGACGAAGAGCCCGACTGTGAAGAAATCATCCAATTTGAGCTGACCCAGGAAAAAACGCTTGCCCATTATTTAAAAGACCAATACCGGGATGTGCTGCTGGTGCCCAAGCCGGGGGAAGAATGCATCCACGGGCTGGCGGCCGACGGCATTGACGAATTAAAAGAAGAAGCGCGGATATGGCGGCGCCCCCAACAGAAAGCGTACAAGGCCTGCCTGGTGCAAATCCCCACCGGGATGGGCACGCAGGGGGACTTGCCCTTGCACCGCCAGGCGCTTGCGCAGATGGGGTACCATACCGGGCAGGCAATTATGCGCTATTTGGCCACCGTTGCCGCCCCCGCCCCGACCGACTGCTACCACGCGTGGATAGAAGTTTTTTAGCGGCAGGGTAAATTTTGAACATGCGCGCCTGCCGCCGCGGCGCAAAGCCATGCTTTTGCTGCCCTGTTGCGCCCATGGCGCTGGTTGGCAGCGTGCGGGCAAGAAGGCTTTCCTCCCCCGCCTAGGCGAAACCCCTTGTAAAACCGCCGCATCTAAAATGGCGAGAGGGCATCCGGGCGCGAAAAGCACAGGCCCCTGCCAGGCCTGCGCAAACAAAAGCCCTGAGGGAATGGTTTATCCATTTCCTCAGGGCTTTCTGCATGGGATATGTTTTGGCGTTTTACAAAACCCGCTGCCAAACAAAGGAAAAATCCGTTTGCTTTTTAAGGGGATATCCTTTTTGTATTTTTGAAAAACCGCAACGGCCGACGGGTTTTATAAGCATAACCCGTTAGGCAAGCCCCGAAAGGGTTATTCGCCGTTGTGCAGCAGCAGGATATCGTTTGCCTGGATGCGGGTATCCCCTTTGGGGACAAGCGTTTCCCCCGCGCGTTTGATTGCCACCACCAGGGTGCCGCGGGGCAGGTTTAGCTGCGCTAAGGTCTGGTTTTCCCATTGGTGGCCGCGGTAAATTTCTTCTTGTTCAAGCGCGGTGGAGGTATCGCCCCGGTAAGCCGGGGAGGAAACAATGAGCGTATCGCCCCCCTGCAAAACGGTGGAACCGTTGGGGATGATGGTTTCGCCCTGGCGTTTAATCATCACCACCAGGTTATCGGCCGGAAAATGCGCTGCCCCTAGGGTGCGGTTGGCCAAAGGATGGTGTTCGTCCAAATGAACCTCGCGCAAAAACAAATCGGTTTCGTCCTGGTAATCGTTAAAGGTCATCAATACGTTGCCGTCATGGTCTACCAGCCCCAGTTTTTTAGAGAGAAACGGCAGCATCGACCCCTGCAGGCTAACCGACAAAAGCGCCACGCAAAACACAATATGGTAAATATCGTTTGTAAGCGCCGCCCCGCTGTTGATGGAAAAGATGGCAAACACAATGGCGGCCGCGCCCCTAAGCCCTGCCCAGGAAACCAAAAGCTGCTCTTTAAAAGAGTATTTGCGAAACGGGGTTAAAATGGAAAACACTGCAATCGGGCGGGAGACAAAGGTCATAAACAGCCAGATGAGAACCGCGGGCACAATGGCCCCGATGAGCTGCGAAGGGAAGGCCAGCAGGCCCAATAAGAAAAACAGCCAAATTTGCATAAGCTGCGCAATGGAGCTGAAAAACCGGACCAAATCGCTTTTGCCCACCAGTTTTTCGCGCCCTAACAAAATACCGGTTAAGTACACGCTTAAATACCCGTTGCCGCCCAGCACCTGGGGAAGCGCATAAGAGGCCGCGACAACCGCCAGCACAAAAATAACAAGCATGTTGTCCGATTCAAACGGCACGCGTTTTATCACAAAGGCACATCCCTTGCCAAACAAAATGCCAAACAGCACGCCAAATACCATTTGCAGCACAAACATGGATACCAGGTTGGTTTTGGCGCCCGTTAAAAGGGAAAGAAAAATGGCTGTTAGCGCATAAGCCGTTGGGTCGTTGCTGCCGCTTTCCAATTCCAGCATGGGGGCTAAGCCGTTTTTTAAGTTCAGGCTTTTTTGCCGCAGGATGGAAAACACCGAAGCGGCGTCGGTAGAGCCGATGACCGCGCCGATAAGCAGCCCTTCCAGCAAGGGCATTTGCAGCACAAAATAACAAAAAAGCCCGGTAATGCCCGCGGTGATAATCACCCCGCCTACCGAGAGCAATATGCCCGGTTTGGCGGCAACTTTGGCGGTTTTCCAGTTGGTTTCAAAACCGCCGGAAAACATGATGAACAAAAGCGCAATGGAACATGCGCTTTCGGCGATGGAGTAATCGTCAAAGGGGATTTTTAACAGCCCTTCGCTGCCAAATAGCAGCCCCAACGCCATAAACAGCACCAAAGAGGGCATGCCGGTACGCCCGCTGACGCGTGAAAGCAGCACGCCCAGCAAAGACACGAAGGCAATCATAAGCAAAAATGTTGTCATAGCAGGCCTCCTTTTTATATAAGATGTTCAAAACAGACTACTACTATGATACCATAGCAAAGGGCGAAGAAATAACGGAAATTTTTGAAAATTCACAAAAAATTCGCATTTTTATGGGGGTAAGCAGCCGTTTTGCCGGCGTTGACATTTGTTTGGCACAATGCTATACTGAAAACACGTTTGGAAGGCTGTATGTTTTCGTGCAAAGAAGATATATGGCCTCCTTTTTTGCGACAACACGGGGAAAGGGTTTTTTATGCAAAAACAAGAACATGCTATGGGCACCAGCCCGATTTTTGGGCTGTTGATGAAGATGTCCATCCCGCCGATGGTATCGATGCTCATTCAATCGCTGTACAATATTGTGGACAGCGTATTTGTTGCACAGCTAAGCGAAGACGCGCTGACGGCGGTAAGCTTGGCGTTCCCGCTGCAAAATTTGGTGCTGGCGTTTGCGGTGGGCTTAGGGGTGGCGGTAAACGCGCTTATGGCAAAAGCTTTGGGCGCCAAAGACAGCCAAAGCGTACAGGATGCGGCCGCCCATGGGCTGCTGCTTACCGCGGTGCATTCGGTTTTCTTTGTGGGGTTGGGTTTGTTTTTTACCCGCCCGTTTTTATCCATGTTTTCACCCAGTTTCCAGGTTTTAAACATGAGCTGCCAATACACTTATATTGTAATCACCCTGGCGTTTGGCAGTTTGTTCCACATCACCATTGAAAAAATGTTCCAGGCGCAGGGCAATATGAAAATCCCCATGATCATGCAGGGGGTAGGGGCCATTATCAACATTGTTCTGGACCCCATTATGATTTTTGGCCTGTTTGGTTTCCCGCGGCTGGAAGTGATGGGCGCCGCCATTGCAACGGTTGTTGGCCAGATGTGCGCCTGTGTGCTTTCGGTTATTTTCTTTATCAAAACCAACCACGGGGTGGATATTTCTTTCCGCGGGTTTAAGCTGCGCTGGCGCACCATTGGCAAGCTGTATTCCATTGCGGTGCCTTCGGCGCTTATGACGTCTATGCCTTCGATTTTGGTAAGCGTATTAAACGGCATTTTGGCTTCTATCCACCAAAGCGCGGTGGCGGTGTTCGGCCTTTACTACAAAATGCAGACGTTTGTATATATGCCGACCTCCGGCCTGGTGCAGGGCATGCGCCCGATTGTTTCGTACAATTTTGGCGCAGGTTATTACAACCGCATGAAAAAAACCATCAAAATAAGCATACTGGTGGCCACGGTGATTATGGCGGTGGGCACGGTGCTGTTTATGGCGGTTCCACAGCCGATTATGCGTTTGTTTAATGCCACCCCCGAAACGATGCAGATGGGGGTAACCGCTTTGCGCATAATTAGCGTTGGCTTTTTGTTTTCCGGCGTGGGGGTGGTGCTCTCGGGCGTGTTTGAGGCCATGGGCCAGGGGATACAGTCGCTTATGATATCGCTTTTGCGCCAGCTTGTTTTAATTGTGCCGCTTTCGCTTATATTCAGCAAGCCGCTGGGGTTAATCGGGGTATGGGTTACATTCCCGGTTTCCGAACTGGTGGGGGCGCTGGTAGGCGTTTTGATGACCGTTTATACATTCCGCAAGCTGCAAAAGGATCCCGGCATTTAAAAACATTTAAAAATACAGCAAAGCGCCGAACTCCGGCGCTTATTTTTTTGCTTTTTTCACAAAACGCACACCTGCCCCAATAGAAAAGCCGAATTTTGCATTGTAAAGGATGAAAGCACCGCGGGTGCACCGGCTTTTTTGCATTTTGTGCCATTTGCCTATATTTTGCCTTGGCAAACCGGTAGGCATTGTGTGGTGTAGGAAAAATAAAAAAATACGCTCTTCTTTGTAACAATTGGGGTGCTGGTTCGTATTAAGGGTGAAAGGGGGAAATGTGATGCATCCTACACCCTTGGAAGAACTTTCGCCCCAGCAGGTAATTGTTCGCTACGCGGATATGGTATACCGGCTTTTGTATGCGCAGCTGTGCAACCCTTACGATGCACAGGACGCTTTTCAGGAAGTGTTTTTGGCGTATATGCCAAAAGCCCCCGTATTTGCCAGCGAAGAACACCGCAAGGCGTGTCTTATCCGGGTGAGCATTAACCAATGCAAAACCTTTTGGCGCTGTGCCAAACGCGAAAAATCACTGCCTGTGCAAGCGCCTTTTAAGGTAGAACAAGAGCCATTTTCCCCTTTGCTGGAGACGCTGGGGGCTTTAAACCCAAAACAGCGCGCGCTTATTCACCTTTTTTATTTTGAAGGCTATTCCACAGCGGAAATTGCCCGGATGTTACACAAAAGCGAAGGCGCTGTGCGCACCGGCCTTACCCGTGCGCGCAAAGCCCTGGCCAAATTGTACAAAGGAGAGTTTGACGATGTTTCAAGACCAATACACCCAATGGTGTAACCAGATACATGCCCCTGCGCAGCTGGTGGAAAAAACCTGTGCAGCATGCGCAAAGGCACCGCAGCCGAAAAAAAGCTTTTGGAAAATAAAAGGGGCTGCGCCGGCTGTATTGGGCGTGGCATGCGCGCTTTTGGTGGCCCTGTGTTTGCCTTTGGTGCGCTTTTTGCCGCAAAATTTGCCCCAGCAGGCGGCCGTGCAGCCGCAAACACAGCCGCAAAGCCAGGACACGGCACCGGAAGAAGGCATACAAATCCAAACCCCTTTGCAGGACGGCCAGATTGCCCCGAAGGTGGAGCTTTCCGATGGGGTGCTGTATTTTGTGAAAAGCGACGGCATGGGCGATGTTGCTTCCCGCCTGTATTTTGGGGAGGATACCACCGAGGAAAAATGGGATGAAAACCAAGTGCTGGAATATTTGGGGCATGCGTTTTTGCCCACCAAAATACCGCAGGGGTTAACCCCCCAGCAGCGGGAAGGGCACACCCAAACGGTTGTGTACAACGCCCAGGGCGAGCTGGTACACGATACGTTTTATTACCAATGGCAGGACAATGAAAACCCAGAGGAATATGTTCCCGACCGCGCGCAGCTTCGCATAGAGGTTGCAAAAAATAAAATCCCATCCCAATGCGGGCTGTACCAGTTTCAGCAAGAAAACCGCTCTTATGTAGAAGATACGCCGGTGTTTATTGGGTATTTGATGAACGATTTTGGCCCTTACGACCCGGTTACCCATCAACCCAGCGGGGAATACCCGTTGTTTGTAGCACAATTTGTATACAACGGTGTGGGCTACCACATTGAAGGACATAACTTAACCCAGCGGCAGTTTATTACCACATTGTTGTCGGTATTCTAGCCGCCTTAAAGGAGGATGCCAGATGAAACAACTGCTTTGTGTTTTTATGGAATGTGCAGCGGCGCTGTTTGGCGCGCTTAAGCAGATTTGCTTGCCTTATGAGGAAGAGGCATCCGACGAGGAGGAAACCTTATGAAAATACGTACGTTTGTTTCGGTTGTTGTGCTGTGCATGATGACGATGGTAGGCGTTACATGCTGGTGCCTTATGGGCGACCAGGATACCTTTGCATTCAAAGGGCGTGTGCTGCAAAACGATGGCATACTGCTTATAGAACCCCATTTGGGGGAAGAAGAACGCTTAAGCGCCGGGCAATTTGCCATTACCGAGGTGGAAGGCTATGTGCTAAACCAGGACGGCAGCCCGATTTCGTTTGCGCAAATTGAAGAAGGCGCCGTATTGCAGATAACGCATTCGGGCCAGGTGCTGGAGACCTACCCGGCGCAGTTTGACCGTGTATATACCATCCGCGTGGTGGAATAAACCATTCTTCCCAAAACATCCCGTCTAAACAGGCGGGATGTTTTTTGTGTGCAAATTCCCGCATGTTTTTGCATACACTTTAGCAAAACAAAAGGGAAAGAGGGAACCGGATGCCGAGTATTAGCCTGTGCATGATTGTAAAAAATGAAGAAGACGTGCTGGCGCGCTGTTTAAACAGCGTGCAGGATTTGGTAGAGGAAATTGTGATTGTAGATACCGGCTCGACCGACAAAACCCGTGAAATTGCGCAAACCTATACCAAGCATGTATACGATTTTGCCTGGCAGGACGATTTTGCCCTGGCACGCAATTTTTCGTTTTCCAAAGCGACGATGGATTACTGCATGTGGCTGGATGCCGACGATATCCTGCTGGAAAACGACCGGCAGGAATTTTTAAAGTTAAAAGCCAGCCTAACGCCGGATGTGGATGTGGTGATGATGCTGTACAACGTTGCGTTTGACGAGAGGGATAAGCCGGTTTTTTCGTATTACCGCGAACGTTTAATCAAAAACCATAAGGGATTTTTATGGCAGGGGGCTATTCATGAGGTGATTGCGCCGCGGGGAAACATTGTATACAGCCAGGCGGCGGTAAGCCATAAAAAGCTGCGCCCGGGCGACCCCATGCGCAACCTGCGCATTTTTGAAAGCATGCTGCAAAAGGGCACGCCGCTTGACGCGCGCCAGCGGTTTTATTATGCCAGGGAGCTTTACTACCACCAGCGCTATGAACAGGCGGTTGACGAACTGGTTTTGTTTTTGCGCCAAGGAAAGGGCTGGGTGGAAAACAACATTGAAGCCTGCATCACCCTGTTTGACTGCCATATGGCGTTAAAACAGGAAGACGAAGCGCTGAGATGGCTGTTTTTCAGTTTTGCTTACGATACCCCCCGCGCGGAGGTTTGCTGCAAAGCGGGGGAATATATGCTGAACAAGCAACGGTACGGCCAAGCTGTTTTTTGGTATGAATGCGCGCTGCGAAACAACCGCAACGCACGCCGCGGCGGGTTTGTTCTGCCCGATTGCTATGGGTATTTGCCGCATATCCAGCTGTGCGTGTGCTATTACCATTTGGGAAAAACCGATTTGGCCGTTTATCACAACGAGCTTGCCGGCAAAGAAAAACCGTATTCCAAAGCGTATTTGCATAACAAAGCATTTTTTGAAAACGAAAAGGGGAGGACACACCATGCAGATGCTTGCGACCAATAACAGCCCATACCCGCCCATCCAGGTGGAGGGGAAAAACGCCTATTATGCCCGCCTTATGCTTTCCAATGTCGGGGGAAGAAATTCCGAAATGGGGGCGGTAAGCACCTATTTTTACAACTCGGTGATGTTGGAAGACGAATCCATCGCCAAGCTGTTTCACCAGGTCAGCCTGGTGGAAATGCGCCATTTGGAAATTTTTGCGCAGTTCACGCGCCTTTTGGGGCAGGACCCGCGTTTGTGGAAACAGGAAGGAAGACGCCACATATACTGGAACGCCTGCTACAACCATTATGCCGGCACCCCGCAGGCCATGATGCAGCAGGCCATTTTGGGCGAACGCGCGGCCATTGAAAAATACGAGCGGCAAATGGCGGTGATAGACGACCCGCACATTGTCAAAATGCTCGAACGTATCATCCAGGATGAACAGCTGCATGTGCAGGCGTTTACCCAAATTTACCAAAAGCTGTGCAAAAACTGCCCGCCTATTTTGCCCTGACCCTTGCCAACCGGCCGGCAGGTGTGGTATGCTAAGCGCAATACAGGGCGCGCATTTTTTTACTTGCCAAAGCGGCGCCCCGGGCAGGGAGGAATTTTTTTGAAAGCACGGGTTGTTACACAAATGCAGGCGTGTGTGCTGGCATATGGCATTGACGATGAACGCCGCCAGGCGCTGGATGCCATTTTGCAGGATATGGACATAGCCGCCAAATACATAAGCGACCAAGACCTTGCCCAAAGCATTGGGTATTTGGCGGGTTTTGCAGGGTTTGCCCGCAAAGAGGAAGCCGGCCGGCATGTTGACTGCGGCGGGTGCGTGGTGATGTGCGCGATGCCAAACGCACGCATGAACGCCTTTTTAAAAGCGCTGCAAACACAAGGGGTAAACATCCCGTTAAAGGCGATGGTGACCGCCAACAACCAAAGCTGGAGCTTTTGCAAATTGCTGGAAGAATTGTCCAACGAACATGCGGCCATCGGCAGGATGCAAAAAAAGCGCAATTCATAGCCGTTGGGTTAAAAAGCAATATCCCCGCAGGCGCAGTTTGCCGGTGGGGATATTTTTATGTTTTGGCGCATATTTGTTAAGGCGCGTTTTAGGCCGCCCCCATTGGCATACGCGCCGCATTTTTGGCAAGGCTGCTGTTTTGGCGCTTTGCATCATGCCAAGCGGCGCTGCCCTTGTAGATGAAAAAGCCGCGGCTTATGGGGTGGAGCAAACCGGTTATCAATTTGGCGCGTCCCCGTTGGGCATGCGGTTTTTGCTGCCTGGGGCCGTTTGGCAAAGCAAAAGCAGGGGCCGGCAAGCAAAAGCATGCGCCCGGCCAAGGGGAGATTTGCCAACGCCGCCTTAGGCCAAAGCAGCCGTGTAGCCGGGGCAAACGGTTTTACCTAGGCGCCATTTGGTGCAAAAAAGCAAAACAAAAGGCCGCTTTTAAAAAGCGGCCTTTTTTGTATACGGTTTGATGCAGAGAAGGTCAAAAAAGTTAGTTTACATCAAACCCAAAGTAGTTTACCGTGTTGTTGTAAGAGATGTCCTGCACCATTTTGCCTAAAAATTCCATATCGCAGGGGTATTCGCCCTCTTCCACCCAGGTGCCGATAAGGTCGCACAAAATGCGGCGGAAATAATCGTGGCGGGTGTAGGAAAGGAAGCTTCTGGAATCGGTGAGCATGCCCACAAAGTTTGCCAGAACGCTGGTGTTGGCAAGGTCGGTCAGCTGTTTTTTCATGCCGGTTTTGGTGTCGTTAAACCACCAAGCGGAGCCCAGCTGCATTTTGGCAGGCTCGCCGCCGCGGTTAAAGCAGTTGATGGTGGTGGAGATGACTTCGTTGTCGTAAGCGTTCATGGCGTATACGATGGTTTTGGGCAGCAGGTTGTCGCAGTTGAGGGTATCCAAGAAGCGCGAAAGCGCCATGGCGCAGTCGGGCTTGGCAATGGAGTCAAACCCAGTGTCGGGGCCCAAAGCCTTAAACATGGGGGTGTTGTTGTTGCGGATCGCCCCGTAGTGCAGCTGCATCACAATGCCGCGGCGGGCGTATTCGCGCCCAAAGAACAACAGCAAAGCGGTCATGTACTGGCGGGCTTCTACCTCGCTTACCGCCCCGCCCGAAAGGGCTTTTTTCAGGATGGCGTCGGCCTCTTCATCGGTACAGGGGGCAAACACCACCGCGTCCAGCCCATGGTCGGACGCTTTGCAGCCATAGGCGCAGAAATGGTCCAAACGCAGGGAGAGGGCTTTTTTCAGCGCTTCAAACGAATCGATTTTCACACCCGAAACCTCGCCCAGCTTTTGGATGTATTCCACAAAGCCGCCCTTGTCGATGTTGACCGCTTTGTCCGGGCGCCATGCGGGGATGACTTTTACCTCGCAGGTGGGGTCGTTTTTGATTTTTTCGTGCCATTCCAGCGAGTCGATGGGGTCGTCGGTGGTGCAGATGAGCTTGACGTTGCTCATTTTGATGATATCGCGCACCGACAGTTTTTCCTCCACCAAGCGCTTGTTGCAGATATCAAAGCATTTTTTGGCGTTTTTGCCGCTTAAGGGTTCGTCAAAGCCAAAGTAGGTTTTCAGCTCCATATGCGCCCAGTGGTACAGCGGGTTGCCCACGCATTTGGGCAGGGTGTTGGCCCAGGCTTCGAATTTTTCATACGGGGTGGCGTCGCCGGTGATCAGGCGTTCGTCCACGCCGCATGCGCGCATAACGCGCCATTTGTAATGGTCGCCGCCCAGCCAAACCTCGGTGATGCTTTCGTAGGTTTTGTTTTCGGCAATCTCTTTGGGCGAGATATGGCAGTGGTAGTCGATGATGGGCATTTTGGCTGCATAGTCAAAATACAGCTTTTGCGCGGTAGGGGTGTTTAATTGAAAGTCTTTGTCCATAAACGCTTTCATACAATAAACCTCTTCTTTCTGTCTAAAAAATCAACCCGTTTACACGGTAAAGGTTTCGCGCACCACCAGGTTGGAATTAAGCGCCACCCTGGTAGGGGCCTGCTTACCTTCAAATAAATCCAATAAAATGTTTACCGCCGTGGTCGAGCAGGTTTCAATCAAGTTGTCCACTGTGGTAATGGTGGGGCTGCAGCACTGCGAGTAGATGGAATTGTTAAAGCCGATTAAGCACACATCGTCCGGGATTTTGATTTTGTGGTGCCTTAACGTCTTGATGGCGCCCACCGCGATGATGTCTTCGGCCATAAAAAAGGCGTCAAACTTCACTTTGTCAATCACCAGCTGGTTGACATACGCATAGGCGTCTTCCAAGGTGGGGCGCCCGTGCACAATCAATTCCGGTATGGCCGGCAGGTTGTTGTCCGCCAGCGCGCGGCGGAAACCCGCCTCTTTTAACAAAGCGTTGGGCGTTTGCGGCCCGCACACATACCCGATGCGCTTGCGACCGTCTTTAATCATCAAGCTCACGGCTTCGTACGCGGCGTTTTCTTCATCGCAGTACACGCACTAGGTGTTGGGAAGGTCCAGGTAGCTGTTGATAATCACCAGCGGCACGCGCCTGGCGGCTTCCTCGATATGGGAGTTGTCGTTTTGCTCTTTAAAGATGGAACCGATTAAAATCATGGCGTCCACCCGCTTTTGCAGCAAAAGCTCCATATACTTTTTCTTATCGGTGATGTTGACCCCCGTGCAGCAAAGAATCATGTCGAACCCTTCGGCGCGCAGGCGTTTTTCTATCACCGAGATGGAACGCGCATAAAAGATGTCGGAAATATCCGAGCACAGCACGCCCACCATTTTCATGGTGTTCAGCCCCAGGCTGCGGGCAAACATGTTGGGGGTGTAGTTGTTTTCGTCCATTACGCTTAACACCCGCTGGCGGGTTTTTTCGCTTACAGAGCCTTTGTTGTTTAAAACCCTGGAAACGGTTGCAATGGAAACGTTTGCTTTGGAAGCGATGTCATAGATATTCAGAAGCGTCGCCCCTTCCTGAAAAGAAATCCACCAAACGCCATATGTAATGACGTTATAATGAGATGTTTTTTGTAAGCACTTACAGGTATTTTCTTTTTTTATTTGCTTTGATTATAAACCGTATATGCCAAAAAATCAATTATTATAGCCAATTTTTTGTTGGAAAAATTATATAAAAAATAAGATTGACATTTTTGAATCGATGTATTATAGTGAAACTTGTAAGCACTTACACTTTAAGGAGGAGTTAACATGAACATCCTGAACCAAAGTATCGCGCCTAAGACTCGACGCCCAATCAAGGTAATTCAGTATGGAGAAGGCAACTTTTTAAGGGGATTCGTGGATTATATGATTGACACCGCAAATAAAGAAGGTGTCATGGATGCGGGTATCGTTATTGTAAAGCCAATTGAATTTGGCAGCTTGGAAAACTTTGTTAAACAGGATTGCGTGTATACTTTATCTTTAAGGGGTAGGTTAGAAGGAAAAACCGTAGTGGAAAACTCGGTTATCACCAGCGTGGATTCGGTGGTGGATGCATACAGCCAATATAAAGAATACATGGAACTGGCGCATGTAGACACCCTGCGTTTTGTGGTATCCAACACCACAGAAGCCGGCATTGTGTTTGACGCGGAGGATAAAATAGAGAACACCCCGCCCAAAACATTCCCCGGCAAGCTTACAAAATTCTTGTACGAGCGTTTTACCTATTTTAATGGCGATGAAACCAAGGGCCTTGTGATGGTTCCGGTGGAACTCATCGAAGCCAACGGTAAAAAGCTCAAGGAGTGCGTGCTCCAGTTCATCCAATTGTGGGGTTTGCCCGATGCGTTTAAGGCTTGGGTAGAGTCCGCCTGCATTTTCTGCACCACTTTGGTAGACCGTATCATCACCGGCTACCCCAAAGACGAAGCCGAAAGCCTGTGTAATGAGCTTGGATATGAAGACAAGCTTTTGGATTCCGGCGAGCTGTTTGCGTTGTGGGTTATTGAAAGCGACAAGGATATTTCCAAAGAATTTCCGCTGGACAAAGCCATGCAGAACAAAGCGCAGATGGACGTTATCTTTACAAACGACATCAAACCCTACCGCGACAGGAAGGTGCGCATTTTAAACGGCGTACATACTTCGTCGGTGCTGGCGGCATACTTAGCCGGCAAGGACTACATCCTGGAGTGCATGGACGACCCAACCATCCGCACTTACATGCAGCGTGTAATTTTCAATGATGTCATCCCGACGCTCACCTTGCCCGAGCAGGAACTTAAAGATTTTGCCAACTCGGTGATTGAGCGCTTTGAAAATCCTTACATCAAGCATGCGCTGCTGTCGATTTCTATGAACTCGGTTTCCAAATGGAAAGCCAGAGTATTGCCTTCTTTTACAGGCTATATAGAAAAAACCGGCAATTTGCCCAAATACCTCACCTTCTCGTTTGCAGCGCTGCTTGCCTTCTACACAGGCAAAGACATCCAAAACGGCCAGCTGCAGGGCACACGCGGCCAAAACACCTACAATATTTTTGACGACGCCAAAAACCTTCAGTTCTTCCAGAAATATTCCACCGGCGACGTGGACGAATACGTACAGAAAGCCGCTTCCAATGTGGATTTCTGGGGCGAGGACTTAAGCCGTTATGAGGGCTTTGTACCGCAGGTGGCCGCCTATGTCAAAGATATCCGCACCCGCGGCATGCGCGCTGTGCTGGAGGATTTGGTTAAATAATGCGAAAGCGAGGGGCCGGCATGGTTTCCACACTGTTGATTAACGAGATGGATAATGTTGTGGTGGCGGTGCACCCGGTAAAAAAGGGGAGCATAGTCGATGCGGTTGCAGGCCAGATTGTTGTGCAGCAGGACATCGACCAGGGGCATAAAATCGCCATACGCGACATCAAACAAGGCGAAAACATCATCAAATACGGCTTTCCCATCGGGCATGCCGTGTGTGATATTCATAAAGGCGAGTGGGTGCATACCCACAATGTAAAAACCAACCTGGGCGAGGTGCTCAACTACGAGTACCACCCCCATTTTCAGCCGCTGCAAAAGCAGCCTGCCCGCACCTTTTTGGGCTACCCCAGAAAAGACGGGTCGGTGGGCATTCGCAACGAGATTTGGATTATCCCCACCGTTGGCTGCGTAAACGCCATTGCGCAAAACATCGCAAAAGAAGCCCAGCAGTTTGTAGCCGAAGGCTTAGAGGGCGTATACACCTTTGTGCATCCCTTTGGCTGCTCGCAGATGGGCGATGACCTGGTAAACACCCAGAAAACCCTGGCGGGGTTGGTGCATCACCCCAACGCGGCGGGCGTGCTGGTGCTTTCCTTAGGGTGCGAAAACAACACCCAGGCTTCGTTTAAAGAAGTTTTAGGCGAGTACGACCCTGAGCGCGTGCGCTTTGTGCAGTGCCAGGACGAAGAAGACGAGCTTGCAGCCGCTTTGGGGCAGATAAAAGAGCTGGCCCAAATGATTCGCCCGCAAAAAAGGGTGGAGGTTTCGGCCGACAAGCTGGTTGTAGGCTTAAAATGCGGCGGATCGGACGGGTTTTCGGGCATCACCGCCAACCCCATGGTGGGCGTGTTTTCCGATATGCTGGTCGCCCAGGGCGGTACCACCGTTTTAACCGAGGTGCCTGAGATGTTCGGCGCGGAAACCTTATTGATGGACCGCTGCAAAAACCGTGAAATCTTTGAAAAAACGGTGCATCTCATCAACGATTTTAAAGAATACTTCATTTCCCATAACCAAGTGATATATGAAAACCCTTCGCCCGGCAACAAAAAGGGCGGCATCACTACCCTGGAGGATAAATCCTTAGGGTGTGTGCAAAAGGGCGGCAAGGCGCCGGTTTCGGACGTGCTTAAACACGCCGAGCGGGTGCACACCAAGGGCTTGAACCTGTTAAGCGCCCCGGGCAACGATTTGATTGCCTCCACCGCGCTTACCGTTTCGGGCTGCCATATGGTTTTGTTCACCACCGGGCGCGGCACACCTTTTGGCGCACCGGCCCCTACGGTGAAAATTTCCACCAACACCGAGCTTTTCCATAAAAAAGGCAACTGGATTGATTTTAACGCCGGCGATATCGTCAACGGCGAAAGCATACAGGACGCAGCCAGCCGCTTTTTTGATTACATCTTGCAGGTGGCGTCTGGTAAGCGCACCCGCGCCGAGGAAAACAACGCCCGCGAAATTGCTATTTTCAAGCACGGCGTTTCGGTGTAAAACAATTTTTGGCCAATCCCACTTTTTTCTGATATTTTTTCTCATTCTTAGTAACAAAAGCAGGGCAATATGCTCTGCTTTTGTTATTTTTATGGGTGTTTTTTGCAAGGGCCGCTGTGAGTTGGGATTTTTTGGAAAGTAGCGATGTTACTACAAATCCAAACGGATTATTGTGCAATGTATACAAAAAGAATGGTTTGCAATTTGCACAATTGTATTTTGAATGCTTCTGTGATAAAATTAACACAGGTTGATGTTTGACATCCAATTTTATGAAAAAGGGGCGACGACCAAATGAAAAAGATTATCAATAATCCCAAAGATT
>CAJFVS010000006.1 GCA_904420505.1 Candidatus Alloruminococcus vanvlietii | reverse complement strand
ATGGCATACTACCAAAGCAAAAACGGCCAAACCAACCAGGAATTGTATGAAGAGACCATTGGCAAAATTGATGAATACCTGGCGCAGCTAAAAAGCTTAAACGAACAGATTGACGCCATAAAGGAAACCACCCGCTGCCCCAAATGCGGGCAGGGCAACCCCAAAAAGGCAAGTTACTGCCAAAACTGCGGTGCAAAGCTTGAAAAATAAGAAAAAACTGCGGAGAAAACCATGCGTTTCTCCGCTTGTTTTGTAAGGGGCCAAACCGCGCGGCATTTGGCGCTGTAAGCAAAACGCGGGGGCGTTGGCCTTATAAAGCGGATAAAAAAGGTTTTGGCGTAAAACCGCGCGTAGCCCCGGCGGGCGGCAGTTGCCTTAAAACCACCCCAAAACACATAAAAAACGCTGCCCAAAGCCATTGTAGGCAAAAAAACACCCGCTTATCTCTTGCATAAGCAAAGGGATTATATTATCATAAAACGTGGAAAAGGCAAGAAGCTTGGAAAACAGATGAATACAGAAATTTTGGAGGACTTTGATTGGTGAAAGAACATGTTACATATGAAAATTTTGGCATGAATGTGTTTGACGACCGTGTGATGCGTGAGCGCCTGCCCAAAGATACCTATAAATCCTTGCGCAAGGTCATCGACCAAAACCTGCCGCTGGACCCGTCTTTGGCGGAGGTGGTTGCCAACGCCATGAAGGATTGGGCCATTAGCCGCGGGGCCACCCATTATACTCACTGGTTCCAGCCGTTAAACGGCTGCACGGCGGAAAAACATGAATCGTTTTTATCCCCCAACAAGGATGGCGGGGCGATTATGGAGTTTTCGGGCAAAATGCTTACCCAGGGCGAATCGGATGCTTCGTCGTTTCCCTCGGGCGGTTTGCGCGCCACCTTTGAAGCGCGCGGCTACACCATGTGGGACCCGACTTCCCCGGCTTTTTTAAAAGAGGACAAATCGGGCGTAACGCTTTGCATCCCCACGGCGTTTTGTTCGTATACCGGCGAAGCGCTGGATGAAAAAACCCCGCTGCTGCGCTCTGGCCGGGCGCTGAATACCCAGGCTTTGCGCATTTTGCGGCTGTTTGGGGACCATATGGTCACCCGTGTTTCGGCCAATGTAGGGGTAGAGCAGGAATATTTCCTCATCGACCTGGACGATTACAAAGCCCGCATGGACTTGATGCTGACCGGGCGCACCTTGTTTGGGGCCAAGCCCCCCAAATGCCAGGAAATGGACGACTACTATTTTGCCATGCTGGATGAGCGCATTGCCAGCTTTATGAAGGAACTGGACGAAGAGCTGTGGAAAATGGGGGTTTCGGCCAAAACCAAGCACAACGAAGCTGCCCCCTGCCAGCATGAGCTGGCGCCCATTTTCTCGGTGGACAACATTGCCGCCGACCAAAACCAGCTTATCATGGAAACCATGCACAAGGTGGCGCAGCGTTATAATCTGGCGTGCCTGCTGCATGAAAAACCCTTCCAATATGTCAACGGTTCGGGCAAGCACAACAACTGGTCCATTTCCACCGACACAGGCGTAAACCTGTTGGAACCGGGCAAAAACCCCTATGATAACGCCAAATTCCTGGTGTTTTTGTGCGCGGTCATCAAAGCGGTGGATACCCACGCAGGGCTGTTGCGCGCCTCTACTGCTTCGGCCGGCAACGACCACCGTTTGGGCGCAGGCGAAGCACCGCCGGCGATTATTTCGATGTTTTTGGGCGAAGAGATTTTGGCGGTTATCAAAAACATTGCCAAAAACCGCGAAAACAACCCCAGCGACAACCGCATTTTGGATTTTGGCGTGGAAACCCTGCCGCGGGTTTCGGCCGACTCCAACGACCGCAACCGCACATCCCCCTTTGCCTTTACCGGCAATAAGTTTGAATTCCGTATGCTGGGCTCGTCTATGTCGGTTTCGTGGACGAATACGGTGCTGAATTTAACCGTTGCACAGGCATTGGATGAATTTGCCACCATGCTGGAGGTCTCCACCGATTTTGACGCTACGATTAAGGAAATCATCACCACCACCTATCAGCAGCACAAACGCATTTTCTTTGACGGCAACGGCTATTCCCAAGAATGGGTAGAAGAAGCCGCGCGGCGCGGTTTGCCCAACCTGACAGACACCGTAAGCTGTGCCGCGGCGCTAATCGACCCCAAAACCACCGAACTTTTTGAGCATTACGGGGTGTATACAAACGGCGAACTGCACGCCAAATACCAGGTTATGCTGGAAACCTACATGAAAAACCGCATGATTGAAGCCAACACCATGGTGTATATGGTGCAGCGCCAGCTGTACCCGGCGGCTGTAAACTATGCGCGCGACCTTATGCAAACCCAGCAGTGCTTTGCAAACTTTGACATGGCCGACAGCGGCGTAATGGAAAAAGTTTCGCATATCCGTTCGCTTTTGCTGGATTCCGACCGCACGGTTGCCTTTTTAAAAGAAAAGATGCAGCAGGTAAAGGGGGCTTCCCCTACGCTCAAACAGGCGGAAATCTGTGCGCAGGAAATGCTGCCAATTATGGAGCAGCTGCGCCGCATTTGGGATGAAATGGAAACCATTACCTCCAAGCAGTACTGGCCGTTCCCGGATTATTTTGAAATGCTGTTCGGGCGCGATTAAACGCATATTTTGCAAAAAACCACAATATCTATACAATACGGGCTATACTAGTGATAGCCCGTACTGTTGATTTTAACGGTTTTGTAGTGTATATAAAGGCCGGTCAAGTTATGGAGGGGTAGGCTTGCCAAAACAAAAAGGACAGAGTTTTTTACACGGCGCCATTATTTTAAGCGCCGCCACCATCATCGTCAAGCTCATTGGGGCGTTGTTTAAGCTGCCTTTATTCAATTTGCTGGGCGGGGACGGCATGGGCTATTTTGGCACGGCTTATAATTTGTTTAACCCCATTTATGCGCTGGCCATTTCGGGGTTCCCGGTGGCGGTGTCCAAGCTGGTAAGCGAACAAATTGCCCTGCGCCGCTTTCGCGATGTGCGAAGGATTTTAACCGTTTCCAAATACCTGTTTATCGGCTCGGGGCTTATTGGGTTTTTGATTATTTTTTTCGGGGCCGGCCCGTTTGTAAAGCTTATTGACAACCCCGGCTCCTATCTGGCCGTGGTCGCCATAGCGCCGTCTATCTTTTTTTGCTGCATCATGTCCATTTACCGCGGCTATTATGTGGGCATGAGCAACATGTACCCCACCGCCATCTCCCAGGTGATTGAAGCGGTTGTCAAGCTCATCTGCGGGCTGGGCTTTGCCTGGGGCGCTATGCGCTGGTGCATGGGCCAGTATGAAACAACCGGGCGCATTATGGGGCAGGTTGTCCCCAGCATCGAGCAGGCCCAAAGCGTGGCCTGCGCCTATGGGGCGGCCGGGGCGGTTTTGGGCATGACGGTGAGCACCTTTGTGGGCGCCGTTTACCTGTGGGCGCGGCACAAGCGCCGGGGCGACGGCATCACCCAGGCGGATTTGATGGCTTCCCCGGTGGCGGACAGCACCAAAAACCACTTCAAGCGCCTGGTGATGATTGCCATACCGGTGTGTTTAAGCGCGGTGGTGGTGAATTTAACCTCGCTTATTGATTTGATGAGCTTGATGAACCGCGTTGGCGCGGCTTTGGAAAGCAATGCCCAAGCCATTTTGCAGATGTATGAGGGGCTTATCCCCCAGGGCAAGCAATTAAGCGAGATCCCCAACTATCTGTATGGCTCCTACCAGTGCGCCATCACCTTGTTTAACTTGGTGCCCACCTTAACTTCCACCTTTGGGGTAAGCGCCTTGCCGGCGGTGGCATCGGCCTGGGCGCTGAAAAACCGCGAGCTGGTGCGCAAAAATGTGGAATCGGTCATCCGCATCACCTGTTTAATCGCCATTCCCGCGGGTATTGGGCTGTGTGTGCTGTCCGAGCCGATTTTGCTGCTTATTTACAGCGCGCGCCCGCAGGAAGCCATGATTGCCGCGCCCATTTTGCGCATTATGGGCCTGGCGGTGATATTTGTAGCGGTTACCACCCCGGTCAACAGCATGCTGCAAGGGGTGGGGCAGGTGTTTTTGGCGGTAAAGCTTATGCTCATCGGCGGGGCTCTCAAACTGGGCATCAACTATTTTGCCGTGGCAATCCCTGAGCTGAATATCCAGGGCGCGCCGCTGGGCACGCTTGCCTGTTATGTGTTTATCGCTGTGGCGGGCATTGCCTTTTTGTGCAATCGGTGCCAGATTTCGCTGGATATGAAAAGCGTGTTTGTAAAGCCTTTGGTTGCAGCTATTTTTTGCGGGGCCGGGGCATGGGGAGCGTATGGTTTGCTGCAGCGTATAAACGCACTGCCACAAAGCGTTTGTACGGTTTTGGCCATTGGCGTTGCAGGCGTTGTGTACCTGTTGGTGCTGTTTTTGATAAAGGGGATTTCCAAAGAGGATATAAATATGCTGCCAAATGGGGAAAAATTGGCGCAACTACTTGAAAAACATAAACTAATAAGGTAATATAGCATATAGAATTCGTTTCAAATGGGCATAAATAAAGGAAGTAGAGCAATTGAGCCTTTCAAACAAACCGCAAAAAGATATGGAAATTACACCGGCCGGCACCTGGCACAAACCGCAGTACGGCATGGAGGATTTGCTTGCGATTATGCGCATGCTGCGCTCTGAAAACGGTTGCCCGTGGGACAAAGAGCAGACCCATGAATCCATCCGTAAAAATTTCTTAGAAGAAACCTGCGAAGTGCTGGAAGCCATTGATTTAAAAGACAAAGATTTGTTAAAAGAAGAATTGGGCGATGTGCTGTTGCAGGTGGTGTTCCATGCGCGCATAGAAGAAGAACAGGGCTCGTTTTCGTTTGCCGACGTTGTAGACGGTATCTGCAAAAAGCTCATTGAACGCCACCCGCATGTATTTGGCACCGTTCGGGCCGATACTAGCGAGCAGGTGCTCAAAAACTGGGACGAAATCAAGCAAAAATCCAAAGGGCAAACCACAGCGGGGCAAACCTTGTTAAGCGTGCCCAAAACCCTGCCCATGCTTATGCGCAGCCAAAAGGTGCAAAGCCGGGCGGCCAAGGCGGGATTTGATTACACGGATGCCCAAATGGCGCTGGAGGATTTGCAAAGCGAAGTGCGCGAGCTGCAAGCGGCTATTAGCGCGCAAAACCCCGCGGATATGGACGAAGAGCTGGGCGATGTGCTGTTTTCCTGTGTGAATGTGGCGCGTTTTTTAAAGCTGGATGCAGAAGAGAGCCTGGGGCGCTCCTGCGAAAAGTTCATCCGCCGCTTTTTAAAGGTGGAGGAATTGGCAGCTGCCCAGAATGTGGACATGCACCAAGCGGATATCGACACCTTAAACGCTTTGTGGAAACAGGCAAAAGAACTTCAATAAGCGGTTAATCAGAGTTTTCTGATTTCGATAAATTATATTTTTTATTCTCAGGAGGAATACAAAGATGACAAAGGCAGAATTAATCGCACAGGTAGCTTTGAAAGCAGGGCTTTCCAAAAAAGACAGCGACAAAGCCATCGGTGCTGTAATTGATTCCATCACAGAAGCACTTGCAAGCGGCGACAAAGTACAATTGGTTGGTTTTGGCACCTTTGAAGTAAAAGAGCGCGGCGAGAGAAAAGGCATCAACCCCAGAACCAAAGAAGAAATCACCATCGCTGCTACCAAAGCACCGGTTTTCAAAGCTGGTAAAGCGTTGAAAGATTCTGTTGCCAAATAAGTTTTGCACAAGGGATGAAAACCAGCACATAGCGGCTGGTTTTTGTTTTAGGTATGGTTTATGAGATTGGATAAATATTTAAAAGTATCGCGGCTTATCAAACGCCGCACCGTAGCCAACGAAGCCTGCGATATGGGCAGGGTGCTGGTAAACGGCAAAGTGGCACGCGCCTCTTACGAGGTAAAAGAGGGCGACGTTTTGGAAATTTCGCTGGGGGCAAAGCCCTTAAAGGTGAAAGTAGCCAAAATCAACGAATACGCCAACAAAGAAACCGCCTCGGAAAATTTTATACTGCTGGAATAAGTGGAATGAACCTTCTTTTTTTATCATAAAATGAAGTGATAAAAAAAGGAGGTTTTTGTATATGGCGGACGAGAAAAAATTGGTAAAGCTACCGCATAATGTGATATTGGAGGACCGCAAGCTGCTGAATATTACCGGGGTGCTGGATATAGACAGCTTTGATGAAATATGTGTAAACCTGTTGACCGATATGGGACAGCTTTCGGTAAAAGGCAGCGATTTGCACATCAACAAATTAAGCGTGGAAACCGGCGAGCTTATCATCGAAGGGGATATCCATTCGCTCATTTATTCCGACGACATGCCAAAAGGGACTTCCTTGTTCTCCCGCATTTTCCGATAGGGGTTGTTTGCATGAAGCAAGTGGAAGTAGCAAGCCAGGCGATCTTCTTTTTGCAGTCGATGTTGCTGGGGGCGGCCCTGGGCGTGCTTTACGATGTGTTCCGCATTTTGCGTTTGGCATTCCCCAAGGGCAAAGTGGTGATTTTTTTTCAGGACTTGCTGTTTTTTGGGGTGGCGGCTGTGGCAACCTTTGTGTTTTTGGAAGGCACCCAAAGCGGGGAAATCCGTTTGTTTATTTTTATTGGGGAAATTCTGGGCTTTGTGCTGTATTATTTTACAGTGGGGCAGATAGTGTTCAAAGCCTCCAAAAGCATGATTGCGTTTGTAAAAAAATTGCTGCTGGTGCTGTTTCATATTCTTATTTACCCGTTTGTAAAGCTGTTTGGAGGCATTTGCCAATATTTACTGCGCCCCATTGGCCTGTTTTTTGGGAAAATCTTGAAAAAAATGGGCAATCGCATCAAATACGGCTTGAAACATTGTGGGCATGTGTTGTATAATGAAACGTATATAAAACACAAGCAGAAGAAGTTAAACCGTACGAATGCCGGGGGAAAACGCAAATGCGCCAGGAAACAAGGAAAACAGAAAAAACCCCAAAAAAGAAATCCAAACTGCTCAAAGCGGTAGTTTGCGTTTTTTGCGCGTATGTTGTGGTGGCGTTTGTGCAATTGCAGTTTGAAATCCAGGAAAAAAAGCTGCAAGTGGATGAAATTATGCAGGCTTGTGAAGAGCAGCGCGCGTATAACGAAGAGATTGAAGAGATTTTATCCCGCGAAGACGATTCGGAATACATCGAGCGTGTTGCCCGTGAAAAATTAGGCTATGCGTATCCCGATGAGAGGGTATACATTGATATATCCGGCAGTTGAGATAGCGGTATAAACACTTAAGGAGGCACATTTTTCATTTATGCAGCTTGAGGTAGGAAGTATTGTAGAGGGCAAAGTAACCGGCATTACCAAATTCGGCGCATTTGTAGAGCTGGAACCAAACGTGACCGGTATGGTGCACATTTCGGAAGTGGCTTCTACATACGTAAAAGAAATTCGCGACCATGTAAGTGAAAACCAAATGATTAAAGTAAAGGTCTTATCCATTTCCGATGACGGAAAGATTAGCCTTTCGATGAAACGGGCGGTGGAAACCCCCAAGCCCCGGCCGGAAAGAAGGCCGTTTACCCCCCGGGTAGAAAATACCCACCGTGCAAAAAGCAACGAAAACATGTCGTTTGAAGAAATGTT
>CAJFVS010000005.1 GCA_904420505.1 Candidatus Alloruminococcus vanvlietii | reverse complement strand
TACTTTCTTACGAGCACCCGTCTAAAGCTGGGGAGCTTGTCTTTTTTGGTTGTATCGCATCTTTATCGTTTGCTTGTAACGGTACACTCTTCAATGGATGCTGCAATGGAGTGGGTAATGGGTTTCCATTCCACCTTTTGGAACAGCGCCGCAATGGAGATGGGCACATATGTAAAGATGAAAAGCGGAAACGTAAAGATATATTTGATTTTTTTAGCAGGTGTGCTTTTGATATTTTTCCATTCGGTTACAGTGGTTAAAATACCAAACACGAGCAACATCAAATAGAAATTGAAAAACGACATGCAAACCGCTGTGATGGTTGTGGGGATCATCGTTGCGGTCATGCTGGGCACGAACAAACCGAAAACGAGGAAAAACAGGTTGACCACAATGCTTGTCAGGGTGACAAACAGCGCCGGGGCGATGGTCATAAGCATATCGTAGCACGCAAAGCTTTTGCCTTTAAAAATCTCTTTTACCAGGTCTTTGCTGTATTTGCCAAACACTTGGTAAAACCCTTTGGACCATCTTAAACGCTGAATCCAGGATTGTTTCCAGGTGCGGGGCTGTTCGTCATACAGCATGGCGTTTGCACAGTACCCGATGGTTTCGCCGTGGATAACGCTGTCGATGGTAAACTCGATGTCTTCGGTCAGCAGGTGGTGTTTCCACCCGTTGTTTTCGCGTACAATCTCGCTGGAAAGCAAAAAGCCGGTACCGGAAATTGCACAGCTGGTATGGAGCAACATTCTAGGATTGTTTAAGTATTTTGCTTCGCGCAAAAACCACAAGGAATAACCAGCCGAAATCCAGTTGGAATCGTAGTTTTTGGAATTGCGGTAACTGGTGACAACCCGGTAGCCCGAATCGAACACTTTGTTCATTTCATAAACATAGTTTTCATCCAGCAGGTTGTCGGCATCGAAAACAAAAAAGCCATCGTAGAGTTTGTCTTTCTTTTCTTTCAGTAACTGTTTGAAGAAATAGTCCAAAGCATAGCCTTTGCCTACCTGTTGGCGGTTAAAGCGTTCGTAAACGTATGCCCCTGCGTTTTTGGCAACCTGTGCGGTTGTGTCGGTGCAGTTGTCTGCAATGACGTACACGTCAAGAAGCTCGCGCGGGTATTTTTGCTTGTGGATACTGTCAATAAGCCCGCCGATAACTGCGCTTTCATTTCGTGCGGCAATTACCACTGCAAACCGGTGCAGTTTTTTGGGGCTGATATTGTCGTATGGGTTGGTTTTTTTCACCACTGCCACAACAGCATAAACAATTTGGTACAGATAAAACAGTGTGAATAAGATAAAGATGGATATATTGAAATAGCCTATAAACGATAACAATGTTTTCTCTCCCAATCTTTTTTATTTGTTGCTCGGTTTGTTATTATACCATCCTGTAAACGATTTGCAAGGCAATTTTATTGCTTTTTTGCTAACAAATTTATGAATTATTTGTTAACTTTACCGAAAATCTTGCACTTTCAACAAATAAACCTCTACATTGGGAATTCTTTTGGGAAACATCCACTTTTACCAAAATTTACACAATACCTGCCAACTTTTTATAAAAAATAGGTTGGGATTTTATCAATACCTAACAACTTCTTTCATTTATAAAGTTGTTTTATTCGCATCGGCTAACGCGCCCCACCACCACGGTGATGTCGTCTTCCATCTGTTCAGGGCGGCGGCGTTTTGCCTCCTGTGCCAGGCGTTTTGCCAACACCTGCGGGGTAAGGGCCGCCCCAAAACGGATAAGCTCCTGGGATATCCATTCTTCCGGTTCGTTTGTCACCCCATCGGATACGCTGACGACCAGATCGTTGTCAAAAAGCTGGGCATTTTCGCAGGCAAACCCGGTTTGGGACAATATCCCCACCGGCATGGACACCTTGTCAATCACCTGCACCTTGCCCTCGTGCAGCACAAAGGTGGGCGCGCCGCCGGCCTTTAAAAATTCGCCTTTGCCCGAGTACAAATCCACCCCTACCACATCCAAAGTGGAAAGCGATTCTTCGGGCGATTTGATCATCAAGCTGGAGTTGACCAGCTTTACCGCGCTGCCAAAGGCGAAGCCCGATTGTATCAAGCGCGAAAACAGGGCAACCGTCATGTTCGAATCCACCGCCGCACGCCCGCCCGAACCCATGCCGTCGGACAAAACCATATACGCATGCCCCCGGTGGTCGGAAAAATGCACATAGGCGTCGCCGCAAAAGCGGCTTTCCTTGTGGCAGATTTGGTAAGCGCCAAACTGCATGGAATAGTTCAGCTTTTCAAAGAACACCAGGCGGATGGCGTTGTGCTCCTCCACCGGGGTGGGCACTTCAAACGCACGCATGCACAAAGCGGAAAGCTCCTCGGTGATTTCTTCCAGCTTGGCGGCAATGCGTTTTTGCGCATTCAGGCTCATTTCAATGGTCAGCCGGCCGTTTTGGTCAAAAAATGCGCAGCAGCCCAACACCTCAAACCCCTGGGACAACAGGTAATCCACCGCTTTGCGCGCGCTTAAGCTGTCAAACTGTTTGAAGGAGGCGATTTCTTCGGACAATTCCGAAAGCATCATGCCAATGGCCTCGTATTGGTCGGCCACCACTGCGCGAAGCTGCCCCACCCGCTTTAAAGAGGCCATTTTTTGTTGGTATTCTTTGTAATTTCGGTTCAGCTGGGCGGTAAAATCCGCCGGGTACAAACAGCGGTTTAAAAAATAATCGGGCAGGTCCTCTTTTTCAATCGCCGTTTTTTTGCGCAGAATACGGGTTACATCGTTTAGCGCGTTGTAGGTTTCGTTGCCGGCGGTTTCCCAGCAATACAAACGCAGGTTGCATTTTTTGCAGATTTTATCCGCGGTTTGCGAGTACACCGAAGTGATGTCCGGCGAAATCATTTCTTTTAGCTTTTCTCCCACAGCTTTTACAGCCTCCTTTATATCCACCAGCGCTTGGGACGCATAGTCGAGCTTCATCACCACATTGTCGCGTATGGCCTGGGGGGTGTATTCGCTTTGCGCCGCCTGCAAAATCATGTACCGGTTAAGCGCCTTGGACGGAATAAGCATAAAAATGGCCGTGGCAACCAGTACATCGTACAACACGTTGGCGTTAACAGCCACCGGCGCCATCGTAAGCATCAACAGCGAATTGCCGATGATAAACGAAGCCACCAGGGCAAAGCGCCCAAATACGGAAAATATACCCGCCAGCAGCCCGCCAAACGCAAACGACCCTGTGAGGAAAAACTGCCCCCCGCTTAAAGAAAGCGCAGCGCCGGTAAACACCCCGGCAATGGTTCCCCCGGATTCACGCGATACAAAGGAGAAAAACAGGATGATAAACACCGCTGCAATGTTGCCCAAAGAAAACACCGAAATCTGCACGCCGCTTAAGCTGGTAAGCGCCACCGCAATGGATACCGCCAGGCAGGAAAGGTCGGTTTGGGAAAGCGCGCGCAGGGAAATTTTGTTTTGCAGCAGCGTGCGGGTTTTCATAAAAAAGAAAGTGACGCCGCAGGCTACCACCACTTCGCACAGGCACAGCACAATGTCGTATACATTGGCCCCTGCCACAATGGTGGAAACAAGCCCTGTAAACAGCATGCTAATCCCTGCCAGCCAGATGGATATATATGGGTAGGTATGCAGCTTTTGGTTGGGGTTAATTGCCCATTTGGCGGTAACCAATACAATCGCCGCCGCAATATAGCGCACGGCAAACACTTCGGTTGCCAAAAACCAATACCCCATGCATGCGCCTATCATGCCGATAACCGCTTCTTTTAACGGCAGCACTGCCAAAAACGCCACCCCAAAGGGGGACATCGTTTGCAGAATGGTTCCCTGCGGCAGCCAAAATGCCAATAAAAAAATACCAATGTACATAAGCCGGTTTTTTTGCCCCAGCATCCTTGCGCGGACATTTCCAATATTCGAGCGCGGGACTGTTTGTAAACCTTTCAAAATTTTTCACCCCAAAGTCTGCATATTTTTTGAAAAACTACATATAATAAGTAGATTACCCCTATTGTAATCCCCTGCATTTTCAAAAAATGTAAAAATATGGATGATTCTTTTGGTCGAAAAAAGTCCCCTGTGGGCTAGTCACAGGGGATTTTCCCAAAGTGTATCCAATTCAGGCTAAAAAGCGCAGCTTTTTAGGGCAGCTTCCCTTAACAGTTTGGCAAGGTTTGTGCCGCCAAAGGGGGCTTTTGTTTTGGGTTTTTGCCATTTTTATTTGTGTTTTTTAAACAATGCGGCAACCCCAAAAGCCACCGTTGCCAGCACAAGGGTATATTGCAGCAAATCCGCTAAGGTGATATACATAATAGGCGTCCCCTCCGGTTTATGGGTATTTTTCACCCCAAGAAGGGGGAATATAATAAACTTAGCCAACCCTTCTGCATAAAAAGCCCGGTTATCTTTTCCGTTTGTGTGGTATTTTCCAATATTTGTAAAAAACGTTGGTAAGACGATAGCCAAAAGCAAAAAACATGTTACAAAGTACAAAGAAAATCGTAAACAACATCGTTAAAATGGGCAACTGACAATTTGCCGCGGTTGATGGTTTTTAGCAAAGCCATTACCTGCGGGCGCACGGTGGAAATATCGTAAAGTACGCAGGTTTCGCAAGCAATGCCAAAGCTTTTTACCATTCCAAAGCCTTCTATTTCTTGCAAACGGGTAACCAACCAATACTGTGGCGTTTTCATGGTTCTTCTTTCTCCTGCAAAAAATCTTCCCGGTTTTTACGGGAATAAATTTCCAGCATTACTTCATAAAAATGCAGGCAATGCTTAATGGCTTCCCTTTTTACATTCTCCGGAACATCCGCCATATTCCAGCATTGCTGTGCCAAATCCATGCCTTCAAACAGGCTGCAGATGCTTACCTGCAACGCGTTGGCCAGCCGTTGTAAAACCCTTGCCGTAACATTTCCGTCCCCCCTTTCTATCTTGCGGATGGTTTCGATGGAAATATTGGCTTCCTCGGCCAGTTTTTCCTGCGAAAGTTCCCGCAAGTCACGATACCGCTTTACGTTTCTTCCTATAATCGTCGTAACCATAGTCGTCCTCCTGCTTTTGTCTATAATAAGACAAATTTGAAAGAAAGCAAAGAAACTAAAATGTTGAAGCTCTATTTTAATGCAGAAAATCACAAATTTTTATGCAAAAATCGAGCATTTTCCCCATTTTTCTCCGTCCATCTTTCCCATTTGGAACAGGCGATGCTTTCCAAATGCCGCCTAAAAACACAAAAAGGCGCTAAGAACAATCTTAGCGCCTTGCACTTTTTACATTGGTAGAGCGTTAGGCCAACGAAGATTCCCCTATTGCATTTTGCAGCTTCAGGATTCCGGTTTTTAAACGTTTTAAGGTTTCTTCTTTGCCCAAAATCGCACAAATCTCGGTGCCGCCGCAAGGGGTAGATGCCTTTCCACTTGCCGCTGTGCGCAGCGGGCCCAACACATATCCGTTTTTTACACCCATTTTTTGGATGAGCGCAAACAGCGCCTCATGCACGCTGTCGTGGTCAAAGGAAGGCAAATCTTCCAAGACCGGCACCACCTTTTTTAACGCATCCAACGATGTTTCTTCGGTGGTTTTCATCTTTTTGCTAATATATAAAGAAGTATCGTAATCGCAAAGCGTATCCACCCAATCCAGCTGCGGCACAATATCGCTAAGCACCTCGCAGCGTTTGTGCAGCCCCTGCGCCATTAGGTGAAAATCCACATCCTCACGCTTTACCGCCTGTTTCATCCACGGCAGGGCGATTTGGTAAAATTCCTCTTCGCTTAATGCGCGGATATACTCGGCGTTGATATAATTGAGCTTTAACGGGTCAAAAATAGCCGGGGATTTGGAAATGCCCTTTACATCAAACTCCTGCACCAGTTCGGGCAGCGAAAAAATCTCCCGCTCGCCTTTGGGGCTCCAGCCCAAAAGCGCAATGTAATTGAGCACCGCTTCTTTTAAATAGCCCTTGGCCACCAAATCGTTGTAGGAAGCGTCGCCATTGCGTTTGGAGAGCTTTTCGGTCTGGTTTTTCATCACCGGCGGGCAGTGAATGTATTTGGGAATGGAAAAACCCAGCGCCTCATACAGCAAATTGTATTTGGGCGTGCTGGACAGGTATTCGTTGCCGCGGATGACATGGGTGATGCCCATGAGGTGGTCGTCGATGACGTTGGCAAAATTGTAGGTGGGCATCAAATCGGTTTTAATCAGGATTTGGTCTTCTAAGGTTGCGTTTTCCACCGTAATATCGCCGAATACTTCATCGTGGAAGGTTGTGGTGCCTTCTTTGGGCATTTTTTGGCGGATAACATACGGCACGCCGGCTTTTAATTTTTCTTCTACTTCCTCTTTGGAAAGATGCATGCAGTGGCCATCGTACATGGGGTCTTTGCCCTGTGCTTTTTGCTCTTCGCGCAGATGTTCCAAGCGCTCTTTATTGCAGAAGCAGTAATAGGCGTGCCCGCTTTCCACTAAGCGTTTGGCGTATTCCAAATACGAATCCATCCGCTGGCTTTGGATATACGGGCCCACCGGGCCGCCGATATCGGGGCCTTCATCCCAGAGAAGGCCGGTTTCCCGCAGGGTGTTGTATATAATATCGGTTGCACCTTCCACCAAGCGTTCCTGGTCGGTATCCTCAATCCTCAGGATAAACGTCCCATTGTCTTTTTTGGCAATTAAATATGCATACAGCGCCGTGCGCAGGTTGCCAATATGCATATAACCGGTAGGGCTGGGCGCAAACCGGGTTCTTACCTTTTGCATGGTGTTTTCCTCCTTTTTTACAAATTCAGGTTTCATCACAATTCATATTACCCTGTGGCCCAGGGTTTGTCAACCAAGCATTCCAAACGGTTGGATGCAGAAAACACTTTGCAAGGCAAAGGTTTTGTGTTACTATAAATACGGTAATTTGCCAATTGTGCTTTTGAAAAGAATACCAAAGCCGTGCAAAACGCATAAAAAATGCAGCGGCATTGCAAATAAAGCAGGTTTTTGCGCAACAGCAAAGCCCATTACGGCAAGGAGGTTTTGATATGTGTGAGACGACACAACAGCCCGAACAGAAAAAAAAGATTATTTTCAGCGGTATCCAGCCCACAGGGGTATTTACCCTTGGCAACTATTTAGGGGCCATACAAAACTGGAGCGAATTGCAGGAGGAATACCACTGCGTATATTCCATTGTCAATATGCACGCGATCACCGTGCGGCAGGATCCTTTAAAACTGCGCGCCCAAACGCTGGACGCTTACGCTTTGATTATGGCCTGCGGCATTGACCCGCAAAAAAGCATCTTTTTTATACAAAGCCATGTAAAAACCCACGCCGAGCTTGCCTGGGTGTTAAACTGCTACACCCAGTTCGGAGAATTAAACCGCATGACCCAGTTTAAAGACAAATCCGCCCGCCATGCGGACAACATCAACGCCGGGCTGTTTACCTACCCTTCGTTGATGGCGGCCGACATTCTGCTTTACCAAACCGATTTGGTGCCGGTGGGGGCCGACCAAAAGCAGCATTTGGAGCTCACCCGCGACATCGCCGTGCGCATGAACGGATTGTACGGCAATCTGTTTAAAGTGCCCGAGCCGTATATCCCCAAAATGGGCGCGCGCATTATGTCCTTGCAGGACCCTTCGAAAAAAATGAGCAAATCGGACGACAACCCCAACGCCTTTATCTCCATTTTGGATAACCCCGATACCATCATCAAAAAATTCAAACGCGCTGTCACCGACTCGGAAGCGGTGGTGGAGTACCGCGAAGGCAAAGATGGCATCAACAACTTGATGGGTATTTACGCCGCCGTTACCGGCCAGAGCATAGAAGACGTGCAAAACGAATTTGTAGGGCGTGGCTACGGCGACTTTAAAACCGCTGTTGGCCAGGCGGTGGCCGACAAGCTGGCCCCTGTGCGCGAAAACTTTGCCCGCCTAAGCCAGGACAAAGCCTACCTGCAGGAGTGCTACGAGCAAGGCGCGCAAAAGGCGCTGCAAATTTCGCAGCGCACGCTGGACAAAGTGTATAAAAAAATCGGGTTTGTAAAATAAAGCCCGCCACGCAAAAACCGGTCTGACAAAGCTTGTCAGGCCGGTTTTTTAGAGGGTATACGAAGCCAAAAACAATTTTTGGGGGGAAGCTTTATGCCGCGGTTACACCCGAAGGAGCCGGGTCAGCCGGATTGGCTGGGTCTGCTTGATCCGCTTGGCCAGCCGGGTCTGTCTGCGGTTGGCCGGATGGCTGCGAGGAGGTGGAATCTTCCGGTAGGGTGTAGTTGTAAACGTAAGCGTCCAACTGCTGCTGCAATTGTTCTATCTGCGGGGTAATTTCATCCATCTGTTCTTCAATTTCCTCATGGCGCTGCAAATATACGTTTTCGCCGATGGTTCCCTCTACCGAATACGCGTAAAACACGATGCTTTCCTGCAAAGCCAGCAAATCCTGTTGCTGCTGCAAATCGCACAGCTGGGAAAGCACAAAAACAGCTTCGTTTTGCGTTTCCAAATCGGTTTCTTCCGGCAGCTGCTGGCGCAGCAGGCGGATGCGCATATCTTTCAGCTGGGTATACAGGCTTTCGGTTTCCTGTTGGTACCAATTATCCAGGCTGGCGCTGCCATAGGATTGGTATACCGCATCCTGCTGGTAGCTTAACAACTGGTTTTGGATATCTTCTATCCGGTATTGCAACGCCTCGGCGCTGTCATCCCAGTTTTCCTGGGACTGGAAAAATTCTTCTTTGTTTGCAAATTCCACCAAGCCATAGCTGTAAATGGAATACCCCGCGCCTTCTTCTGCTTTTAAGGAAATGTTTTTGGGAATGTACAACACCAGCCGGCTTTGGCCGCTAACGCCAAACGCCAAAGACTGTTTGATGCTTTCTATAGAAATGTGCGTTACCGGGGAAGCTTCCACGCTTACATGCAGTTCTTCGCCTTCCTGGCGGGAATTGACCACCAGCGGCTGAAAACCGTTGTTCGCCGTTTGGATGTAAATGTTGTCATCCTCGGATTGGCGAAGCTGCATGGTGATTTCCAGGTAATCAATCACCAGGGTGGTGGTATCGGCCGTACCGATTTGCTGGCGATTTACCATATCGCCTTCTTCCAATACTTCGTTAACCATCTCCACACCGTCGCTTACCGCCAGCGGGAAACAAACCGTTGCCCCTACCAGGCCTACAATCAACAAAACAACGCCCAACAAAATAACGGCTTTTAGTTTACTCATGGTCAATCTCCTCCTGTTCTTGCTGTGTAAAGTTGCCGGCATGCGTTTTTCGTTTGCCAAGCAGGTAACGCAGCCCGCGGAAAATAGCTTTTAGCAGCATAATAAGCAGCCCGCAGATTGCCATGGTAATCCCCGTACAGGCAAGCGTTGCAAACAAACACACAAACCCCATGCTGGGCGCTGTGAAAAAAAACGCAAACGGTGTGGCAATCAAGCATACGATAGCCGCACAGGCGGTGGCAATGGGTATCATAAACAGGCACACCAACACCACGGCCAAGCCAAACAAAATACAAAGCAGCAAAAACGTGCCTGCCGCTGCAAACGGCAACGCCAGCAAAATCAACAGCACCTTTAAAAATGTGCTCCATTTGTTGGAACTGGCTGCATTTTTTACTTTTTCGCCGGCCTCGCGGGCTTTTGTACGCACTTTTTGCGCCAAATCCTCTTTGTTTTGCAGGTTTTCTTCAATTAGCTCTTTGGCCACCATTTCCGGGTCGCCCATCTTGGCGGCAATTTCGCTATCCGATTTGCTTTGCCGGCGCCCTTCTTCAAAATACTCTGCATAATCGCGCAGAATATCTTCGATTTCCGCTTTGGATAAATAATGGCGCAGACAAGCTTCCAATTTATCTAAATACTCTTGCTTACTCATGCATCTCACCTCTTAAAATATCGTTTACCATTTGCGAAAACTCATTCCAGTCCTGCTGCAAAGACCCCAAATACGCCTTGCCTTTTTCGGTCATATGGTAATATTTGCGTGCAGGGCCCACCGTGCTTTCCTTTAAATAGGTAACAAAGTATTCCTCCTGCGTTAGGCGCCGCAATATGGGATAAACCGTACCTTCGTTGATTTCGGTGTAAAAGGCAATGCTTTGCACAATCTCATAGCCGTACATATCTTTGCGGGCAATTAACGCCAATATGCACATTTCTATAATGCCTTTGCGAAATTGGGTGTTCATTTTTTCACCTCGTTTCGTTTTCGTTGTACTTATTATAACACACTACTTTGCTTTGCACAATACCTAGTTTTATAAAATACTGCACAATTATTAGTATTAAAACTTTGTGCATACTAGATAGTCTTTCCAACAAACGCCGCACACATTGGCCGCCTGCCAGAACATACGCCCCTGCTGTGGTTGGCCAAAAACGCTTGTATCCTTTGCGCACTTTACCCGTTTTGCTTGGTGCGCATACCCCGGCCCGCGGCGCACAAGAAAAGCTTTCCACAGCAGCATGCAGAACGGCCAAAGGGGTTTTGCCGTGCCATTGGGCAAAACAAAAGCGCCGGAAAATTTCCGGCGCAAATGAATGCTTATCTATTATATAGTACCGAATAACAAGGTCACGGTAAACACGCTTACCAAAAATCCGGTGATGTCCCCCGCCAGCGAGGAAACCAGCGTATAACGCGTTTTAATCGCCTTGGTGGCCCCAAAATAGATGGCGATGGTGTAAAAAGTGGTTTCGGTAGAACCCTGCATCACGCTGGCCACACGGCCGATAAAACTATCCGGGTGGTAGGTTTTCAAAATATCTTCAAACACCACCATTGCCCCGCTGCCCGATATGGGGCGCAGCAGCGCCAGGGGCACTACCTCGCAGGGCAGATGCAGCAAATTGGCCAATGGGCGCAAAGCATAGGTGAGAACGTCCAACGCGCCCGATACCTTAAACATACCGATGGCCAGCATAATGGCAATCAAAGCCGGCAAAATGTTTACCGCTGTTTGCATGCCTTCTTTGGCCCCCTGCATGAACACATCGAACACCTTTACCCGTTTGAAACAGCCATAACACAGCACGCTTGCTATTAACAAAGGGACGATCAAATCACTTAGTTTTTCCATCTTTGGCCTCGCTTATCTTTCCCAGTACAAATGCCACCGACAAAGCCGCCAGCAACGCGCAAAGGGTGGTAATCCATACCGCAGGCAAAATTTCCATTGGCGCTTTGGAACCGTTTTGCAGCCGGAGTGCCGCTGTGGTAGTGGGTATTAGCTGCAAAGACGCCGTGTTGAGCACCACAAATACAATCATATGGCGGCTTGCCACCGGCCGGTAACGGTTTTCGCGGTCCAGCTCGCGCATGGCCAAAAGGCCCAAAGGGGTGGCGGCATTGCCAAGCCCCAGCAAATTGGCCACCACATTCATGCACATGTATTCATACGCCGGGCTGTCGTCCGGCAAGCCCTTAAACAGCAGGTGCATAACCGGGCGCAAAAGCCGGCTTAGCTTTTGGGTAAGCCCCGCCTGCTGGGCCACTTTCATCACGCCGCTCCACACGGCCATAATGCCAATAAGCGAAAGGCACAAAGCAACCGCGTCGTCTGCCCCGGTAATAACCGCATTGGAAACCGCGCTGACCTGCCCGTTAAACAGCGAAAACACCACCGAAAGCACAATAAGGCCAGAAAAAATCCATGTCATCATCTTAAGACCACCGCCTTAAGATAAATTATTCAAAATTTTCCAAAATTATACAAGTAAAATTCTAGAAATATTTGACATTTATTGGAAAATAGTTTATATTATAGATAAGATTCGACGAAATGACTTGCATTATTTCAGGAAGGGAGAAGAAAAGTATGAAATCTACAGGTATTGTACGGAAAGTTGACGAATTGGGAAGAATCGTCATCCCCAAAGAGCTGACCCGGACTTTGGATATCAAGACCAAAGACCCGCTGGAAATTTATATTGATGCAGACAGCATCATCCTGCGCAAATATGAACCCGGCTGCATTTTCTGCAATGAAAGCTCGGATGTAGTGTTTTACAAAAACAAATACATCTGCAAAAATTGCCTGCACGAGTTGGAAAAATTATAAAAAAGCTTTTGGCATCTTTCGGCGGTTCGAAACAAATTCCCTTTTGATACCATAGATTGATTTCATGAAACTGTTTGGATAATTATATAACATAAAAAAACGCCCGTTTGGGCGTTTTTCTTTTTGCCAAAATTTTATTCGGGGCTTTGTGCATCGTCCGCAGGGATCTCTTGGGGTGGCGTGGCAGCCGTTTCTTCCGGTGTGGCATGTTCTGGCGTTTGGTCAAACTGCAAAATGTCCACCATCGGCTCTTCTTCCTGCGGTTGTGCGCTTGCGCGCTGGTATACCTGGGTTTCTTCTTCCCGGTTTGCGTTTGCCTGCCCGCCCGGCTGTTGGGAAAGCCGGCCTTTTTCGTACAAATACCGCGCATAAATAATGCTGGAAGTTTTGATATACGGCACTACAAACACAATGGGGACGATAAACACGCACAATAAAATCCACGGCAGGAAAGAAAGCCCAAAGATAAAAATATCCACCCGGTTGCCTTTCATATATCTAACCGATTGGCGCACCGCCTGAAAGGTGGAAATTTTATCGTCGCTCACCACAATCATATCCGCCAAATAATACCTAAGCGAAAATATGGTGCACAAAAGCGCCATAACCACTGTGATAAACGCCGCCAGCATAAACAAAACCATGCCCATCATCACAACGTTTTCGTTGTTGATGTCAAAATACCAGTACATCCAGGCCGAAACCGAAAACAGCGCGCAGCCTGGCAGCATAAACAGCAAATACCAAAACACACGGCGCACGCCCATGTGGAAAGCAAACCACAGCGAACGGAAAAACATCCTGCCGGAGACATAATAATCAAAAATCGAGGAGACTTCGTCCGCTTTGCCGTCGGTCAAATGGTAATACCACCTGGTAACGCCCAGCATAAGCGGGGTGATGGCAATAAAGGCAAAAACCGCCGATACCGCGCAGACAATCGGCTCGGCAATGTTGACAATGGCCGTTTGTCCAAAAAAGGTAATGCGGTATAAAAACATCCGCGAAAAGCTTTGCATATTCAATATGCGGATGAACAAGGCGTTAAAAAGGAAAAAAATCATGCCTACGGCAAACAAAATTAGCAAAATGGCAACGGCTTTGCCATAATGGTTGCGCATGGCGTTTTTGGCGTTGTATTTTACCTGCTGGCGAAGGTTCATTGTTTGTCACATCCTTTTGTAGTTTAAAAATCCTGCTGCATCACGCTTTGTAAAACAGCGTCGCCCATTTCTTCGGTGGTGCAAAGGGTAAAGCCTTGCTGGTAAATATCCGGGGTGCGCATGGTTTTTAAAGTTTGCTCCACCCCGCGCATAATTGCATGGCATATGCCGGTTTGGCCCAGGCTGTAATCGAACATCAAGGCAAGGGCCAAAATGGCGGCAATGGGGTTTGCCTTGTTTTGCCCTACCAAACCGCTTGCCGGGCCGTGCAGCGGCTCATACAGCCCCAGCCTGCCCGACCCCATGCTGACCGAAGGCATAAGCCCTATGGAACCTGACAGCATGGACAGTTCGTTGGAGAGCAAATCGCCGAATACATTGGAAGCCAGTATAACGTCAAACCGGGAAGGGTCTTTGATAAGCTGCATGGCCGCCACATCCGCATACATGTGGTTTAAGGCAACCTCCGGGTATTCCCGGCCAACGCGCTCCACTACCCGGCGCCACAGCCGCGAAGTTTCCAGCACGTTGGCTTTGTCCAAGCTGGTAAGCACACGCCTGCGGCGTTTGGCGGCTTCAAACGCGTACACCGCCACGCGTTCAATTTCGCTTTCGCTGTAAAATTCTACATCATAAGCGGCTTCGTCGCCGTCTTCGGTTTGGGTAATGCCCTTTTCGCCAAAGTACATCCCACCGGTCAATTCCTGCACCAGCACAATGTCCATGCCCTTTTGGGCTACCTCCGGCTTTAAAGGGCAGTTGTCCACCAAACTGGGAATGATTTTGGCATGGCGAAAGTTGGCATACAGCCCCAGCTTTGCCCGCAGCATAAGCAAACCGTTTTGCGGGCGGATGTGCATAGGCAGGCGGTTCCATTTTTCCCCGCCAACTGCGCCTAAAAGCACCGCGTGTGCGCTGCGGCATTGTTCGGTGGTTTCGGGCGGCAGCGGGATGCCCTCGGCGTCAATGGCTGCCCCGCCGATCAGCGCATATTTTAAGCACAAATCCCAATTTTTGCGCTTGGCTACGGCTTTTAAGATTTTCACCGCCTGGGCTACCACCTCTTTGCCGATGCCGTCGCCTTCCAGCACTACGATGTTCAGCGGCTTATTTTGCTCTGCCATTAATACTCCACTCCTTCGCGCGCGCCGCACCCTTGCTCGTATGGGTGCTTAACTTTCACCATACGGGTGATATAGTCGGCCAAGTCTGTCAATTCCCCATCGGCTTGCCGGCCGGTCAGCACCAGCTCCACATACGATGGGCGCGTTTTGATGAAAGAATACACCTCTTGTTTGTCCCACAGGCCAAGCGCCAAAGCGTCCAGCCCTTCGTCAAGCACCAGCAAATCCCATTGCCCTTGCAGGCATTGCTGTTTTATTTGTAAAAACGTACGCAGATGCGCCTGTTTGTATGCCAGCTTTTGCTGCTCGTTCATTGTAAAATAAAATTGCCCGCCCGGCGGCGCAATATGCATGGTTTGCACCCCCAGCTGCTTTAGCGGCGCAACCTCGCCCGAGGTCCCGTCTTTTAAACACTGCAAAAACAGCACCTTTAAGCCATGCCCTGCCGCGCGTGCGCATAAGCCCGCCGCAGCGGTGGTTTTGCCCTTGCCGTCGCCAATGTACAAATGCACTTTTCCAACAAATGTGTTTCTATCCATTTTGGTGCTTATCCTCACTGCGCTCCGCGTCGATAATATCGTAAGCCGGGAAAGAAAACGGAGTTTCCTCTTTGCCATAGGGCAGATAGGAATATACCTCAAACTTGTGGTCGCGCTGCCACATGGCCGGGGTGAACAAAATGGTGTAGCCGGTGCCGTTTTGGGGCATCCAGGCGGAGGCCTCCCGGCTGGGCAGGCCCAGTGTGCACAGCAAAAGGGTAATCACGCCGCCGTGGGTAACACAGGCCGCGTTGGTGATTTTCTCTTTCATCATGTCCGAAAACACCTCGGTGATGCCCTTTTCCAAGCGGGTTAAAAATTCCATCCCGCTTTCGCCGCCTTCGATTTTGTAGTTGATCCCATCGCACAAAAAGCTGCGCAGGGATTCGGTCCCTTCCAATTCCTTGGAGGTTTTACCCTCCATTACGCCAAAATCGCATTCAATCAAATTGTCGTTATATACCGTATAGGTATCCGGATACAAAAACTGGGCCGTTTGCCTGCAGCGCAGCATAGGGCTTGCATACACCTTTTGCACATCCGGATATACAAAGTTTTCTTTTAAAAGCGCCAGTTCCTGCATGCCTTTTTCGCAAACGCCGATGTCTGTTCGGCCTAAAAACAGGCCCCGATGGTTGGCGTCGGTCATGCCGTGGCGGATAAGATGGAGCTTGTAATTGAGCACAAAACCCACTCCTTTTTTTACATTTTATTCAAAAAATAGACAAATCGTTTAAATTTTCTACAGATTCGTTCTTTACAAGTTGTAACAATTTAGACTATAATATACAATACGTTATGAATTTGCAAGGAGGGAACCCAAGCCGTGAATACCGATTTTCCCCGGATATTGTCCTTGCTGCGCAAAGAGCGCGGGCTTAGCCAGAAACAGGTGGCGTCAGATTTGAATATCTCGCAGGCGTTATTATCCCATTACGAAAAAGGTATTCGCGAATGCGGTTTGGATTTTTTGGTAAACGCGGCCAACTATTACCACGTTTCCTGCGACTATATGCTGGGGCGCTCGCCCGACCGCACCGGTTCCCAGTTAACGGTAGAAGATATTCCCGAACCGGATGTAGTGGGAAAAGAAAACAAGTTTTCCGGCAGCGTGCTGCCGGTGCTGAACAAAAAGTTGATTGCCAACTCCCTCAACATCCTGTTTGATTTGCTGCAAAAAAGCCAGAACAACGCGCTTACGGGCGAAATGTCCTCGTTTTTGATGATTGCGGTCTACCGCATGTTCCGGCTTATCTATTCGGCCAACCCCAAAAACCAGGAAGCGCTGTTTACTTTGCCCCCCACCCTTTCCAAAGCGTATGCACAGGCAGCTATGGAGGTCTGCGAGGCCAACTGTGCGTCCATCTTGGCCGGCGAAGACAATTTGGTGCTTGGCAAGCCCGCCCCTGTAAAACAGCTGGAAATTTCCACCGGCACGCTGGCACAGCAATACCCGCTGTTTACTTCGTCTTTGCTCAATTTAATCCAAAACGCCGAGCAAAAGGCGCTGCATAAAAAGTAAAACCAACACTATTTTACCATTCTTTTCCTGTAATGAAAAGTAGCTGGCAAAAATTCTTCACAAAACAAAATCCCTTCTGGCAGCAGAAGGGATTTTTTATTTGCCATATTTGCTTTTGGGCGATAAAACCCTGGGCAAATGCAGCCCTAACAAAGCTGCTAACAGCCGCCTTTCGTGCAGGGATTTTTGCCGCCCAGGCGCTATTTTGTACCAAACCGAATGGGCGCGCGAAGCTTCTATACGCCAAAACGCGGTGCCCTTGGGGTGCTGTTTTACAAAAGGCTTTGGTACATGTCGATGTAATGCTGGGCGGATTGTTCCCAGCTAAAATCGCAGGACATGGCGCGTTTGATAAGCATGCGCCATTTATTAGGCGAAGCATGCAGCTTTACCGCACGGGAGATGGCGTCGAGCATATCGTGCGCGTTGTAGGTTTGGAAGGTAAACCCGTTGCCGTTTGGCGCGCCGCAGTCGGTAATGCTGTCTTTTAACCCACCGGTTTCCCGCACCACCGGGATTGCCCCGTAGCGCAAGGCCATCATCTGAGCCAAACCGCACGGCTCGGTTTTGGAGGGCATTAGGAAAATGTCCGCGCCGGCGTATACCTTTTTGGCAAGGTCGGGGAAAAACCCAGTGACAACCCCTACCCTGTCCGGGCACATCTGGCGCATGCCCTGGAAATATTCTTCGTATAAATAATCGCCCGAACCCAGCACGACCACCTGGCAGCCTAGCTGCAAAATCTGTTCAAACACATGGCGGATTAAATCAATCCCCTTTTGCGCCACCAAACGCGACACAATGCCAATCACCGGCATCTCCGGCTCTGGCGTGGGCAGGTTGAACGCTTCGCGCAGGGCTTTGCGGTTTTCGCGCTTAAACTCGGTCATATTGTCTTTCATGTGAAACGCGATGTCCGGGTCGGTTTTGGGGTTGAACACATCGTAATCGATGCCATTTAAAATGCCGCACAACTTAAAGGAGCGCTCGCGCAGGAAACGGTCCAGCCCGTGGGAATACCAGGGGTCCATCACTTCCTGGGCGTAGGTGGGGCTTACTGTGGAAATGCGGTCGGCGCATTCCATGCCGCCTTTCATCATGTTTACGCAGCCGTCGTACTCCACCAAGCTGGCGTTGGCTTCGTCGATGCCCAGCACGTCGCTTAACATCTCCATGCCGTATTTGCCCTGGTATTGGATGTTGTGGATGGTAAACACGGTGCGGATATTGCGGTGTTTATCGCTTAAGCGGTAAAACAGGTTCAAATACACCGGCACCAGGCCCGACTGCCAGTCGTTGGCGTTGATGATGTCGGGTGCAAAATCAATGTTGTTGAGCATTTCCAGCACCGCGCGGGAAAAATACGCAAACCGCTCGCCGTCGTCAAAAAAGCCGTATAAACCGCGGCGTTTAAAGTAATATTCGTTGTCTATAAAATAGTAGGTCACGCCGTCTTGCGTGTAGGAATACAGCCCGCAGTACTGCTTGCGCCAGGCAAGATTTACGGTAAATGCGGTAACAAACTCAAATTTTTCACGCCATTCGGGTTTGATATCCGCATACAAAGGCATCACCACCCGGCACTCCACCCCTTTGGCATTGAGCACCTTAGGCAAACTGCCGGCCACATCGCCCAAACCGCCAGAGGCGGCAAAGGGGCGTACTTCGCTGGAAACATATAAAACTTTCATACTTTTGCAACCTCTCTTTTCTAACCGCCCCGCTGACAACGAGGGGCAGGCCGTACACGCATAATGGAAAAGCTGTTTGGGCAGCGCAAACGGCTGTGCCGTTTACACCACGCTGCCTTTTTGGATAAACACCGGGTAGGATGCAAACCCCATGATGTTGCGCCCATCTTTGATTTGCACAGTTTTATCGGTGATGATGTAATTGACCGAAACGCCTTCGCCGATGATGGTATCCTGCATAATCACCGAGTTTTTCACCACCGTATCCCGCCCGATTTTCACCCCGCGGAAAATCACAGAGTTTTCCACCGTGCCTTCAATCTGGCAGCCGTCGGCAATCAAGCTGTTGGATACGCTGGCGCCCAAGCCGTATTTTACCGGGGCTTCATCGCGCACTTTGGTGTAAATGGGCACATCCCGCGGGAAGAATTTTTGCATCACATGGTGGTCAAGGAGCATCATGTTGGCCGCATAATAGCTTTTTAAGCTGTCGATACAGGCGATTTGGCCCTTGTGCTCATACGCTACAATGTTCAGCTCGTTTGCCCTGTGCTGCAAAACATCCTGCTTAAAGCTGTGCTGGCTGCGGCTTTCGCAGTCGCGGATAAGCTTTAGGAGAAGGGATTTGTCGATAACCGATACATTCAGCGCCACGTTGTAGTCGCCTTCTTCGGCCACGCCGATGACCGTTTCGCTCACGCGTTTTTTGCGGTCCAGCAAAAAGATGGTATGGGTTTTATCCATCGGCTGGATGTGCATGTTTTGATACACCACGGTAATATCGGCCTTGTGGCGGATATGGTATTCCACCAGCGCCGAATAGTCGATGTTCATCACATAGTCGCAGTCGGTCATCACCACAAAATCATCGTTGGTGTGCGCTAAAAAATCCTCTGCGCACAAAAGCGCTTCCATCCTGCCTTTGTATACGCCGAATTTGGCAAGCCCAAACGGCGGGATGATATACAGCCCGCCGCGTTTGCGGGCCAAATCCCATTCGCGCCCACTTCCCAAATGGTCCATAAGCGAGCGGTAATTGCTGTTGGTAACCACCCCAATGGTGGAAATGCCCGAGTTTACCATGTTGGAAACCGGGAAATCAATCAAACGGTAGCGCCCGGCAAACGGCACCGAACCCATCGAGCGCACACTGGTCAGCTCGGGCAGGTAATCGTCGTGCATGTTGGCAAAAATAAGTCCCGTTGTTTTGTACTGTTGCATCTTAGCGCACCTCCTCGGCGATGTCGTGGTCAATCATTTCTTTGGGCTTGATGCACACGCCCTTGCCAATGGTTACACCCGGCCCAATAACCGCCACGCCCCAGGTGTCTTTGTCCACCACATCCTCCGGGCGCATGCCGATTTTGGCGTTTTCGCCAATCACGCTGTCTTCGGCCACAATGGAATACTCCACCACCGCGCCTTTTTTAATCACCGAACCCGGCATCACAATGCTGTCGCGCACAACGGCGCCCTTTTCCACCGTAACGCCGGCAAACAGGATGGAAAAATCAATAAACCCATCCACATAACAGCCTTCGGTAATCATCGAGTTTTGCACCCTGGCGTCTTTGGTTACATAATGCGGGGGCATTACGGGGTTCCTGGCGTAAATTTTCCAGCTGGGGTCGTACAGTTCCAGGGGAACATTGGGGTTTAGCAAATCCATGTTGGCTTCCCACAAACTGTCGATGGTGCCCACGTCTTTCCAGTAGCCTTCAAAGTGGTAGGTAAACATCCTTTCGCCGTTTTGCAGCATTTTGGGGATGATATCCTTGCCAAAATCCTTGGAGGACTTGGGGTTTTGGTTGTCTTCTTCCAAATAAGCGCGCAGTTTTTTCCAGTTGAATATGTAAATGCCCATGGAAGCCAGGTTGCTTTTGGGATGTTTGGGTTTTTCTTCAAATTCGTAGATGGAGCCGTCCTCGTTGGTGTTCATAATGCCAAAGCGCGAAGCCTCTTCCATGGGCACCTCAATGACGGCGATGGTGGCGTCGGCCTTGTTTTTTTCATGCACGGCCAGCATTTTGGAATAATCCATTTTGTAAATGTGGTCGCCGGATAAAACCACCACATATTCCGGGTCGTAGCGGTCGATAAAGCCGGTGTTTTGGTAAATGGCGTTGGCCGTGCCCAAATACCAGTCGGACTTGGTGGCCTTTTGGTAAGGCGGCAGCACATGCACGCCGCCGTGCATGCGGTCCAAATCCCACGGCTGGCCCGAGCCGATGTATTCGTTTAATTCCAGCGGCTGGTACTGGGTCAGCACCCCAACCGTATCAATCCCCGAGTTGACACAGTTGGACAGCGGGAAATCGATGATGCGGTATTTTCCTCCATACGGCACCGCCGGTTTGGCAATGTTTTTGGTTAATACATACAGCCGGCTGCCCTGCCCGCCTGCCAACAGCATGGCAATCCATTTCTTTTTCCGAAACATAATCCTTTGCTCCTTTAGGCCGGGGTGCCCCGGCTACTTGATTTTCTATACCCCAAGGCCTGCAAAAGAAACATATCCCCTTTTGCACTCCTCAAAAAGCACGCTTATTCGCTTTTGGCGGCCTTCTTTTTGGGCAAGGCCTTTTTGTATTTTAAATACAGCACACCATACGGCGGAACCGAAAGCGAGACGGATTGCTCGCAGTTGTGCATAGCAACCGGGCTGGTTTCGATGTATTCATTTTTCACCCCTGTGCCGCCGAATTCCTCAGCGTCGGAGTTGAACACCTCTTGGTAAATACCCTCTTTGGGCACGCCGATGCGGTAATTTTCCCGCCCGATGGGAGAGAAGTTGCACAAAATTACCAAATCGCGCCCGCTTTCATCAATGCGGCGGAATGCGATGATATTTTGCGTATAATCGTCGTGCGAAATCCAGTTAAAGCCCTCCCAAGAGGAATCAATCTCCCACAAAGGCTTGTTTTTTAAATAAAAGTGGTTAAGCGCTTTTACATAATTGGACAATTTCTGGTGCATTTCGTAATCCAGCAGCAGCCAATCCAAGCCCTGCTTGTAATTCCACTCAATAAACTGGCCGAACTCCTGGCCCATAAACATTAGCTTTTTGCCCGGATGCGCCATCATATACCCCAAAAAGGCGCGCACGCCGGCAAATTTCTGCCAGTAATCGCCCGGCATTTTGGATAAAAGCGAACATTTGCCGTGCACCACTTCGTCGTGCGAGATGGGCAGCACAAAGTTTTCCGAAAAGGCGTAGAAAAAGCTGAAGGTCAGCTTATCGTGATGGTAGCGGCGGAAATACGGGTCCAAGGATATGTAGTTGAGCATGTCGTTCATCCAGCCCATGTTCCACTTGTAGTTAAAGCCTAAGCCGCCCAGGTAGGTGGGCTTGGTCACCAGCGGCCAGGTGGTGGATTCCTCCGCCATCATAAGCGCGTAGGGGTATTCTTTAAACACCTCTTCGTTGAGCTGTTTGATAAACGAAACCGCCTCTAAATTTTCGCGCCCGCCCTGCTGGTTTAGCACATATTCCCCTTCGGGGCGCTGGTAATCCAAGTAAAGCATCGAGGCCACCGCGTCCATGCGGATGCCGTCGATGTGGTAAACGTCCATCCAGAAAAGGGCGTTGGAGATGAGAAAACAACGCACTTCATTGCGGCCAAAGTCAAACACCTTGGTGCCCCACTGCTTGTGCTCGCCCTTGCGCGGGTCTTCGTATTCATAGCAGCAGGTGCCGTCAAAGTTGGCCAAGCCGTGTGCATCCCTCGGGAAATGCGCCGGCACCCAATCCATAATCACACCGATGTTCTTTTTATGGCAGGCGTTGACAAACGCCATTAAATCGTGCGGCATGCCATAGCGCGAGGTAGGCGCGTAATAGCCGGTTACCTGGTACCCCCACGATCCGTCGTAAGGGTGCTCGCACAAGGGCATAAGTTCAATATGGGTGTAGCCCATCTCTTTTACATAAGGGATGAGGGTGTCGATTAACTCCCGGTAGGTGTAAAAGCTGCCGTCCTCATGGCGCTTCCAGGAACCGATATGCAGCTCGTAAATATTCATGGGGCTGCTGTAAGAAGGCCTTTCCCCCTTTTTTTGCTGCCAAAGCTGGTCTTTCCACTCAAAGCCGCCCAAATCGTAAAAACGCGAGGCGGTTTTGGGCCGGATTTCAGCAAAAAAAGCGTAAGGGTCGCTTTTTAAAATGCGCTCACCCGATGGGGTGAGGATGCTGTATTTATACAAATCATACTGCTGGATTTTGGAAATAAAGCATTCCCAGATGCCGTTTTCGCTAATTTTTTTCATGGGATGCTTGTCTGTTTTCCAGCCGTTAAAATCCCCTACAACCGATACTTCCCGTGCGTTGGGGGCCCATACCCGGAATACCACGCCCTCACTGCGGCCGCGGCGCGCTTTATGCGCACCCATAAATTCGTAGGCCCGGAAATAGGTCCCTTCGTGGAACAGATAGATGGAACGCTCGTACTCGTTTTTTCTTGCAGCCATTTTGGCACCTCCAGCCTATTGCAGGGCAAAACCCTACGGGTTATGGTTTGATTATATTTTATCAGTTTAAGGTGTGAATTTCAAGTATAAATTGTGTAAATTAAAATAACCGGTTCAATTTTAATTATTTGAATTTAGATAATTTGCATAATTTTAATGGATATTTTTTCCAAATAGAGCATCACTTTTTCTCAACTTAAATACATTAGCACAAAAGCATTGTCGAAACAGCATAGCTAAGGTATGCAAAAAATAGGATTTTTCACAAAATTTTGGAAAGTTTTCCACCAAAACAAACGCTTATAGAAAACAAGTTCCCATAACCGCTGCCTGCCATTGGGTAGTTTGGTCAAACGGCTGCAAAAAAAGCCGGCGCTTTGGAAAAGTATTTCCAAAACGCCGGGCGCAGGCAAAAGGGTTTATTTTTTCAAACGGAACGATTTGCAATCCGTGCATTGGTCAACAGTGGGGTTTGCCTCATGGGTACCGATTAAAATGCGGTCAAGCGAACATTTATTTTCGCTTGTGCAATGGTTGGCGCAATGGGTGATTGTACAATCGATACTGGGGTTTGCTTTGCGGTTATCCATTTGCATTGCTTTATTCCTCCTTTTCATTGGGTTATTTTTAGTTTTCCCAGGCAAACAAATTGTAAACGTGGTGGTTTTATGCAATTGCTTTTGAAAAAAGGAAAAATTTTGCAACCTAAAAAAATTCAACTAGTTTGGAAAACGCAAATTCGCTATTATCTGGAAAGGTAACGGCATACACCAGCCAATCGCACCGCAGGACATACACGTCTCCATTTTGCAGGGTAAACACCCATCGCTGCGCAGGAAATTCTTCTGAGGGCATCCTCTGTTGCCCTTTTTCATACAAATGCACAACCCATTCGGATAAACCCAGCTCATCAAACACCTGAGCAATCTCTTCTTGTGTTTGGTAAACCATATGGGTTTCTCCCATAACGTTTATTTCGGTATACGCAATGGATGCGATATCCTGCACATCCATTGCAAAATAATCGCGCAGGTATACAAAATCCCATTGCACCCATGGCAGCTGTAAAAAGCGTTGCATCTGTGTGCGGTCGGCCGGGTAGTATATCTGGCCGCGGTAGGTTACCCCCTGTTGGGAAAAAGAAAACGTGTCGCTTTGCCCCTGGCAAGTGATGGTCACCTCAAACGGCTTGGGAACTTCTAATGGCACAGGGTTATGGGCTTGCTCCAAAGGGATAAGGTCGAACAGGTTGAAATCGGCAAGGGTTTTCGTGGTTAGCACAAACGGCACCGAATCCTGTTTGGTTACCACAATTTGGCAGTCGTTTCGGTTTTCATGTCCCGTATGCACAGGCAACGAAAGAGGGCTTTTCTGCACCTGGCCGGTTCCCACCTTCAGCACAAATTTGCTCTGGTATATGTCGCCGCTCTCGTTTTCGGTGTAAACGCTGACCAGATAGGTGCCGTCGCGCTGAGGGAACTCGATGGAATATTGCAGATTCCAGTCCGCGCCCGGAGTCGGCTTGCTATCGTAAACGCCCAGCTGTTCTTCTTCAAACGTCACCTCTATGCGCTTTACCGGCTGGGAAAAGGTGAATATCGCATGGTTCCACACCCAGGCAGGGGTTTGCACCTGCACAAAGGGTTCGGCATCGGTAGGGGCATACTCCTGGTTTTGAATGCGCATGGTCGCCTGTATGCCCAGCGGTTCGCTTATGGGGGCGGACGGCGCCAAAGACTGCGAGTACGAAGAAGCCTGCGAAACGTTTTGCCCCACGCTAAAGGAAGATTCTGTCCCGCTTGCGGGCGAAACCTGCGCGGTTGGGGCACAGCAGCCGGCAAGCAGAAAGAAAAGAATCCCCCATATGCAATATATTGCCTTACGCATCGTTTTCCCCTCCTTTTACGGTATATAAGCCAAATCTTCTGCATACAAAAACAGAATCTGCTCGCCATTGGGATACTGTAAAAAACTTTCGTTTTTGTCAAGATGGATGATATATTCCTGCCCGTTTTTCAACGTAACCGTCCATTCCTGGTACCCGGACAAACGATTGTTCCCGGGGATTTCCATATTCTCTGGCCAGATGTATACCATGAGATTGGCAATCTGTTCATAAGCGCCGCCCGCATCGATATCCTCGCTCTGGGAATACCCCTTTGCGCCCCCGGAAAAGAAATGCGCCTTTGCCATATCCTCCTGCCCAAAGGGCAAAAGCCCTTTCAGCGGCTGGTAATCAAAATGCAGAAAGCCTGAACCGCTCATGTCGGCTGAAAGCAACCCTTCCAATGCGGCCAGATTTTGCGGATAATAGGTTTGGCCGTTGTAATATACGCCGCTTGTCTCAAAGGAAAATGCGGCCTGCACCCCGCTGCTGTTTTCCAGCGTTAAAACAAAGGGGTGCTCGATGGGCAAACCGGTGGGGTTGACTGCCTGCTCAATAGGAACCAGGTGCATTGCCTGCAGGTAAACCTGCGCGTCCAACAAAGCGTTCCATTGTAGCAAAGGGCTGTTTTCGCGGCTTACATAAACCGTAGTCAGGGCGTTGGTAAGCATGCTGGGCAAACTGGGGTCTTGCTCCCTGGTTTTGCCGTCTCCAATCACAAAGGTAGGGCCCAGCCAATCGCCGCTGCTTTTGCCAAATCCATTGACACGAATAAACGTTTCATATGTACCCGGTGCTTGGGGCACAGGGGCAGCCCATTGCGCTTCATAGTGCTCTCCCGGCGGGGGCGAGCTGGTATCTTCGTTGCTCCAATAAATCATGAACTCCTCCCCCGATTTTTCTCGGTAGGTAATCCACACCCTCAGGATCTTTCCTAAAAACCTTAGCTGCATGGTGTCCTCATTCCCAACCGCAAGCGCCACCTGCGGCGCTGTTGCATACTGGGAAATCGAAATCTCCTGCCCATCCACCACCGCCACAATACCCGACGGCCTCCAAGGGGTGCTTACAGTCTCGTTGGGAGGTTCTTCCGAAGGGATGTAAGAAGGCGATTCGGCAGAAGAAAAAGGCGTATCGCTTGCCTCACTTTGCGGCGTGCTAACTGCGTAACTGGAAGTTTGAGAATACACGCCTGCCGGAGATTTTGAATCATTGCTTTGGGCAATGCAGGCTGAAAACATAAACACAACAACCAAAAAAACCGCCATTTTGCCAAAAGAACCTTTTACACGCATTTTTATTTCCCCTATCTCGTCAATTGCTTTCACCGGTGGTGAAAATATGTTCTCGTTCTTTGGTCAAAGCAAATAAAAATTCCACTTTTTCTCCATTTGGCAGTATTAAACACTCATCCCGGTTGGCACTGTGAACCCAATACTCTTCGCCGTTTTGCAACTGGATGGTCCATTCAAAAGAGTACCCGCCGCTTAAATCCGGGCGTTCATCCCCCGGCTGCCAGATATACACCG
>CAJFVS010000004.1 GCA_904420505.1 Candidatus Alloruminococcus vanvlietii | reverse complement strand
TGATTTTGGTAAACCCACAGCATGCGTATGTTTTTCCCCAGCAAGAGGGCTATTTAACCCCCATCTACGGCAACAAAAACGTATCTTACAAGGTAAAAGACACCGAACTGGCGTTAAATTCCCCCACCTTGCAGGCGCTAAACGAGATGATGGCCGCCTTTGAAGGGGAAACCGGCCTGCACGATATCATCATTTTAAGCGCATACCGTTCCATCGCCCAGCAGGAAAGCATTTACCAGCAAAAAATAGAGGAAAAAGGCGAAGAAAACGCCGGCCTGTGGGCGGCCTTGCCGGGGTACAGCGAACACCACACCGGCTATGCTATAGACCTTGGCATTTACACCGACCAAGGGCGTTCGGTTGGGTTTTCCGGCCAGGGCAAATACAGCTTTATTACCGCCAACGCTTTCCGCTATGGGTTTATTCTTCGCTATGAAGGGGACAAAACCAACTTCACCGGCACGGCCAATGAACCCTGGCATTTTCGCTATGTAGGGCGCGCGCATGCCTTTGCAATGGCCCAAAAAGGCTATTGTTTAGAAGAATACATCGACTATCTGCGCGGGTTTTCGTTTGGGCAAAACCACCTTCGCGTCACCGATTTTGACGGGGTGGAATATGAAATATACTTTGTGCCAGCCGCATCCGCAGGCGATACCGCCGTACCTGTGCCCACCAATATGCCGTATACGGTATCGGGCAACAACGTGGACGGCTTTATTGTAACCTGCACCAAAACCGCCAACGCCTAAAGGCGCCCCGCCGCTGTTGGCGCGGGTTTTGCCAAAACAAAGGCTGGCCGCAAGCTTTTGCCTTGTTCCATGCCTGGTTATCAAACGCGCCGCCCCGCGCAAACCGCAAGCGCCGCATGCTGGCCGTTGGCCGTCTCACCGTGCGTTGCCCGCCCCACTGCGCGCTTACCCCTCCTGCCGCTTGCTGGCTGCCTTGCTGGCTGGCGGCATTTATTTTTGCCAAAGGCAGGCGCTTGTTTGCCCCGCCCTATGTGCGCCGGGCATAAAGCGGGGCGCCTTGCGCCAAGGGCATGCGGACCCAAAAAGTTCTGCCCCGCGGGCTTTGGGGGCAAACAAGCACGATGTCCCATCCGCAGGTTTTGGCAAAATGCCCCGCTGTTTTTACAAGGCTTTAAGCCTTTTAAAAGCGCCATAAACGCTGTTTTTACCGCTTTTGGGGCAAACACACGCAACTTTCCCCTTACAAAAACATATGATAAACCAAAATCCGTTTGCCTAAACGAAGGGAGTGCTTTTATGCAGCTAGTTGCGTTTGATTACGACCGCCAAGCCGCGGTGGATTATGCCCATCAATGGGCGTATTTTCGCAATCCGCAGTTTTATGATTTCAATTCCATCGGCGGGGACTGCACCAATTTTGTATCCCAATGCGTATTTGCCGGCACCGGTGTGATGAATTACACCCCCAATACCGGCTGGTTTTACATAAACCTGAATTATCGCACCCCCGCCTGGACAGGGGTTACCTTTTTTTACGATTTTATCACCCAAAACCAAGGCACCGGCCCTTATGGGCGCGAGGTGGATATTTCCCAAATACAGCCGGGCGATGTTATTCAAATGGCAATCGAGCGCGAACAATACCATCACAGCGTTATCGTCGTCAGTGTGGACGGCACACCGGCGCTGGATACCATCCGGGTAGCCGCCCATTACCGCGACAGCGACTGCCGGCCCATCAACAGCTACCCCTATCTGCATATCCGCTTTATCCATATCCAAGGCGCGCGTTATCTTGCGCAGGATAGCACCACGCCGCAGCCGCCAACTCCTTCCACGCCATCTCAAGAACCCTCGCCGCAGCCGCCAACCCCCTCCACGCCGCCGCCATCGCCTTCGCCGCAGCCGCCGACCCCTTCCACGCCGCCGGAAGAAGAGTCTACCCCCGGCCAGGACGGCGCCTCTTCGGGGCCGTTTGGGCCACTGTTTCCCTTTTTCCCGTCAACGCGCTAAGGGCGTGAAAAACCAATAAGCCCCTGCTTTTCAAAGCCGGGCGCTAGGCCCATATTCCAGCTTGAAAATACCAAAAAGCCGCCCAAACCATTTGGTCTGGACGGCCCTTTTTCAAAGCGTTTCCACTTTCTAACAATCCAATCGCCCTAACCGGGCAAAGGGGCAAACCCTTGCTGCAACCACAGCGCAAAGCAAAAGCAACAAACCCAAACGCCCCGCCCGTTTTGCACAGGGCGGGCAAAGCGCCCCCTGCTACAACAGCGCCCCCAAGCGGGCAAGATACCCGCAATGGTTTATTTTAAAAACCCGTTTACAATTTCCGCTTCGGCTTCTTCGCGGTTTAACCCCAAGGTCATAAGCTTGACAATTTGCTCGCCCGCAATTTTGCCAATCGCCGCTTCGTGAATCAACGAAGCGTCCACATGGTTGGCGGTGATTTCCGGCACCGCTTTTACACAGGCGTTGTCCATAATAATCGCATCGCATTCCGAATGCCCTGCGCAGGGGGCATTGCCGTCGATTTTGGATAAAAACTCCTGGAAAGAATCGCCCTTTGCCACCGAACGGGAAATCACGTTGGTGCTGGCGCCTTCGCCGTTTAGCTGCACGTCAAAGGTGGTGGTGGCGCGCTGTTTGCCGCTGGTCATAAGCTTTTCTTTTACCACAAAGGTGGCGTTTTTGTTCACCACCCCGCGCGTTACCCGGTTGGTGGAGTCCACCCCTTCAATCTGCACGGTTTCCATCTCCATGTAGGCCCCTTCGTCCAGGTATACCTCGGTTACGGGGTTTAACACCCTCTGGCCATCGCCGTCGCCTTCGCCGTAGTGTTTTTCGGCGTATTTTACCCGGGCGTTTTTGCCCAGGTGGAAAGTGTGAATGCCGTCGTGCTGGGAAAGCGAATGCCCGTCGTTGTGGATGCCGCAGCCGGCGACAATTTCCACATCGCAGTTTTCGCCGATAAAAAAGTCGTTGTACACCGTTTCCACAAAGCCGCTGGCGTCCACCACCACGGGGATGTACACCACCTCGCCGCGGGTGTTGGGTTCCACCGCGATGTCAATCCCCAAGCCGTTTTCCTTGGGGGTAATGGTGACATGCTCGCTGTTCTGGCGCGCTTCGCAGCCGCCGTTTAAACGAATATTGAATGCGCCGGTGGGCATGGAAGTCAAATCCGCCACCATGCGCAGGATGTTTTTTACCGTGGTTTTCATCATGCGTTCACGCTCCTTTGCTGTGCCTTGTAAAACCGGCAGGAATCGGCATTGTTTAAAAGTTCGGGCAAAATCTCCTCCCGGCTGCCGTGGGCGGTAATCTGCCCGGCGGATACCACCACAATCTCATCGGCAATTTCCAAAATGCGCTCCTGGTGGGAGATAATCAACACCGAGCCGTTTTTCTCATCGCGCAGGCGCCTGAATACCTGAATCAAATTGTGGAAGCTCCACAAATCAATGCCCGCTTCCGGCTCGTCGAAAATGGAAAGCTTTACCCCGCGCGCCATTAACATAGCAATTTCAATGCGTTTTAATTCCCCGCCCGAAAGGCTTGCGTTTACCTCGCGGTCAATGTAGTCCTTGGCGCACAGCCCCACCTGCGAAAGGTATTCGCAAAGCTGGTGCTGGTTTACCTCTTTGTTGGTGGCAAGGCTTAAAAGCTCTTTTACCGTAAGGCCCTTAAAGCGCACCGGCTGCTGGAAAGCAAACCCAATCCCCAATTTGGCGCGCTGGGTGATGTCCATATGGGTGATATCCTGGCCGTTGAACAAAATCTGGCCCTGGGTGGGCTGTTCAATGCCCATGATGATTTTGGCCAGGGTGGATTTTCCCCCGCCGTTTGGGCCGGTGATGATGACAAACCGGTTATCCTGAATGGTTAAATTGATGTTGTTGAGGATTTCTTTTTTGTTTTCGTTTGGCTCTTTTACGGCAAACGAAATGTTCTTCAGTTCTAACATACTTCCTCCTTGGGGTCCTCCCTTTGTATTGTGCATGCCGTTTGGCACGGGCCGTATAAACAGTCAAACGCGCAAATGGGCATGTAACGCTTCATATTCTGCAAAAAGGATAGGATGATTTCTTTGGCTTGTCCATCCAGTGCGCACAGGTAAGCGCGCATTTCCTGAGCGGCTTTTTGGTGGTACTGCGCATGCAGCGCCCTTACGGTTTCGCCCTGTTGGGTTAAGGCAAAATATTTTTCCTTTTTGTTTTTTTCTAAGCTGTATTTTTGTATAAGCCCCTTTTCCAAAAGCTTGTTGCAAAGCTGGGTGATGGCGCTTTTGCTAACAAAGCAAAGGGCGGCCAAATCGCTTACGTTTTGCTGGGGGTTTTCAAAAATTTTCTCCAGCAAATCCAGCTCGGAGTGAAACAGCAGCTCGCCTGTGCCGTAATCGCGCGGCAGTTTTTGTTCGGCTGCAATGGCCTGCATCATCTCAAAAAATTGCCGGGCAATTTCACATTGTGCCATTTTTCTCCCTCCTTTGGCTTTATTATAATATAGTTTGCCCTGTTCGTCAATTATTTTTAAGCTGCTTAACAAAATTTCTTTTCCCGGCGCCTTTTTCTAGTATTGGGCGGGTTATGGCCCTTCAATCGCTATGCTGTGCGGTGCAAACACCCCCCTAGGCTTTGCGGCAAAGCACCGTTTTTTACCAGCAACCCTGTTTGGCTAAAAAAGGCTCCCTTTGGCGCTTTCTTGCCTGCGTGCCCGCCGTGTTGGGCGCGCGGTTTTGCCAAAATAAAAAGGGGCAGCTTACCCTGCCGCCCCTTAAAAGATCCGTTATTTTGCCGCCCGGTTGGCCGCTGCCTGCAAAATTTTCCATAGCGGCGGTTTTTGGCAGTTGCATGCCTTTTGCCCCACGGGTGGGCTCTGCCGCGCCGCCTTGTTAAAACCAAAAGGGGCAGCTTACCCCGCTGCCCCTTAAAAATCCGTTGTTTTGCCGCCCGGTTGGCGGCGTGTTGGCGTTACAGCGGCAGCAGGGTGCCAATGCCCTCTTGCAGCGCGCGTTCCATCACCACCCAGGCCGGGGCGATATCCGCCAAAGCAATGCCCATATGCAAAGCAATGATAATTTCCTCATGGCTTTCGCGCCCGGGCGCTTTTTGGTTTAACAAATCCTCCAGCCGCGGCGGGTAAGGGTCAATGCCCTCGTAATGGCCTTTGCCTTTTAAATAGTCAAACGACGAATAATCGTCGATGAAAATTTTGTCCATCGCCGAAGCCAGCGCCCCGCGCAAAAAATGCGAATCCTGGTTTACCGGCAAAATGGTGCAGCCGGGTTTTATCCAGTCGTGCGCAATAATGCGGTGTTCATCCCCGTGGCCGCCGGGGCCTGCAATAATCAACACATCCGCCTGGCGCACGCAGTCTTCGCAGTGTTCCACCGGCACAACCGGAATGGAAAATTTCTCGCTCATTTCCTTGCAGTAATCCAGCACCTTGGGCATGCGCGGCGCCCAGGCATACACCTGCTGAATACCCGGCAGCTCGCACAAAACCGCCTCTAAATTGGTGCGCCCTTCAAACCCGCAGCCAATCACCCCTACCACCTTGGCGTCCTTGTTGGCCAAATGGCGGCAGAACAGCCCGTTTACCGCGCCTGTGCGCATGCCGGTAACATGGGTGCAGTTCATCACGCAGATGGGAAACCCGGTTCTTACATCGTTTAACAAAATCAAACCGGAAAGGTAAGGAAACCCAATCTCATAATTTTTGCGGTAAACCGAAAGCCACTTTTGCCCCAAGCGCCCGTTGGTTTGGATATAACAAGGCATGGCGTGCACAATGCTGTATTCATCCGGGTCCGCGCCAATTTTGGGCGGCATTTGCACCATGCCCTGGCCTTTGGCGGTAAACCCTTCTTCCAAAGCGTCGATGTATTCCTTCATGCTCACGCTTACCCGCATAGTGTCTTGGTCGGTTAAATACAAAATCTCTTTGCCAATTTGAATCTCCATATGCTCCCCGCTTTCTGTATGCTTTTTTACAATTGTACCGTATTCCCAGAATTTGTGCAATATCTATACAATATTTTCGAAAATAAATCCAAATTTTTAGCAAAATTTTGCCGTTTGCCAGTCAGATAATGGTTTGGATACTCGCTTGTTCGCTTCACATACTAATAGCGGAGGTGAAAAAATGAGTCCCAAAGAATTGTTATATATCGAAGACGCGCTGGGCCATGAAAAATTTATGCAGCAAAAATGCCAGCAAACCACCAACCAGCTGCAGGATGCACAGCTAAAAAGCTATGTGCAGCAGCTTACCAACAAGCACCAGGAATTGTTCACACAGTTTTTCCAATTGATGTAAGGAGAGTAAAACCATGGACGATAAAATGTTGATGGAAGACCTTTTGAACAACACAAAAGGCATTTGCGATTTGTATCTGCACGGCACCATTGAATCGGGTACGGCCAACGTAAACCAGGCGTTTAGCAAAGCGCTTAACGACAGCCTTTGCATGCAAGACGCCATTTACAAAAAGATGAGCGAAAAAGGCTGGTACCCGGCCGAACAGGCGCCCCAGCAGCAAATTGACAAAGTAAAGCAAAAATTTGCCGCACAGCAATAGTCTGGTTTAAAAAAACGCCAAAATGCATGCTTTTGCGTTTTGGGCAAAAGGTTTCTTTTTTGCGAGAAGAAGGTTTGGATGGGCTTTTACAATACAAACAAAAGAGGCGCAGATGTGATTCTGCGCCTCTTTTTGGAGTGTATTTGATAGGAGTTTTGAAATTAGCCAAAGTATCTTTCCAGCAGGCCTTTGAATGCGCGGCCATGGCGGGCTTCGTCTTTGCACATTTCATGCACGGTGTCATGAATGGCGTCGTAGTTGAGCTTTTTGGCCAAAGTTGCCAAATCTTTTTTGCCCTGGCAAGCGCCGTTTTCGGCTTCTACACGCATCTCCAGGTTCTTTTTGGTCGAATCGGTTACCACTTCGCCCAACAGCTCTGCAAATTTAGCGGCATGCTCGGCTTCTTCCCAAGCGGCTTTTTCCCAGTACAGACCAATTTCCGGGTAACCTTCGCGGTGTGCTACACGGGCCATGGCCAAATACATGCCAACCTCGGTGCATTCGCCGGTAAAGTTAGCGCGCAGGCCTTCCAGTACTTCGGGGTCTACGTCTTTTGCAACACCGACTCTGTGCTCGTCAGCCCAAGCCATCTCGGTGGAAGATTGTTCTACAAATTTTTCACGGGGTGCTTTGCACTGCGGGCAGAATTCCGGGGCTTCATCGCCTACATGGACATAACCACAAATGGTGCAAACAAATTTTTTCATTTTAACATTCCTCCTATAATCATATTCTTACACTTTGGATTCGACGGTAAGTTCTTCGTTTCTTGCTTATCTATACTATACCAATTGGGTATAGTATTGTCAACCCTTTTTGCACAAAAAAGTTGTAAAATATTGCCTAATTTTTCATTTTGCGTTTTAATATGCCAACCGATAACCGGTAGGAGATAAAAAACAGCAAAAGCGAGATAACCAGCGCCGCCGCAGCGCCCAAAACCGCAAACAGCGCGGGGTTTTGCATAAGCGTTTGCATCCAGTTATTAAGCGCCTGGGTGTCCATGTCTTTGGCAATCATGGTAGCGGTGGGCGCCAGCACCACCACCAAAATGTACGGGATAAAGGTAAAAAAGCGGGCTTTGCTATAGCCGTATTTGTAAAACATCGGCAGCTGGATGGAAACAAACAGCGAAAACACCAGCATCCCCAAAAGCGAACCAAGCACCACTTCTTCTGCGGCAAAAAAGCCGCCCCAAACGCCCACCAGGGAGGACAAAATCACTGCAAACACCAGCGTGATAAGCCCCGCCAGCACCACAAACAAATACCGGCCCTTTACACGGGTTTTTTCATCAATGGGCAGCACGCCAAAAATTTGCGCCACATTGCCCTTTTCTTCCTGCACAAAGTTGTAGCTGGCAAACAGCATGGCAATGCCCATGGTAACGGTAATGCCCACGCTTACCGACTGGTTGCCAAATGCAAACGCCAGCGGAAAAACCAGCAAAATCAAAATGCTTTTAAAAAACGGCTTTATAAAATACCCTTCCAAACGCAGGGTGCTTTTTAATGCGCTCATTGTGCGTCCTCCCCTTTGCTAATGTATACCATAATATCCTGTATGCTCGGCTTTTCCATAAGCATGCCGGCAAACGCGTCTTTATCCTGGGCGTGCACCAAACCGTCAAACCCGGTGGAATGTTCCCGCAAGCCGATAATTTTACGCCGCTGCCCGCCGCTTAAGGCGTTGTTGCCGCCTTTTATAATGTAAAAGCTTTCTAAAAGTTCATCTTTCAGCCCGGTGTATACCATATGCCCTTTGTTAATAAAGGTGATATAATCGGCAATGCGTTCCAAATCGCTGGTGATATGGGTAGAAAACAAAATGCTGCGGGTGCCGTCCTGGATGTATTCTTGTAAAATCTCTAAAATTTCATCGCGTGCAACCGGGTCCAAACCGCTGGTGGGTTCGTCTAAAATAAGCAGTTTTGCCCCATAAGAAAGCGCCACCGCCAGCGACATTTTGGTTTTCATCCCGCGCGAAAGGTCTTTGATTTTTTTGGTATTTTCCAGCCCAAACCGGCTAAGATAATTTTGGTACAGCGCATGGTCCCAGCCCTGGTAAAAGCCTGCAAAAATGCCTTCAATGTCTTTTACCTTCCAGTCGTCAAGTAAAAAAGACGAATCAAACACCACGCCGATTTGCTGTTTGCTTTTGGCGCTAACCGGGTTATCCATAAACAGCACTTCGCCGCTGTCTTTTTGCACCATTTGTAAAATAAGCTTCATAGTGGTGGTTTTGCCCGCGCCGTTTTGGCCGATAAACCCCATCACATAACCCGTTGGCAGCGTAAAGGTAATATCGCTTAATGTAAATGTTGGGTAGTTTTTGCCCAAACCTTTGACCTGCAACATGTTGTTCATTGTATTTCCTCCCATAATAGCGTAACAATTTGCAAAAGCTCCTGCTGGGTAATCTGCCCGCGCTTGGCCAGCCCAATGCATTCTTTTATGCGTTCTTCAATGCGGCACAAAAGCTGTTCGCGCACCAGTTGGGAATTGTGCGCCATTACAAAGCAGCCTTTGCCCTGCATGTTGGTCACATAGCCTTCCTGTTCCAGTTCGGTGTACGCGCGGGTAATGGTTAACACCGAAATTTTCAGCTCCTTTGCCAGCTGCCGCAAAGAAGGCAACATCTGCCCCTCTTGCAGCTCGCCGGACAAAATCGCATCGCGAATCTGCTCTTTAATTTGCTGGTAAATGGGTATGCCGCTGGTGTTGCTAATAATGAGCTGCAATCGGTGGGACCTCCTTCATCTGTTCTTAGTGTTGTAACTGTTATAATTGTTACAATAACAGTATATACTTATATAGCAGTAAATGCAATAGGCAAATGTAAACAAATTGCAAACAAAAAAGCCGCCCCATTAAAGCGGCTTTGTACAACCTGCACGGCAGCAGCGCGCCCGCAGCGGCATGCACCGCGCAAAGGTTTTGTAACGCACCGCGCGTTTTAAAGTGCAATTTTCAAAAAAACAAAGGGGCAGCCCTACGCCGCCCCTTCATCAACCGTTTCTTGTCTTGCCGCCCCATTGGGGGGCCGCTTATTCTTTGTGCTGGCAAAGCGCCGCAGCGCCCCGCCGCCAGCCGCTGTAAAAATCTATGCGGCGTTTGTGCAGATACGCCAAACAGGCGCGTACAAACAAAGCCCTTTTAAAAGCATAGCCTTGCCTATAAAACCCGCCGCCAGCCCGCGCCCCTATTCGCCAAACCGGTTCGCCCATAGGCCAAACGGCCCTATATAAGGGCAAAAAACAACCAGCCGCTGTGCCCGCCGGGGGATTTTTCCCCTGCGGCGCCCTGCCCATTGGCCCGGCTGGGGCGGCGTTTAGCCCCCCAACAGCCCTGCACCGGCATTACTCCAAAGGGGCGTCCTGCTCTTCTTTGGTTTTTTCCTGTGCCAGCGCCTGCTGCAAAGACTGCGCGATTTTCGAAGGTTTTGGCTTTTGCCCGTGCAGCTCGTAATATGCGCTTTTTACCCCGTGTTTTACCGCAAAACGGATGACAACATACAAAACCGCCAACAGAACCATTGCCACGCCCACACTTATGCCCAACTCTTCCCACATAAAGCCTATGCTCCTCGCCCATATTTCTTTTATTGTAGCATACACCGCAGGCTTGCAACAACCCTATGCCTTAAGGCTTGCATTTGGCCGCAAATGTGCGCTTAAGCGGCGTAATCCGGCCGGCGGGGGATATGCCGCGGTTGACACCGCCCCTGCAAATGAGTAAAATTGAAAGTATGCCAATATTTGTTGGCTTTATGGGCACACTATTCCAATAATATGGGTGAAAATAAAAGGAGAGCAACATGGAACTGGTGACAGAGCAAAAAGGTTTGCAGGAATTTGAAGAATTTGTAAAAAACCATAAAAACGGCGGCTTTATGCAGTCGCTTTACTGGGCAAAGCTAAAAAAAACCTGGGGGCACGAGGTGGTTGTCTCGCGCGATAAACAGGGCAACCTTCGCGGGGGTATGCTGGTGCTTATCAAAAAGGTGCCTATTTTCCCCTACCGGCTGCTATATGCCCCGCGCGGCCCGGTGTGCGATTTTGAAGACCGCGAAACGCTGGAAGATTTGTTAAATGGGGCCAAGGTTTTGGCCAAAAAATACCATGCATATATGTTCCGCATGGACCCTTATGTAAAAGCGGACGACGAAGCGTTTATTCAAATGGCGCGCGAAATGGGCTTTGCTTTTACCCCCCACAAGCCGGATTTTACCACCATCCAAACCCGCATGAACTATATGCTGTGCAACATTGGCGGCAAAACCCCCGAAGAAGTGATGATGAACTTCCACAGCCGCTGGCGCTATAAAATCCGCGTGGCGCAAAAACACGGGGTAGAATGCAAAAAATGCGATAAATCCCATCTGCCGGAATTTTACCGCATTTACAAAATCACCGGCGAGCGCGACGGCTTTGAATGCCGCCCGATGAAATATTTTGAAGAAATGATGGACGCTTTTCCCGAAGAAAACCTGGGCCTGTTTTTGTGCTATTACCAGGGCAAAGCCATTTCCGGGGCTATTACTACCCGTTATGCAGGCAAAACCTGCTATGTATACGGCGCGTCGGATAACGAATACCGCAACGTAATGCCCAATTACCTTATGCAGTGGACGATGATTCAATGGGCGCTGGAAGGCGGCTGTTATACCTACGATTTCCAGGGCATTCCGGTGGATTTAACGGAAAATTCCTCTATGTACGGCGTGTACAAATTTAAAAAAGGCTTTAACGGCGAGGTAGTGGAATTTGCCGGCGAGTTTGACTATGTGTTTACCCGCCTGGGGCTGTTTATTGTAAACACCGGCGAAAAAACCCTGCACTGGCTAAAAACATTAAAACGCGGCAAACAGCATCACCACACGCCGGCCGATTAAACCAACATCCATTTTGGGAGCCTTACGGCTCCCTTTTTTTGCGTGGCAAACTGCCCCCGCGCCCTGCGCTTTTCTGTTTTGTGCAGTAGCCGCGCGCCGCCCCCCTTTTGGGGCGCAAACAGCACCGCCACTACCGGCCAAAACGCATACGCATAAAGCCCCAACGCCCCCTGTTTGCGTTTGGCGCCGGTGGTTTTCCCCTTTTGGCCAAAACAAAAGCGGCAGGATTCACCTGCCGCTTTTTTGGCGTTTGCCGGCCGTTTGGGCCCAGCATATTGGGTTTAATCTTCCCATTCTTTGTCGTATTTAAGCACCTGGCCGGTGGTGGCGTCGATGTCATAGCTGTATTCATAGCCGCCGGCTTCAAAATCCACTTCGTATACCATCACGCCGTGCTCTTCATCCAGTTCGATTTCCATCTGGCGCAGGCTGCTTTCGGCTACGCCGGCATGTTCCAGCGCAATTTGCTGGGCGCTTTCCCGCCCGATGTAATTGCCCTGGGTTGTGCCCTGGCTGGTCTGGCTGCTATTTTGGCCCGATTGCCCGCTGCCGCTGGTTTGGGTGTTTTGGTTAAACCAGCTGTCGTCATCCTGTTTTTGCTGGTTTTTCAAAATTTCACCGGTGGTGGCGTTGATGTCATAATCGTATTCCATGCCGTTTACATCAAATTCTATCTCATATACCATCACGCCGTATTCATAATCCATCTCAATTTCCAGCTTTTGCACATCGCTTTGGGATACCCCGGCATCTTCAAATGCAATTTGCATGGCGCTTTCCCGCCCGATGTACGCTTTATCGCTGGCGGTGCCCACCGAGGACACATTTTCCAACTGGCTGCCGCCCGATTCGCTTAACAAATTCAGCTCGTTGATGGAAAGAGGCACCAAATCGGCAAAGGTGTACAGCGCGTTCTTTTCAATAATCTGGTTGATTAACTGCGCTTTGCCCAAGGTGATGCCGTATTGGTCGGCAAGCTGCTGCAAGCTTTCATCCTGCTGGATGGTTTGGCTTAACACCGCGCCGCTAAAGGTATTGGTTTGCAGCAATGTGTTGATTTCATCGGTGAGTTTTTGCTGCAATTGGGCGCTTTGCTGGGGGTCTTGGGTATCTACGCTAACCAAAATGGAATTGGCCAGCTCGTTGATATAGCCGTTTTTCAGCATCGAACCAATCAATGCGTTTACGGTAATATCCAAACTGTTGCCTTTAAAATCCATATCGCCAATTACGGTTTTGCCGTCTTCGTTGTTGGCGCGCACATCCAGCACTTTTTCTTTTTGGTTTACAAAAATTTCAATGCTCGGGTTTACATCCAAAGAAATGGTGGAAGCAATTTTATAATTTTGGCTGTACACCATATATCCCATAATGGCGGCGAACACCACCACAAAAGCGGCTGCAATGCCGATAATCTTTTTGGTCATTGGCCTTTTTACAGTATTTTCGCTCAAAACGATCACCTTTCCTTCCTGCTGTTTGCAATCTAAGAGAACAGCATCCAGAACATCGGGGACCACTTTGGAAAACGCCTGGCGGACGCTTGTGTCAATTTCCCGTTTTTTCATTATGACCGCTCTCCTTTTAAAAGTAATTTGCGTAATTTTTGGCAGGCCCGGTTGTACTTAGAAAGCACGGTGGGCAGTTTTAACCCCAACACCTGTGCAATTTCGCGGTGTTTAAACCCTGCTAAAGCATGCAGCAAAACAATTTGCCGCTCCTCGTCGGATAAATGGCACATACATTCCTGCAGCACCAGTTTATCCTGGGCGCCCAGCCCTGGCTGCTCCTGCCAGTTTTGCGCCAGCTCCTCAAAGGGCGTATCCGCCGTGCGGTTTTTTTCATGCAGCTTTTTTAAGCAAAGGTTGCGTGCAATGGTAATTAGCCACGCCATGGGTTTTTGCCTAGTTTGGTAGTTTTTGGCTGCAAAATACACGCTTACAAAACAATCGTGCAGCACATCCTGCGCATCCTGCGTGTTTTTCAGCATCGAAAGGGCAAATGCATACACAGCGGCCGATGCTTTTTCATAAAGCAGCGCCAGCGCGTCGCTGTCATCCTGGGCAATTTTTTGCAGGCAGGCATCCAGCAAAGCAGGGTCTGTGTCCTGGTTGAAAGCATTTGGCGACGTCAAACAAATCACTTTCCATTTCCCCCTTTCGTAAGGTTAATCGTTTTGGGTATCGTTTTATTGCATGGGTTTTTTAAAAAATAAAAAAATCTTTTTGGCGCGCAGCCCCTGGGCGTTTTTCATGCGCCTGTTTTGCCATTTTACGCCATTATTGTAGCACGTTCTTTTGCACAGCGCCAGCCCCATTTCGCCCAAACCATATCCCTTGGCCGCGGGCGCAAGGCATGCGCTTTGTAAGCCCCCCGGCCGCTTTTGCCGGCAAAGCGCGCCTGGTGCCAGCGCAAACCGCCTTTTTCCAAGCTGCGCTTTTTTGCATTTGCTTTCGGCGCCCGGGGGCAAAAGGGGCACTATAACCCATCTTTGCAGGCTGCAAAAACCCGCCGGGGTAGTTAAGGGCGTAGTTTTAAGAAAACAAACAGGGGACGGCTGTACGCCGCCCCCATAAAAAGTTTTTGATCTCGCCGCCCTATTCCCCGGCGGGCGTTTGTGTTGTTTATTTGGTTTTGGTCTGCGCACGGCTGGGTACAATTACCAATGCCCAAATGCAGCCCAACACGCCAACAACCCCTACCGAAAGGAACGCCACCGTCAAATCAAACTGCTGCTGGAACACCCCGGTAATCATCGGGCCTATGGTCATGCCGATGCTGTAGATGGATTGGAACAGCCCCATTGCCGTAGAGCGTTTTTCAGGCAGAATATGCTGAATACCCAAGCCTAACACAATGGAAAAACAAAAACCATACCCAATGCCGCCCACAATCTGCATTACATAAAACCAGAACATATTGGGCACAAACGGCAGAATAAAGCAATACACTGCCATACATCCAACGGTGGAAAACACCACCGCTTTGGCGCCAAATTTTTTAAGAACCCTGCCGCCGGAGAAAAAGGAGCCAAACATCAACGGCACGGTCAGCACCGCGCTCATGGTGCCAAGGCTAAAATCGCTTGCACCCAGCGCTTTGGCCATATCGTTGGAAAACGCGTAATAGGTGGAAAACGCTATATATTGGATAAGCGTTGCCAGCAAAGCAAACGCCCACAAGCGTTTATCCACCGCTACTTTTAATAAATCGGCGGTTTTCAAAGGTTCTTTTACCACATGGATATCTTTGATAAACAGCGAAAGGATGAAGCCCAAAAGCCCAACCCCAAAGGTGAGCAAAAACGGCGCCAAATTGTTGATAAGCTGTGCAATAATGCCGCCCAGAATGTATGCAATAAAGCGCCCGCAGTAGTTGCAGGCATTCATAAGGCCGGTTACTTTGGGGGTTTCGTTTTTATCGTAAAACGCATTGCACATCATAATAAAGCTGGTCCAGCACGAAGCGCCTACGCCGCTTAACATGCGGAAAACCAAAAAGCCCGCCCCTGTGGGGAATATATAAAACCCCAGGCCCGCAATGGCGGTGCACAAGGACCCCGCCGAAACAAACAGCTTCTGGCGGTTTAAGCGGTCGGCCAAAAAGCCAAACGGCAGCCGGCATACAAACTGGGTAAACCCAAACGAACCGCTAATCACCCCAATGGTAGAAGCCGCAAGCCCAATGGAATTCAAATACGGGTTAACATAAGGCACATACCCATACTGGGCAAACCAAAACATCCCCGTTACAACCATAAGCAGGATTTTTTGGTACGAATGTGCGCTGGTTTTGCTTTGTGTTGCCATAAATCTTCCTCCCTTTGCCCAAAATGCCAAAATAACACACGCCATATGTTCCTATGGCGTGCAAAAAAGGTTTCTTTGTGCTTTATGGGGTTAACCCATTAGCGAAGTTTTGCCTTCAAACGCAGAAAAACCGCATTTTTTGTAAAAGGCAACGTCCTGGTCGTTGGCAAGCAAAATCCTGGTGGGAAAATCCTTATAGGTTTTCAGCATTTCTTCTACCATGTGCCGGCCAATCTTCTGCCCCCTGTAGGCTGGGTCCACCACAATAAAATTAAAAAACACCGTCATCACTTTGTCGGATATCGCGCTCATCAACCCCACCAGACGGGTGCCGTCCCAAGCGGTAATCACACTGTCCGAACGTTCCACTGCATGGAACAAATCCACTTTGTAATGCGGTGGGGTCAGCCCGGAATTTAAAAACAGCTGCACCAGCTTGTCATCATCCACCACATGCATACGGCTGTACGTAATTGCCATAATACACCTTCTTTAATCAATCTTAATAGGGCAATTGTACCATAAAACCCAAAATATCTCAACCCATGCGCAGGGGGCTTTTTGTTTGCTTATTGCAATTTGATTGTTGTTTATGTACAATGATTATGGGCAATATTTGGTAAAGAAGGAGTGATTTTTTGCAAAGTAACCAACGCTTACACGAATTTTTCTTCCCAGTATGGCTGTTAATTTTTTTGCCGCCCATGCTTTTGTTTACCCTTGGCTTTTCGTTTATAACCGATACCATTGTGCTTTTGGTGCTATTGTTTTGCTACAAAATGGAAAAGAAAGCGCAATTTTACCGCAAAACCATTTTAAAAGCGTGGTTTATCCCCTTTTGCTGCCAGGTGTTCGGCGCGCTGTTGCTGTATTTTGCGGCCAAACTGGGCCACGCGTTTGAAAGCGCCGGCGACACCGCCTATTCCGCGGGCATTTTTGCAAACCCGTTTAGCAGCGTGCTTTCGTTTGTTACGGTGCTGGCGGTTATTTTGCTGGTAATGGGGCTTATCTACCTGTTTTGCCGCAAATGGATTTTTGCTAAGGCTGCGCTTGACCCCCAAAAAATGCGTATGTTTTGCATCGTTTATGCGCTGTGTGCGTCGCCCTGGGCTTTTTTG
>CAJFVS010000003.1 GCA_904420505.1 Candidatus Alloruminococcus vanvlietii | reverse complement strand
ATAGGGGCTGTTTAATTGTCTTTAAGATAGTGGAAAGCCGCATGGTTACGGCATTTTCCGTGTTGTGCATATATTGACGGAGCAGTAGCACCCGTGGGGCCAGGAACGCCCTGTACACCCTGCACGCCCTGTGGGCCTTGCTGGCCGGTGGCGCCTGTGGCACCTGGGCAGCCGGGCAAACCGGGGGCGCCTTGGTTACCCTGCAAACCTTGCGGGCCTTGCGGACCAGTGGGACCCATCATGCCGGGCCTACCCTGCGGGCCTTGTGGACCTTGTGGGCCTTGCGGGCCTTGCGGGCCACGGGGGCCTTGTGGACCTTGCGGGCCCTGCGGACCTTGCGGACCCTGTGGGCCTTGTGGGCCTTGTGGACCCTGCGAGCCCGACCCACCACAGCCGCAGGAAGAGGACGGGCTGGACGGGTTGAAGCACGAGTTGTTGTCACAAAAAGCCATAGGAATGACCTCCATACTAGAAATAAGAGATAAATTCTCCTATACCAATGTATGTATCACACAGGATGTTCGATACAAAAAAACAAAACTTTTTCAAAAAATATTTTTAGCAAAACCGCTTGTGCACGCATTTGTTTGCAATATCCTTATACAATTTGTATGGATGGATTGCAAATTTGGGGAAATGCTAATGAACACAGGAGTGAATCTGCAAAGGATGTTGTAAAATGGCCAAGGTATTTTTTCTGTGCAACGACAACTGGAAAAAACAATATCAAAAGGTATTTTTTCAGCAAAATAGGCCAGATTTCGTAAAAACAATCGATAATATTACAAATAGTATTGGAAAAACCGGAGAAATTCTCCCTTTTTTTGCGGATACCGGCTTATCCCTGCAAGAGCAAAACGCCGTTTGGGTTTTGGCGCCGGGCATTTTGCAAACGCCCAAACAAATTGCGCAAACCGGCGTTGCCATTGCCGACTCCCAAGACAGCAAAACGCTTTTGCTGCTTAAAGATTCCGCGCTGGAGGTGCTTACCTGTGGGTTTTCCTCTAAAGACACGCTTAGTTTTTCCAGTTTGGAGGATAAACGCTGCGTCATCTCTTTGCAGCGCGGCATACGCACTTTGCAAAACGCCGTTGTGGAGCCCTTTGAGCTGCCAATGCAAAACCCTTTACAGCTTTCGCCCTTTGTTTTTTTATCCAGTTGCTTGGTATGTATTTTAACCGGCCAAACAAAATGGCTACAAACCAACGCCTGTTTTTGCCAGCAATTGGAAATGAACACCCAAACATTGCCAGTTATAAACCGGCATTGACCGAACACAATAATAATGCAAACGCAATATGAAATGTAAACCATTTAAAGGAGAGTAAAAACAGTATGTCTAGATCCAATATCGTAGTTCCCGCAGCAAAAGAAGCGATGAACAAATTTAAAATGGAAGCTGCTAACGAAGTTGGCGTAACTTTGAAACAGGGTTACAACGGCGACCTGACTTCCAAACAAGCTGGTTCTATCGGTGGCCAGATGGTCAAGAAAATGATCGAGTCTTACGAGAATTCGGTTAAATAATTACACCTCTCTAACCCCTTTTCTTGCAGCCGCGCTCCATTGGGAATGCGGCTGCATCTTTTTATGTGTAAATGTTTTTTGCTTTACAGATGGAAAACTTTGCATTGATGCGTGTTTGCGCCCTTGGCAGAATATGAATACAATGTTAATTGTTGTGTACAAATGCAGTATTTGTGCACGTTTTTTTGGCCTTTATGTCCTTTATTTTTCGACATATAGCCAAAAATGTTTTCGTAAATTGACACGGATGTGCAACGGGTATACAATATTAACTAGAATTCTAGCAATAAGGGGTGATTCCTTGCAACAAACCACTGCAGCGCATGACCCCTGCACCCTTTCCAATGCGATGATGATACATAAAATCTCGCACCGCATAAAGCTGTTGATTGCCGAAGAGGTAGCGCAGTACGGGCTTACCAGCCAGCAGGCCAAAATGATTATTTATTTAGGGGCCCACGGTCCGGCGGGCCAAGTGGCGCAAAAATCTTTGGAAGAAGAATTTGGGCTGCGAAGTTCCTCGGTAACCAGTTTGATACACAACGCGGAAAAAAACGGTTTTGTGCGCCGGGTTCCCTGCCCAAAGGACGCGCGCATCAATTATTTGCTGCTTACCGAAAAAGGGGTGGAGGTCTGCCAGAAAGTAAGCGTTCTGGTGGAAAGCATAGAAGCCAAAGTTTTCAGCCAGATGACAAACGGGCAGCAGGAAATGTTTGCCAGCCTTTTGCAAAAAGCGCTGGAAGGCTTGGAACAAACCCTGCGTTAAAATACAAATTGGCAATTTTTAGGGGGTATCCATTTGAAAGTAGGTTTGGACATCGGTTCGACCACCATTAAATATGTGGTTTTAAACGAAGATAATGAAATTTTAGAGCAAAAATACGAACGCCATTATGCGCAGATTGTTCCCAAAGCGATTGACATTCTGCGCCATATCCAGCAAGAATATCCGCAGCAAAGCGATGTAAAGCTGACCATTTCCGGTTCGGCCGGCATGGGCATTGCCGATAGCTGCCACATTCCCTTTATGCAGGAGGTTTACGCCACCCGTATCGCCTCCAAAAATTACACGCCCGGCACCGATGTTATCATCGAGCTGGGCGGGGAGGACGCCAAAATCCTCTTCCTTACCGGGGGCACCGAGGTGCGTATGAACGGCTCGTGCGCAGGCGGCACCGGCGCGTTTATTGACCAGATGGCCACCCTGTTGCAGATAGCCCCCAGCGATATGAACGAACTGGCGGGTGAATCGGACAAAATTTACACCATCGCTTCGCGCTGCGGCGTGTTTGCCAAGTCGGACATCCAGCCTTTGCTCAACCAGGGCGCCAGAAAGCCGGACATCTGCGCGAGCATTTTCCATGCGGTGGTAAACCAAACCATTGCAGGGCTTGCACAAGGGCGGCCGATTCAAGGCAATGTGCTGTATTTGGGCGGCCCGCTTACCTTTTTAAACAATTTGCGCAAAAGCTTTGATGAAACGTTGGGCACCACCGGTGTGTGCCCGGAAAATTCCCTGTATTTTGTGGCGCTTGGCGCGGCCCTTTCCAGCGAGGAAACCGTCAACCTGCAAGAGGCTGTACAAAGCCTGGAGCATTACAAATCGGTTGCCAATTACCACACCATCCCCCCGCTGTTTGAAAGCCAGGAGCAATACGACGCCTTTGCTGCACGCCATGCGCGCAACACCGTGCCCACACGCGACCCAAACACCTATAAAAGCGGCGCTTATTTGGGGATAGACGCGGGTTCCACCACCTTAAAGCTGGTGGTAATTTCCGAACAAAACGAAATTTTGCTGCAAAACTACCAGCCCAACAACGGCAACCCCGTGCCGCTTATCAAAGCCTTTTTGGAAGATTTTTACCAAAAATACCCGGATATCCACCTGCTTTCCAGCGCGGTAACCGGCTATGGCGAAGAAATTGTGCAAAACGCCTTTGGCGTGGATTTTGGCATTGTGGAGACCATGGCGCATTTTACCGCCGCCAAGGAATTCATGCCGGATGTGGATTTTATCATCGACATCGGCGGGCAGGATATCAAATGCTTCCAGATTAAAAACGGCGCGATTGACAATTTGTTTTTAAACGAAGCGTGCTCGTCCGGGTGCGGCTCGTTTTTGCAGACCTTTGCCAACGCCCTGGGCTTTTCGATAGACGAATTTGCCCGCCGCGGCCTGTTTGCGGATAAACCGGTGGATTTGGGGTCCAGATGCACGGTATTTATGAATTCCTCGGTAAAACAGGCGCAAAAAGACGGCGCCAGCATAGAAAATATTTCCGCCGGGCTTTCGGTTTCGGTGGTCAAAAACGCTTTGTATAAGGTTATCCGCGCCTCCAAAGGGCAGATGCAGGGCCTACACATTGTGGTGCAGGGCGGCACCTTTTTAAACGATGCGGTTTTGCGTGCCTTTGAGCAAGAGCTTGGCGTAGAGGTTGTGCGTCCGGCCATTGCAGGGCTGATGGGCGCTTACGGCGCGGCGCTGTATGCCAAATCCAAAAAGGGGCAAACCACCGGTTTATTGGGCCCCCAGCAGCTAAAAGATTTTGTACACACCGTAAAGGTAACCACCTGCGGGTTGTGCCAAAACCACTGCCGCCTTACGGTTAATAACTTTGGCGGCGGGCGCAAGTTTATCGGCGGCAACCGCTGCGAACGCCCCATCACCAAAAAATCCTCCGGCGATGAGCTGGATATTTACGCATACAAATTAAGCTTATTGCAAAGCTACCAGCCCATCCCGGGGCCGCGTGGAAAAATTGGCATCCCCATGGGGCTGAATATGTTCGAACTTTTGCCCTTCTGGCACGCATTTTGGACCCGCCTGGGCTTTGAAGTGGTGCGCTCGCCCCTTTCCAACCGCGAGCTGTACCTGCTGGGGCAGGCGACCATCCCCTCGGATACGGTGTGTTTCCCTGCCAAGCTTATGCACGGGCATGTGCAAACGCTTGTTAACCAGGGGGTTGACCGCATTTTCTACCCCTGCATGACCTACAACCTAGACGAACACCTGGGCGACAACCATTACAACTGCCCGGTAGTCGCTTATTACCCGGAAGTGATTGGGGCGAATATGCCGGATGTGGCCGACATATTGTTTATTCACGATTACCTTGGCCTGCACCGCCGGAAAGATTTCCCCAAAAAGATGTGGCAGAATTTGCAAAAGTATTTCCCCGACATCACCTTGGACGAAGTAAAAATGGCCTGCCAGGCCGCTTTTGAGGAATACCATGCCTATTTTGCACGCGTAAAGCAAAAAGGCGAAGAAATTATTGAAAAAGCGCGCGCGCAAGGCATGCCCATCGTGGTGCTGGCCGGGCGCCCCTACCATGTGGACCCGGAAATCAACCACGGCATTGACAAGCTGGTATTAAGCTGCAAAGCGGCGGTGATTTCGGAAGATGTGATTGCCGACCGCGTGGAAAAATTCAAAACCCATGTGTTAAACCAATGGACCTACCATTCCCGCCTGTATGCTGCGGCCAAATATGTAACCACCCAGCAGGATATGCAGCTGGTACAGCTGGTGAGCTTTGGCTGCGGGGTAGATGCGATTACCACCGACGAAGTGCGTGAAATTTTGGAAAGCGGTGGGAAAATTTACACACAGATTAAAATTGATGAAATCACCAACCTAGGCGCGGTAAAAATTCGCTTAAGAAGCTTATTTGCCGCCATAGGGCTGTAAGGAGGCAAACCGATATGGCCGAATTGATCCGCGATAAAGACGGGCGCTTGTTGTTCACCAAAGAGATGAAAAAGGACTATACCATCTTAATCCCCATGATGGCGCCCATCCATTTTACGCTTATACAAAAAATATTCGCCCACGAAGGCTACAACGTAGAGCTTTTGCAGAACACCGGCGAAGAAGTGGTGCAACAGGGCTTAAAATATGTGCACAACGACACCTGTTACCCCGCTTTGCTGGTGATTGGGCAGATGATTGACGCTTTGAATTCCGGCAAGTACGATTTGAACAAAACCGCCCTTATCATTACCCAAACCGGCGGCGGATGCAGGGCTTCCAACTACATACATCTTTTGCGCAAGGCCCTTCACAAAGCCGGGTATGACAACATCCCCGTTATTTCTTTAAACCTTTCGGGCTTGGAAAAAAACAGCGGCTTTAAGCTGACTTTGCCCATCATCCGCAAAGCCATTGCCGGGTTGGTATACGGCGATACTTTGATGCAGGTTTCGAACCAGACCCGCCCCTATGAGCTGGACCCCGGCGCCACCAACCGCCTGCTGGATGAGTGGATTAACACCCTGTCCGAGCAATTTAACCAAAACCACGGCATGGGTTTAAACGAAATGAAAGAAAACCTGCGGGCCATTTTAACCGATTTTGCCGCCATCCCGGTCAACCGCATCCCGCGGGTAAAGGTAGGCGTGGTAGGCGAAATTTACGTCAAATACTCTTCGCTTGCCAACAACAATTTGGAGGATTTTTTGGCCGAGCAGGGCTGCGAAGTAATGGTGCCGGGCATTATGGGCTTTATGCTGTTTAAAGTGGATAACCGCCTGGAGGATATCAAGCTTTATGGCGGCAACCCGGTAAAATACCAGGTAGTCAACGCGCTTATGAAATTTTTCCTGCGCATGGAGCGCGCTATGATTGAAGCTTTTGAGGAATTCCCCCAGTTTGTAGCCCCCTTTGCTTACCAAAACACCAAAAAAATGGTAGACGGGGTTATCGGCTATGGCAGCAAAATGGGCGAAGGCTGGCTGTTAACCGCTGAGATGATTGAACTGGTGCATGCAGGCTACGAAAACGTGGTATGCACCCAGCCGTTTGGCTGCCTGCCCAACCATATCTGCGGTAAGGGCATGATTCGCAAAATCAAAGCCTTAAACGAAAACGCCAACATTGTCGCCATTGACTACGATTCGGGCGCTACCAAAGTAAACCAGGAAAACCGCATTAAATTGATGCTGGCGGTTGCCCGCGAAGCGCTGGAAGAACGCCAAAGCCAGCTGCGCGCAGATGATGCAAACACCGCCCCGGCGCAGGAAAGCACTGCGGCTGCAAAAACCAATACCGAAAAAGAACCGGCTTTGCAATCCTAAAGCCGGCTGCCAAAAGGGGTGTGCTGTATGATTTGGTTTTATATGGTTACTTTATTGTTATGCCCGCTGGTGATGGTGGGGTTCGGCGCATTGTTTTATAAAAAGCCGCCCAAAACCATCAACTCCTTATATGGTTACCGCACCAGCCGTTCGATGAAAAACGAACAAACCTGGGCGTTTGCCCACCGGTATATCGGCAAATTGTGGCTGTGGTTGGGGGCTGTATTAGGGTTGTGCACCCTGGCGCTGTTTTTTGTTTTCCCCACAGAGGAACAGGCGGCCGGCATTTTTCTATTGTGCTGGCTGGGGGTAGAGCTTATCGTGCTTATAGCGCCCATCTTCCCCACCGAACGCGCCTTAAAGCGGCATTTTGATAAAGACGGCAATCCCCTGGAATCCCCGCCCCATGCATAAAAAATTGAGGGCGCAAGGCTAGGTTTTTTAACCGTTATCCCTTAAAAAACGCACAACAAAAGGACACGGGCGTCTGCCGTGTCCTTTTTTGATTGCTGGTTTACATTTGGCGGTATTGGTTTTTGCCGGTGGCAAACAGGTCGTTGCCAAAGCTGTCAATCCCCACAATAAGCGGGAATTTTTCGATGGTCAGCCGTTTGATGGATTCGCATCCCAAATCGTCAAACGCAATCACATCGTAATGGGTAATGCATTTGGCTGCAAGCGCCCCAGCGCCCCCTAAGGCGCATAGATAAACCGCCTGGTTGCGCACAATCGCATCTTTTACCGCCTGGTTGCGCTCGCCCTTGCCAATCATTCCCAGCAGCCCTAAATCCAAAAGCTGGGGGGCATAGGGGTCCATCCGGCTGGCTGTGGTAGGCCCGCATGAGCCAATCGCCATGTGTTCGGGGGTGCCGGTAGGGCCGGCGTAATAAATAATGGCCCCCTGCAGCTCAAAAGGCAGCGCCTGCCCTTGTTCTAGCAGCGCTTTTAGGCGTTTATGGGCCGCGTCGCGCGCGGTGTAAATGGTGCCGGACAACAACAGCTTGTCCCCTGCGCGCAGCTGTGTGCGCGTATGTATAAGCTCCTGTGTGGTAAATTCGTAAACGTTTATTTTCGCCATCCCCCTACCCATCTGCGGAATTGTTCGCCAAATGTGCGTTTTTGCGCTTTTGCCACAGGTGGGCGGGCGGTTTGCACCGGCCTTACCCGCACCTGCGTATGCGTTGGGGGTGCCTTATGCGGCGCCGGTTGGGAATCGGCCGCCTGCCAGTCCGGTTTGGCGCTTTGCCCGGCGGCTTTTAGCATCTGCTGGGCGGTGGATTGTATCTGCTCGTCGGTCAGGCGGTCAAACGCGCGGGTAAACTGCATATCCGGTTGGGGGATCTTTCCCTCCGGCGCCGGCCCTTTGGGCATGGCTTTGCCAAAACGTACCTGGGTGGAGTCCAAACTGGCCCATAAATCGTCCAGTTTTTGGGTAATGGAGGAAATGGTGCTGGCAATTTCGTCTTTTAACGCCAAAATTTCCTCTTTTACCGCCCCAACCTGTACATTGACCTGGTCGACGGTTTCCTGCGAAACCTTTTGGTATTGCGCCGCTTTTTGCTGGGCGTTTTGCACAACCCTTTGCGCTACGTCCTGTGCGGTGTCTACAATCTGCTGGGCGCTTTCTTTGGCCTGCACAAATGCCGCGCCAATTTGCCCAACGGCCTTATCGTATTCCTGGCTTTTCTGCCTGGATTCTTCCAAATTTTTCTGCACCTGTGCAAGGGTCTGCTCCTGCGCTAGAATTTCGCTGTCCTTTTGGGCAACGGTTTGGCGCAAAGCATCCAGCTGCTCGTTAAGCATGCGGATGGTTGCATCCTGCTGGGCATGTTCCTGGGCCAGGTTGCTTTTTTCCTTTTCACAGTTTTGCAGCGCCTGGGTAAGCTGTTCGTTGGCAGACGCCAATTCATGGGTTTGGGCAGTAAGGCTTTCTTTGCTTTGCAGATACGACTGCGTCAGCGTGTCGATATAGCCCAAAACATCGTTTTTATGAAAGCCGCCCAGTTGCCTGCGGAAAATGGCCTGCTGTTCCAACGCATTCTCTCCCCTCTTTGCATGAATCATTGTCATTATATCACGATTTTTTTAGAAAAACAATTGTACTTTCATAGGGATTGCCGATGCAATTTTTGCCTGCTTTTTGTATAATAAGATTGACCAAAACTGGGAGGTATCTTTATGCAACATGCAGTAAAACTTGTCGCTTTTGATATGGACGGCACTTTAACCCGCTCGGAATTGTTCGGCATCAAATCTCACCGTGCAGCTTTGCAGGATTTTAACCTTCCCCCGCTGACCGATGAGCAGATTTTAAGCGTATACGGCACCAAAGCGCACGACTATATGCCCACCCTGCTGCCCGGCCTTACTCCGGAACAAATCCACCAGTATTTGGTGGCTGTGGGCAAATACCAGCTTGCATTTGCAGCCAAATATGCCCAATGCTACGAGGGCATCCCCCAGGCGTTGCAAACGCTAAAAGACAATGGCTATACCTTGGCGGTGTGTTCCAACGCCCACATGGATTATATCGACGTTTTGCTTAACACCATGGGTATTGAATCCTTTTTCCATCTCAAACAGCCTTTGAACAAAGGCAGCAACAAAGTAGCTTCCCTGCAAAATTTGATAAAAGAAACCAACGCATCGGCCGCGGTGATGGTGGGCGACCGCACCTTTGACATCGAAGCGGCGCACCAAAACGGCATTTTGTGCATCGGCTGCACCTATGGCCTTGCCCCTAAGGAAGCCCGCCATGCGGACATTTTGGTGGATTTCCCCGCACAGATTCCGTTTGCGGTCGAACAGGCCATCGGCAAATGCGAATAAGTTTATCCATACAAACACAAACCCCAAGCCAAACGGTTTGGGGTATTTTTTATATAAAAACGCCTATCACAAGAAAAAAAGAAATGCGAAAACCAACACCACGGCAATAACCACCCCAAACAGGATAATAAATATCCAGCGCGTGGCGGCATCTTCTTCCAGTTGGCGCGGCGTGCAGTTTTGCTGCGGGTTTTTGGGGTTGTAAAACACCTCTACGGCATCGCCCACCGCATACATTTTTTTGCGCTTTTGGGGAAAATCCCCCGTATAGGTTTGGCCCTGCGGCGTTTTAAACGAATAGCGCGCGTAGTGGGCCTCGCTTATCATCGTGGGGGTGTTTTCATCCCCGCGCATGCGGTTAAGCCTGGTATACAGCAAAACAACCTGCCCCTGTGCAGTATGCCCGTATTGATGCAGCCAAAGGTGCAGCTTTTGTTTTTTCTTAAAGAAATAAAACGGTATGGCAATAATGGCGCAGACAACCGCCCCGCAAAACAATATGGACAACACCGCCAGGATATCATCCAAATACAAATCCAAAAAGTTTATATAATTATCCATAATTTTTGCCCTTTCCTTTACCGCCTTGCACAGGCTTTGTGCAAAAAAGGCACCGAATGCGTTTCGGTGCCTTTGGTTGTATGTAGCAAAAGCTTAACGGTATTTTTGGCTGAACAGGGTAAGCACGTCCCCAAAGCCGTCGTCATCGTCGTTGTCCTCCGGCGCAACTTCCGTGGTTTTGCTGGGGGAATCAAAGTAATCGTTATCAAACCCGGTGGCAATAACGGTAATTTGGATTTCATCCTTAAATTCTTCGTTAATGGCAACACCCCAGATAATATTGGCATCCGGATGCACCGCCTGGGTGATAAGCGCCGAAGCGTGTTCCACTTCCTCAAAGCCGATATCGGTGGGCGCAGTGATATTGATAAGCACGCCTTTTGCCCCGTCGATAGAGGTTTCCAGCAGCGGGCTGGAGGTAGCCATCGCCGCAGCGGCCTCCACTTTGTCTTTGCCCGAAGCGCGGCCAACGCCCATGTGGGCATAACCGGCGTCTTTCATGATGGTGGTGACGTCGGCAAAGTCCAGGTTGATAAGGCCGGACACATTGATAAGCTCGGCAATGCTTTGCACGCCGCTGCTTAAAATTTCATCCGCCATCTGGAATGCATTTAAAAATGTAATGGTGCGGTCAGGCATGCTTTTCAAGCGCTCGTTGGGGATAACAATCAACGAATCCACATGCTCGCGCAAAGCGGTAACGCCCATTTCGGCCTGTTCCATACGGGTTTTGCCTTCAAATTCAAAGGGTTTGGTTACCACGCCTACGGTTAAAGCGTTTAGCTCCCTGGCAATTTCCGCTACCACAGGAGCCGCCCCTGTGCCGGTGCCGCCGCCCATACCAGCTGCAATAAAGACCATCTGCGCGCCTTTTAATGCGGCTGCAATTTCTTCACGGCTTTCTTCTGCAGCGCGCTGGCCTTTCTCAGGGCATCCGCCCGCACCACGGCCTTTGGTTAACTTGTCCCCAATCTGGATTTTCTGCGGCGCGCGGTTTTTGCCCAACACCTGCCGGTCGGAGTTGATCGCAATAAATTCCACGCCTTTCATTCCATTTATAATCATGCGGTTTACAGCGTTGCCGCCGCCCCCGCCGACACCTACTACTTTGATTGAAACGATGTCGCTTGCGTCATTGGCTATAGAGAAGTTCATTTCCATGCTTTGGTCCTCCTAACAGCTTCGTAATCCTCTATTTTAAAAGAAATTATATACAGATTCACATACTAATAATTTAACATGTTTGAACATATTTTTCAACAAACTTTCTAGAAATTACCAGGGTTTTTGCAAGTTTTTTTCTACTCGCTTGCCGTTTGGGAGGAATCGCTTGCATCCTCTGACGAAGCGCCTTGGCCGGGCTCTTCCGGCTGGGTTTCAGACGACGCCTGCGACTGGATTGCCTGCGGGCGGAAACGCGATTCTGAGCGTTCGGTCATGGAAACATCCAGCGTGCCTTTTTCCTCTGGGCCGATGTTGTTTTCCAATATGTATTTGGCAGTGGCCAGCTTGTCCTCCAAATCCGTGCTAGAGCCGACTTGTATGATGATTCTATCATTATACATCAATTCGATGTTATAAAGGCTCGAAAGGTCGATGTAATCTATGTCATAAAACTGCGAATTTTCCAGCACCGTGACGATATTCATCAAAACCTTTAAATCGTCTTCCCGTTCGGTCTCCAGCATTTTGCCCGGTTCGGCATTTTTTACCGTAATCCCTTCAAAAACAGGGGTGCCTTCCGGTATGGTTACATTTACATCCAGCACCTTGCCGGTTTTGCTAATAATGGCATATTGGCCGGTGGTGCGCACAGCCGCGCAGGGCATGGCCTTTTTGATTTCAATCTCAATGGTGGCGGGCAGCTTGCGGCGCACGGTTGCGCTTTCCACATAGCTAAGCGCTTCTTCAATTTTCTGCTTGGCCGCAGATGTATTGGTGCGGAAAATGTTTTCTCCGGTTTTTAGCCCGCTAATGGCAATAATTTGTTCTTTGGAGTAAATTTCATCCCCGACCACCGAGATATTTTCAATTTTAAACAAAACCGTAAGCGAAAGGGTAACCAGCACCGAAAGCATCACTACCACCAGCAGAAAATAAAAGGTGCGCAATGCGCGCTCCCGGCGGATTTTCTGCCTTCTGGCCTTGATGCTTTGCGCCCTGGCCGCTTGGCTTTGCATTTGGGTTGGCCTTCTTCTTTGTTCATTCCTCATATTTTCGTATCATTCGCGCTCCTAAATTTTGCAACGTTGTGTCCAAATTTTCATATCCGCGGTCAATATGGCTTAAACCATATACCTCGCTTTCGCCCTGGGCTGCCAAAGCGGCTACAACCAAAGCAGCGCCTGCGCGCAAATCGGAGGCATATACCTTGGCGCTGTGCAGCCGGCTGACCCCGCTGACGACCGCTACGCGCCCTTCCACTTTAATATCCGCGCCCATTTTCAGCATTTCGGGCACATGTTTAAAGCGGTTTTCAAAAATATTTTCTACGATTACGCTGGTGCCCTGTGCTAAAGAAAGCATTGCCATCAACGGCGCCTGCGCATCGGTGGGAAACCCCGGATACGGCAACGTACGGATAACCGGCACCGCTTTTAAAGGCTGTTTTGCACTTAGATAGATGCTGTTTTGCGTGCAGGAGACCACGCAGCCTGCATGTTCAAACACCGGCAAAATGGATTCCAGATGCAAAGGGCAGCAATCCTGCACCAGCACTTCGCCGCCGGTTGCCGCTGCCGCCGCTAAATAGGTGGCCGCTACAATGCGGTCGGGTATCACGCTGTGCTCGGCCCCGTGCAGCTTTGGCACGCCTTCCACCACAATGGTATCGCTGCCGGCCCCGCGCACCTGCGCCCCGCATGCGTTAAGGTAATTGGCTAAATCGATAATTTCCGGCTCGCGCGCGGCGTTGGCGATGGTGGTGGTGCCCTGCGCCAAAACACAAGCCAGCAAAATGTTTTCGGTAGCGCCCACGCTTGGGAAACTCAATACAATTTTGGCGCCTTTTAAACGCCCGGGGGCTGTGCAGTCCAAAAGCCCATGCTCTTCGTTGATGATAAGGCCCAGCTTTCTTAAACCGAACAGATGCAGGTCAATGGGCCTGGCGCCCAGCTCACACCCGCCCGGGAACGACACGCAGGTTTTGCCCAAACGCGCAGCTAAGGCGCCTAAAAAAATAATCGACGAGCGCATTTCCCGCATCAAATTGTCCGGAATATCTCCGCGGCAAATCCCGCTGGGGTCTACTACAACGCTTTGCCCTTGGCGTGTAACCGTACAGCCTATGTATTCCAAAATATCGCACGCCGCTTTTATGTCGGTTAGTTGGGGGCAGTTGTGAATCACGCTTTGCTTATTGGATAAAATGGTGGCTGCCAATATCGGCAATGCACTGTTTTTTGCCCCGTGCAGGCAAACCTTACCGTTTAGGCGGTTTTGGCCTATTATATGATAACAATCCATACTCAATCCGCACCCCTTTTGCAGCCTTCTTGCAAACATTTTTACAACTCATACTATGCGAAGGCAAAAAAAGGTGTGAAGCGCCCTGTTAGCGCAGCATTTTCATCATTTCTTCATAAATTCTTTGGTTGGCGTCTGCAATGGCGCATTCGCCCGCCTTTTGGGAGATTTCTTTGAGTTTTTGCGGATGGTCCAAAAGGTCCTGCACCGCTTGTATCAACCGGTCCCCGGTCAGGTCTTTTTCTTCAATCAATACCGCTCCCCCGCGCGAAGAAAGCGCCAAAGCATTGTAATACTGGTGGTTTTCGGCCACATTGGGGGAAGGGATTAAAATAGAGGCTTTGCTTGCCACCTCAATCTCGCTAATGGAGATGGCCCCCGCGCGCGAGATAACAATATCCGCCGCGGCCAGGCACCTGGGCATATCGTCGATATACTCGCGGATGATGATGCCGGGGTTTTGGCTGACATCCACCTTTTTGGCATACAACAGTTCCGGCAGATAAGTGACCCCGTAGTGCCCGGTGGCATGGATGTGAAAGATTTTCTGGTCTTTGTAGTGCCAGGCAATCAAATCGGCAATGGCTTCGTTTAGGCGTTTTGCGCCCAGCGAGCCGCCAAACGAAAGAATACAAGGCTTTTGGCCAACATGCAATTCTTCGCGGGATTTTTCTTTATCGGCAAAGATGATTTCTTCGCGCACCGGGTTGCCGGTGACCACATATTCGCACCGGTCGGACAAATACTTCTGCGCATCCGGCACAGCCAGCAATATTTTGTCCACATATTTGCTTAACAGCCGGGTGGTTACGCCCGGAAAGGCGTTTTGCTCATGGGTCATGGTTTTAAAGCCCATTTGGGCTGCCTTGCGCAAAATTGGGCCGCTTACATACCCGCCGGTACCCATTACCAAATCGGGCTGGAAATCTTTTAAAATTTGCTTTGCCCTGTGCGAACAGGTGGTCAGATATCCAACGGCTTTTACGTTGTTTTTGAAATTTTTCCAGGTCAATTGCCTTTGTATGCCCAGCACATGGATGGGCGCAAACGCAAACCCGGCATTTTTTACAAGCCGCGCTTCCATGCCGGTAGGGTTGCCGGCAAATAGAATCTGCGCATTTGGGTGCCGCGCCATAATATAGTTGGCCGCCGCAATGGCCGGGTTGACATGCCCCGCCGTACCTCCGGCCGTAAACAATATTTTCATCACAGCGCACTCCTTTTTCCTGTTTTATGGTAACACATCTGCACACAAAAAGGGGAAAATGCCACAAAATAGCATCCTTGGCAAATGCGTTTTATTTCTTTTCAATTACGGCGTTTCTCGACACCGAAAGCACAACCCCCATCTGGGCCAAAAGCATCATAAGCGAAGTGCCCCCGTAGCTGAAAAACGGCAGTGAAATACCCGTGTTGGGAATGGTGTTGGTAACCACCGCGATGTTTAACAGCGCCTGGATACCCACTTGGGAGACCAATCCCATTGCAATAAGCGAACCGAATTTGTCCTTGCAGCGCATAGCGATAACATACCCGCGCCATACCAGCAGCACAAACAGCAAAATGATAAGCACGGCGCCTATAAAGCCCAGTTCTTCGCAAACAATGGCGAATACAAAGTCGTTTTGCGGTTCGGGGATGTACAGGTATTTCTGCCTGGACTGCCCAAGCCCCAAGCCCATCAAACCGCCCGAACCAATGGCCAAAAGCGACTGGATGGTCTGGAACCCGTCGCCCAGCGGGTCGATGTAAGGGTTCAGCCACATTTCAATACGCCCCTGCGCGTAGGTGATAAACCCGGGTATCATAATGGCAACCGCTACCGCCGCAACCATGGCGGCCGCCACCATGCCAAACCATTTTAAGCTGGTGCCGCCTACAAACATCATAAGCGCGCCCAGCAATAAAATCAAGATGGTACCTGAAAGATGCGGTTCCAACAACATAAGCCCGCAAACAATTGCCAGAATAATTGCAAAGGGCAGCACCCCCTGCTTAAAGGTTTTCATCTCCTTATAATTGATGGAGATAAGCTGCGCAAACATGATAACCACCGCAAACTTGGCAATTTCCGACGGCTGGAAGTTTAACGTAAACCCGCTGGTGATGTCAATCAAAATCCAGCGCTTGGCGTTGTTTAGTTCGGGCATGAACAAAACAATCACCAACAAAATAATGGAAAGTATCAAGATGGGAAACGCCAACCGGTGAAAAATATGGTAATCGATGTGGGAGATGATAATCATCGCCGCAACGCCTGCCACAGCAAACACCAGCTGCTTGCTAATGTAATAAAAGCTGTCGTTGTTGCGGTAAAACGCGCTTGCATAACTTGCGGAAAACAGCATCACCAAACCAAACGCCAGTAACACCAAAACCAAGATGAAAAATGTAACGTCCATTGGGCCGTGGATAGCCAATTTTACCTTCTTTTCCTTCTTTGCCTTTGCAGCTTGTTGTGCCACTGTTTCACCCGCCTTATTGTGTTTACATAATCATAACCGACCATACCCCCAAAGCTGCGAACAGCACCGCAACAATGGAAAACACTACGTCGATTTTCACCTCGTTCCAGCCGCACATCTCAAAATGATGGTGGATGGGACTCATTTTAAAAATGCGTTTGCCGGTGGTTTTAAAGCTAATCACCTGTAAAATAACCGACAAATTTTCAATAATATATATCATACCCACAAATACCAAAATTAACGGCTGGCCAATACCAAAGGCAACGGCCGTGATGATACCGCCCAAAAACATCGAGCCGGTATCGCCCATAAACACCTTGGCCGGGTATGCGTTCCATAACAAAAAGCCCAGGCATCCGCCGGCTACCGCAGCCGAAAGGATGCTCATGCCGGTTAAATGCAAAATGCCACAGATGACAAGCAGGCCCAGGGAAGACATCATCGTAACCGAAGAAGCCAGCCCGTCGATGCCGTCGGTTAAATTCACCCCGTTTACAATGCCGATGATGGCAATGTAACAAAACGGGTAATACAAAATGCCAATGTCCAGCGAGCCGATAAACGGGATAACCAAAATGGTGGAACGGTCGCCCGCGATGTACAGCGCCACCAGATACAGGGTGGTCACCACCAGCTGTGCCACAACCTTTTCACGGGCCCTTAGCCCCAAATTGCGCTTTTTGATGACCTTGATGTAATCGTCCATAAAGCCGATAAACCCAAAGCCCGCGGCCATAAACAAATTGGCAAAAAAGCGGATGGTATCGCCCT
>CAJFVS010000002.1 GCA_904420505.1 Candidatus Alloruminococcus vanvlietii | reverse complement strand
TGGAGCGGATAACCAGCGGCAAAATCATAATGGACAAGGTTAAAGCGCCGGCCAACAGGGAATAGCTCCAATGCAAAGCGGTTACAAAAAACAGGGTGCCGAACAAGCCGTATACAATCGAGGGGATGCCCGATAAGGTTTCGGTGGTCAGGCGGATTAAACGCACCCAGCGGCTTTCGCTGCGCGCATATTCCACCAGGTATACCGAACAGCCAATGCCCAGCGGCACAGCCACCAAAAGGGAAAGGGCGGTCATATACAGGGTGGTGATAATAGAAGGTACGACCGAAACGTTATCGCTGGTATATTTCCAGGCGAACAGTTCCGGGGTTAAATGCGGAATACCGTTGACAAGGATGTAAATGATAAGATACAAAAGCACGAACACCGTAGCCAAAATGGCGGCCCAGCACAGCAAAAACACGGCAAAGGAGCCCGGATGGCGCAGGTAGGTGGTGAGTCTTTCTTTAAAAGAAACACGGTTGATGGAAACAACGGAAGATTTGTTTGCTTTCATATTCTCACCCCTTTTTGCGGTTGTTCAGCACCGAGAAGCACAGGTTGATAATTAAAATGAACACAAACAGTACAACACCGGTGGCAATGAGCGCACCGCGGTGCAGGTCGGTGGCGTAGCCCATTTCCATAACGATGTTGCCTGTTAAGGTGCGGATGCCTTTGAGGATATCGGTGGTGATACGGGTGTTGTTGCCCGCTACCATAATAACCGCCATGGTTTCGCCAATGGCGCGCCCAATGCCCAGCACGATAGAGGCCAAAATACCCGATTTGGCCGCCGGCACAACCGCTTTCATAACCGCGCGTTCGTGGGTGGCGCCAAGGGCCAAAGCGCCCTCGTAGTAGCTTTCATCCACCGCGCGGATAGCCGATTCGCTTAAGCCGATGATGGTGGGCAAAATCATAATGCCCAGCAAAACCGATGCGGTGAGGATGGAGTTGCCGTTGCCGCCCAAATGCTCGCGCACAAAGGGCACCAAAACCGTCATACCAAAAAAGCCGTATACAATGGAAGGAATGCCGGCGAGCAGCTCAACCAAGGGCTTTAAAAAGCGGTAGATGCGTTTGGGGCAAAAGCGCGCCATAAAAATGGCGGCAAACAGCCCGATGGGCACGCCTACAATAATGGCGCCCGCAGTGATGTACAAAGAACCCACAATCATGGGGAGGATGCCATAAGAGGGCGGGGTGTTGTTGGGCGCCCATTTGGTGCCGCCTAAAAAGTCAAACAGCCCGATTTCCTGTATGGCGGGGATACCGTTTATAAACATGAACGCACAGATGAGCACGACCGCTAAAATCGACACGCAAGCTGTAACAGCAAACAGGCCGCGCATACCGTTTTCTAATATCTTCTTTCTCATACTATCTCCTTATATAAGGATAGACCGCAAGTATTCTTGCGGCCATCCGTAATGCGTGTGATGAAAGATTATTGTACTTCCGACCAGTCGGTGACTTCACCGGTGAAGATTTGGCGAATGGTTTCTACGCTTAAATCTTCTACAGCGTTTGCGTTGTTTACGATAACCGCGATGCCGTCTACAGCGATTTGGATGCCGGTCAGTTCAGCGGTTTCACTGTCTTTAAGTGCACGCGATGCCATGCCGATGTCCAAAGTGCCGTCGATAGCGCCGTTCATACCGGAAGAGGAGTCGGTTACCTGCAGTTCAATGGTAGCGCCGGTGTTTACAGCCATGTAAGCTTCTGCCAGTTTTTCCATAACCGGGCCTACAGAGGAGGAACCGCCTACGGTGATGGTGCCTTCGGGCATTGCGCTTTCAAAAGCGGTGGCAGCGTCGTCTACAGCAATGTAGCCTTCTTCATTTACAATGGCCTGGCCTTCCTGCGAGAGGATGAAGTTGATGAAATCGGCAGCTACGCCGGTTGCTTCGCCTTTGGTGGCAATCATAAAGGGTCTGGAGATTTTGTAATCGCCAGCTTTTACGTTTTCAGCAGTGGGTTCTACACCGTCTACCGGTACAGCTTTTACAGTATCGTTCAAGGAACCCAGGGAAACATAGCCGATGGCCGCTTCGTTTTCACTTACCTGGGTAAGCACTTGGTCGGTGCTGTTTACAAATACGGCATCTTCATAGGTTTGGTCGGTGCCGTCGGCTTCTACGCCGGTCAGTTCGATGAATGCGGTGCGGGTGCCCGAACCGTCTTCACGGGAGATTACGGTGATTTCGCCCAAATCGTTTGCGGTGTTTTCCGAAGAGGAAGAGTTGGACGAGCTGTTTTGAGCAGCGCTGGAAGAATTGTTCGCAGATGTAGAAGAATTACCGCTCCCATTCGAGCAACCTGCGAATGCGGCACATACAACTACCAGTGCCAATGCAATTGCGAGTATCTTTTTCAATGTTCATAAACCTTCTTTCTTTGATTTGCCCTTATTGTATTCACCCTTTGTAAAATGCAAAGCAGGCGATTGTAAAGGTTTTGTAAAATTGAAAAAACGGGAAATTTGCGGAATTTTACATTGTAAAACGGCAGTTTTTACGCCTTGACAGGGCATATAAAGAGGAATATAATGAGCATATGCTCAAAATAAACCAAAAGGGAAGGTGCCGCTTATGCCACGCAACCCAAAATGCAGGCGTGTGTGCGCCGAACCGCAAAACCGCCTGTTTTTGCCCCAAAACCGGCCTTTGGCCCCGGTGGTGGTGATACGGGTGGAGGAATTGGAGGCAATGCGCCTGTGCGATTTAGAGGGCATGGACCAGGACGCCGCGGCCAACTGCATGGAGGTTTCGCGCGCGACGTTTGGGCGCATATTGGCACTTGCCCGCCAAAAAATTGCCAAGGCTTTGGTAGAAGGCAAAGGGATTGACATCCATGGCGGGCATTATACGGTAGGGCAAAGCTGCCCCTGCCAAAAAGCCTGCCGCCATTGCCACATGGCCCCCGCCCAAAAGGCAAGCCATACCGAAATAATAAAAGAGGAATGATTGTATGAGCGAATGTACACACGATTGCGGCTCGTGCAGCCAAAACTGCGCAGAACGCAAAATGGACCCCAAGGATTTTTTAGAAGCCCCGCATAAGGACGCAAAAATCAAACGCGTTATCGGCGTGGTAAGCGGCAAGGGGGGCGTAGGCAAAAGCCTGGTTACCAGCTTGCTGGCGGTGGGCATGTCCCGGCGCGGTTTTCGCACCGGCGTGCTGGATGCCGACATCACCGGCCCGTCCATTCCAAAGGTATTCGGGGTGCATTCCCGCGCAATGGGCACCGAAGACGGCATTTTGCCCGCCAAAACCAGCACCGGCATCCAGGTGATGAGCGTAAACATGCTGCTGGAAGACGAAACCGCCCCGGTGGTATGGCGCGGACCGATTATTGCCCAAACGGTTAAACAGTTTTGGACAGAAGTTATCTGGCAGGATGTGGATTTTTTGTTTGTGGATATGCCTCCCGGCACCGGCGACGTGCCGCTGACGGTGTTCCAGTCGCTGCCCATTGCCGGCATTGTGGTGGTTACCTCCCCGCAGGAGCTGGTTTCGATGATTGTGGGCAAAGCGGTGAACATGGCAAAAATGATGAATATCCCCATTTTGGGGCTGGTGGAAAACATGAGCTATGTACAGTGCCCCGACTGTGGCAAAAAACTTGAGGTTTTTGGCCAAAGCCATTTGGAAGAAACCGCCAAAGAATATGATTTGCCCGTGCTGGGCCGCCTGCCGCTGGACCCGCAGGTAGCGGCGCTTTGCGACGAAGGCTCGATTGAGCTGTTTGACGGCGACTGGCTAAACAGCGCTTATGACATGCTGCAAGGCATGATGGAATAAACCAAAAAAGAGAGAGACAAAACGCCAAAAAGGTAAGGAGTTTTAGGAGGAATTTGTATGAAAATCGCCATTCCAACCAACGGCACCCAAATTTTCCAGCATTTTGGAAAATGTGAGCAATTTACCCTGTTCACCGTAGAGGATGGGAAAATTGTAGGCGCGCACATTTTGGATACTTCCGCACATGGCCACCACTTGATGGCGGGCTTTTTAAAAGAAAACGGCGCGGATGTGGTGATCTGCGGCGGCATTGGCCAGGGTGCAAAAGACACGCTGGATGCGCAGGGCATTGCCCTTTGCGCGGGTGCAAGCGGCGACGCCAAACAGGCTGCGCAGGATTATTTGGACGGGCGGCTTGTCCACAACGCAAACGCAAGCTGCAACCATCATGGCGGCCATCACCACGAGGGCGGCTGCCACCATTAAGCGCTTTTTGGGCGGCAAAAGCATTTGCGCCATGCGCAGGCAAGCAGCCCGGCGGGCCTGTTCAGAAACAAGCCCAAAATAAACAAGCGAACCCACGCTGCGTCGCAGGTTCGCTTTTGTTTTGCCCGTTTGGCGCACCGGTTTGGCTGCAAGGGCCGGGCGCGGGCTTGGGGCTTGCTAAAAAGGGCGTTTTGCACAAAATGGCTGAACAAGCGAAACCCCTAGGGGAAAAGCGTTTGCCCGCAAGCTGCGGCAAGCGCCGGGAAATTCTTTTTGCAAAAGCTAGTTTGGCAAAAGGGTTTTGCATAAAGTTTATTAAACCAAGCGAAAAGGGGCTATAAAAGCACGCAACAAAAAAGCACAGGAGGGTTTCCTGTGCTTTTTGTTTGGCAATTGCGCCAATGTGAGGTGTGAATATACATGAAAAGGGTTTATGAAGTTAGCTATTCTTTCAACGATTTTTATTATAAATGGCAACCATTAGCAAACTATAACCAAAATGTGAATATTTGCTGAAGAAATTCCTAGAAATGCCCTTTGCCTTATGCTATAATAATAAAAATAGCCATTTTGTGCATAAAATGGGCTGTATGTATGCCAAAATTTATACAAAAGGGGAGAAAATTTGTGGGCAAAGTTGTCATCTGCGCAGACAGTACCTGTGATTTATCAAACGAGTTGGTAGAACGTTACGACGTACATGTTCTGCCGTTGGACATTATTTTAGGGGAAACCGCTTACAAAGACGGCGTGGATGTTACCCCGGATGATATTTACAAATATGTGGAACAAACCGGCCAGCTGCCCAAAACCGCCGCGGGCACCTATGCCACCTACCTGGACTGGTTTCAAGAAAAGAAAACTTTAGGCGACGAGGTCATCCACTTTAATATTTCGGCAGAAATGTCCGGCACGCACCAAAACTGCCGCATGGCGGCCGAAGAAGTGGAAGGCTGCTACGCGGTGGATTCTAGAAACCTTTCCACCGGCATTGGCCAGCTGGTAATTGAAGCCTGCGTGCTGCGCGACGAAGGCAAAAGCGCACAGGAAATTTTAAAGGTGATTGACCAGCGCATACAGGAGCTGGACGTCAGCTTTGTGTTGAACACCTTAAACTTTATGGTAAAAGGCGGGCGTTGCTCTTCGGTGGCGGCGCTGGGGGCCAATTTGTTAAAATTAAAGCCCTGCATTGAAGTAAGAAACGGCAAGATGGACGTTTGCAAAAAATACAGGGGCAAACTGGTAAGCTGTCTGCAGGAGTATGTGACCGAACGCTTGAGCGGCAAGCAGAATTTGCGTTACGACCGCATTTTTGTCAC
>CAJFVS010000001.1 GCA_904420505.1 Candidatus Alloruminococcus vanvlietii | reverse complement strand
GCCGCAGTTGGCGCATTTCCAAACATAAATGCCGTTTTTCTCAAACACTTTGCCTTCCTGCACGTTTTTGAGCAGGGTGAGGTATCTTTCTTCGTGTTCTTTTTCAATTTTGCCCACTTCTTCAAACAAGTAAGCAATCTTGTCAAAGCCTTCCTCGCGGGCAACTTTGGCAAAGTTTGCATACATGTCGGTCCACTCGTAGTTTTCGCCGGCAGCAGCGTCTTTCAGGTTCTCTTCGGTGCCGGGAATATCCCCGTCATGCAAAAGTTTAAACCAGATTTTGGCATGCTCTTTTTCGTTGTTAGCGGTTTCCTCAAAAATATTGCCGATTTGGTTGTACCCTTCTTTTTTGGCTTTGGAAGCATAATACGTATATTTGTTCCTCGCCTGGGATTCCCCTGCAAACGCAGTCATCAAATTCGCCTCTGTTTTGCTACCTTTTAATTCCATGCTGAAACACTCCTTTACTTTTTGTCTATAACATATTTGTCAACGGCATCAAACAAATGCCGGTTAACAGCCATACCAATAGCATAGCCGGATATTGGTACCGGTATGCACTGGGTATCAATTCGGCAAACGCAATATACAGCATAATGCCTATTACCAGCGAAAAAATCACCGCCAGCATCTGGGTGGTCATAAACGGGCGCAAAAACAACATGGTAAGCACAGCGCCCAATGGTTCGGCCAAACCGCTTAGCAACGCCATGCCAATGGCGCGCCGGCGGTTTTTGGTGGCATAATAAATGGGCAAGGCAATGGAAATCCCCTCCGGGATATTGTGCATAGCCACGGCAAACGCGGTGGAAAACCCCATCTGCGCGTTGGCATAAGCCGCTGTAAAAGTGGCAATGCCTTCCGGCAGGTTGTGTATAGCCAGCCCCAGCATGGATACCATCCCGGTGCGCAGCAGCCGTTTGCTGCCTTGGTCGGTCAGGTTTGCATCCAGGTTTTGGGGTACAAACGTGTCCATAAGCTTTGCCAGCAGCATCCCCGCCGCCATTAGCGATACTGTCATAAGCACGCCGGGTGCATGCCCCATTTGCGCGCAGAAGGTTTCTTTTGCTTCCAAAAACAAGTCGGTCAGCGAAAGGGAAACCATCACCCCGCCGGCAAATGCCAAAGCGCCGGCTATTAGCCGCTGGCTTTTGGCGCGGGCAAACAACACGCACAACCCGCCCGCAACCGTGGAAAGGCCCGCTGCAAACGATAACAGCAGCGCCATGGCGGTATTTGCCTGCATAATCCCTTCCCTCCCGGATGCAAAACGCTTAATGTTGGGTTTGGCAGTTTTTACACACCCCTTGGAACACAATATCGTGCCCCAAAATGATACATCCGGTTTTTTGGGCAATCGCTTGGTCAATTTGCGTAAAATACTCTACGCCCGCGTCAAACAGCTGGCCGCAGTGTATGCAAAACACATGGTAATGGTGGTCTACCCGCTTATCAAAGCGGTCGGCCCCGCCTGGCAATGGCAGCTTTTTTATCATACCCATTTCGCTTAACAAGTTCAGGTTGCGGTACACCGTTGCCAAGCTAATATTCGGGCATTGCACAAGCACTTCGCGGTAAACTTCCTCCGCCGTGGGATGGGTACACATCCGCTGTACCGTTTGCAGCACGGCGTCGCGCTGCCTGGAATTTTTGATGGTTTTCATAGGCAATCACTCAAAAATAATTATTATTACTATTATTAGTATACTGCTGTTTTTTCAAAAGTCAAGCGCTTTTTCAAAAATATGTACGTTTTCTTTTGAATATGCTATTTTAAGCGCGCCATGCGGCATTCGTCAAAGATTTCGCCGTTTTTAAACACCCGTTTTTCCAAAATGCCTTCTTTTTGAAAGCCCGCATTGGCAAGCGCGCGGATAGACGCGGTGTTATACGCAAACACCTGCGCCTCAATGCGCACGATATCATAATGGGCAAATACATATTCGCACATCTGCGCAATAGCGCGGCTCATAATATGGTGGTTCCAAAACGGCTCACCAAGCCAATAGCCGATTTCCGCACATTTTTGGTATACATCCTCTTTAAACGATACGCAAATGCTGCCTACCGCTTCGCCGTCCACCTCAATGGCGCGTAAACATTGCCGGGTTTCGCCGTCATTAAGCGCATCGGTTACAAATTCCGCCGCATCCTTTAATGCATACGGGTGGGGGAACACATTGCGCAGGTTTTGGGCAATTTTGGGGTTTTTAGCATATTTGTAAATGGACAACACATCGCTGTCCTTAAATTTTCTAAGCGTAAATTCCATACAAGCCCCTCCTGTATTCGGCGCGCTGTACACCGTTTTCTTACTACCTTCCATGGTAGTATATTGGAACACAAAAAGCAAGGTGTTCCGCGGTTTTTTAGCATTTTTGCACACAAAAAGACAAAGCCATTGAACCCGACCAAAAGTTCAATGGCTTTGTCTCAATATGAAAAGAGGTTTAAGTTTAGCAAAGATAACAATGGTTTGCTTGAAAACCTGTATTTACCTTATCATATTTTTATCCAAATGTCAACAATTTCTTTTATATAAAACGCTAAAAAACATCTTTTTTTAGGACCGATTGGCATTTTTTAATCGGTTTTTAGTTTTATATAAAAATATTTATTAAAATTTTAGTTTAAATTTAGTTTTTGGCTACTAAAAAAGGCTTCCGCGCCATAACGGAAGCCTTTTGGCGTTTATTGTATCTGCAAATTCTCTGCGCCCAAAGAATTCGGGTCGCCCCCGTAGCGGCGTTCATACACCGTTTCGTCGCCCTGCTCCACCACAACGGTCAGGCCCACGCCCTTTTGCGCCAGCGCATCCTGGGCGTCTTTAATAAACTGCTGCAAAATCTCCAGTTTGCTTTTGCCGCCAGTGTCGCCAAAGCCCATCATATCCAATGCCGCCCCATCGGGGAACTGCACCGACAAAAACATCACCTGTTCAAAGCCCATATCCACCAGTTCTCCGGCAATGGCAATCATATAGCTGCGCGCCGACGCCGAATAGGGGTTCACCCACGATTTGCCGCCGTTTTCGGGGTAATCGTCTACCCAGCGGGTTTCGGTATCGCCATACATAATGGCATAATCGCCTTTTGCTTTGGTTAAGGTGGAATCTTTAAACACATGCATGGCTGCAACCGGGGTCATGCCCTTATCTTTCACAGCCTGGATATAGCCGTCCATCTGCACAGGGGCGTCCACCACTGCATTGGCCGAAACAGCCGTCTCGTTTTGGGTTTCATACAGCAGCTTGCCTTCGTCATTCTTGCACAGCAGCACCACCCCGGTAACACCCTGTGACTTGAGTGTATCCAGCCGGATGTTGAAGGCTTCCAACGTCAGCGTGCTTGGGTCGATGACCTCGCTGAAAGCCAGGTCAGAGGGCTGCACCGGCGGTTGCGAAGAAGACTCGCCCGAGGGGTTGGAAGATGGGCTCCCGGAAGATATATCCCCGCTGTTGATGCCGGAAGAAATATCCTGTGAAGACGGGTTGCCCGAAAACCTTCCGGAGATAAAATCCATAACCGGGCCGGCTACGCTGTAGCCAATAAAAAGCAAAGCCGCGCACAGCAAAATAAACAGCAAGGTTTTTAGTATTTTCTTGCGCCTTCTTCTTTTGCTGTTGTAGATGTTTCGGTAGCGTTTAATCTTTGCCATAGGATGCTTTCCCTCCGTTTGGTGATGTCATTCTCTTAAAAGGGCAGGCTGGTGCCATATAAAGTGCACAGCGCCATGGAAATAATCCCTGCATATAAAAGCATAGAAGCAAGTCCTTTGAACGAATCGGCCGTTTGCGAAGTAACCAGGCGGCGTTTGCCTTCCAAAACAATAAAAGCCGCCACCAAAAAGCCCACTGCGCTGCCCAAGCCAAAGCCTATGCTGCGCAAAAAGGACATTTTTAAGGTTCCTGTTAATAATAATGCGCCCAAAACCGAGCAGTTAAACATCGAAAGGGCCAGCAATTGCTTATTCTGCCGCTTAATAAACTGCACTTTTGCAAAATGCCCCAAGGCCAAAAACGCAGCATAAACCACAATCATAGAAAGGATATACACCAGCGGGCGGATATATACATTGGCGTTCACCGCCGGCAGCAATGCCAATACCCCCCAGGAAAGCATGGAGGAAAGCACCATCTGCACAGTAAGGGTTAAGCAAAACGGCCAGATGTCTTTGGGGGTGTCGGCAAGCTCCATGGCTTCGCCAAAGCCCAGCAAACGGGTGAACATGCCGTTTTGCATGGTAACGGCCAAAATGGCGTAAATAAGAAAATCCAAAAACAGCTCCATGTTATTTCACCCCTTTTTTGGCAGCCCGTTTTTCGCGTAGGCGCTGCCACATGGTTTTGGCATATTGAAAAGCCCCGATGAGCAGCGCCAGCAAAATAAGCCCTGCAAACGGCAGCCCGGCGCTTCTAACCGTGATGCGCACCGGCAGCGGCACACCCCATACGGTTGCATACACCAGCGCTTCGCGCACCAGCGAGATGATGCAAATCACCACAAAAAATTCAAAGCATTCGCAAAACACTTTAAAGGCCGTCTGCCACCATTTGCGGGAACCATCCGGCTTATACGCATAATCGGTCAAAATCCCGTTTACGCAGATAAGCGGCAGGTAAATGCCCAACGACGCCAGCATGTCGGTGCCAAACAGCCCTGCGCACCATGCGGCAAACGGGTAAAGCGCTATGGAAAAAAGCACATACACCGGGGTGCGGAAAATTCCCGGAATTTTCTCTACAAAAAATGACAAAACCACCACGGGGATACATGTCATAATCAAAAAGGCCAGGGAGATGGCTACGGCGTTTTTCAGGCTGGTGGATACCATCACCACCGGAAAGAGTGCAAACCCGCGCACCAACAGGGGGTGTTCGCCCAAAACCCCGATAAGGGACGCCCAAATATCGCGTAATTTGTTCATGCTTGCACCCTCCTGTTCTTCAGGTACATCCGCAGGCGGAAAATTTCGCGGTCCAGCGTGTGGGAAAAGGCATTCATGATTAAAAGCGCCGGGCAAAGGCCCAACTCATACGCGCCAAAATAGCGGAAACCCATCGTTAAAACCGCGCACCCGGCGGCATACACCACCTGCGCCAGCTTGGTTTTGGGCGCCGAATAAGGCGAGGATACCAAAAAGATAGCCCCAAACAGCAAAGTGCCCGAAAGCATTTCAAAAATCACGCTGTCAATCCTCCCGCCCGAAATACGCGGGAACAAAAACGCTATTGCCGCCGCCGTTGCCATAAACGTGGCCGGCACATACCAGCGCACCGCGCGGCGCAGCACCAGGAATAAAAGACAGGTTAGCAGCACTAAAATATTGGTAGCCCCCATCGGCCCCGGGTAATTGCCCAAAAGCATCTCCAGCGGGTCAAAATTCGGCATGCCGCCCAATTTTAGCGTGTATGCCGGGCTTTCCACCATCTTGGCGGTAATGTCGCCGAACAGGGGCAGTTTTTCCAACGGCAGGGTATACAAAAATACCATCTGCGGATAGGTAAGGGATGCAAAGCAAAAACCGGCCGCGGTTACGTTAAAAGGGTTGTTGGATAATCCCCCAAGCGTGTGCTTTACCACGCAAACCGCAAACACAGTGCCTACAATCGGCACATAATACGGCACGGCTGCGGGCATCATTAAGGATATCATCAACCCGCAGTTTAAGCTGGAAATATCTTTTAACACAAGGCCCTTGCCCCGCAAAAGCGAACACAGGATGCTGGCGATATGCGCACTTGCTGCACAAAACAGCGACATCACCAGCGGACGGGCCCCATAATAGTAATAGGACATAATCATAAGCGGGAGCATGGCAATGGTAAAGTCCCACGAAATGGCGCTCATGCTGCTGCTTTCCCGGATATAGGGTCGGTTTTTCGCGGTTAGCTGCATGAGTTTTCCTCCTCTGTCTGGGTATTTTCGCCGGCGTTCTGCGGCTGCGGCGCTTCTTGCGCCCGGCTTTTTTGGGCTTCTTCAATGGCCTTTAGCTCTTGGCTGTAGCGCTGCACATAGGCCACCAAATCAATGCCCATCGGGCAAATAAACGAACAGCAGGCGCATTCAATGCAGCGTTCGGCATGCAGATGCATGCATTCTTCGGTTTTGCCGGCCTTTACATATTTGCGTATGTAATAAGGCATCAACCTTCTGGGGCAAACCTGCACGCAGCGCCCGCATCCGATGCAGTCGTCATGCTCCAAGCTGGCGCCCATATTTTCTTCATAGGTAATCACCGCGCGGGTCGTGGCCTCCACAGGCACGTCCAAATCGGTGATGGCAACCCCGGTCATCGGCCCGCCAAGGGTGATGACCTGCGGGTTTTTGATAAGCCCCGCCTTTTCCATAATATCGTACACAGGGGTCCCAATCGGCACTTCCATATTGCAGGGGTTTGCCACGCAGGAGCCGCCCACCGTAATAAAACAGGTGGTCTGCGGGATATCGTCGCGGCAGGCCCGGTACAAATGCACCAGCGCGCATACGCCGATCATTTCGTTTTGGCCGCTGCGGTACTGTACTGCTTGGCGCTTGTACACCGGGTAATTGCCGTATAATTTTTTTACCTTCATGCCGCTTAGGGAACCCTTGAGCGGCGTATCCAAATCGCCCACATTGGCGTAAACAAGCGCATAGCTTTCTTTGGCGCCTACCGCACGGCAGGCAAATTCCAGCCCAATGCCCACTTCGTGCGGCATTTTGTATAAAACGCCCATCCCGGCGCTTACATACGGCTCATCGTCAATGGCGTTGGCATACAGCACCGTAACGCCCGCTTCTTTGGCGCGTTGCAGCTTTTGATAAAGATACTGCCCGTCGTATTCATCGATGATGGCCATTTTTTTGGCAATTTCTATCACATCTTCCCCGCTAATGGCGTCGTATTCCCGTTTGGGGCGCCCAATGGGGGCAAGGGGGGCATCTTCTATGTCTTCATATGCGGTTTCAAATACCGCAAACTGGCGGCTTGTATCCAAATGCGCAAAGGTTTGCAGCCCGGTAAACCGTACTTCCAGCGGCGCATATACCCCTGGGCAAACCGGTTGGTTCTGGTGCACCCGTTGGCGGTAACGCATGGAAAATTGCTCTTTATCAATGGGCAGGTATACCTTTTCGGGCTTGTCCAGCCGGCGGATTTCCCGTGAGAAGGTGGGTTCTTTGTATTGGTCCAGCTCTACGCCGCCGTATACTCTTTTTGGCAAATCTGACACCTCTTCTAGCAATTGCTATCAAATTTGGGGGTTCTTTCATATCATAAATAGGAACCGATATTGGGAAAGGAGGGCCCCACGTTGACATTCCAATGGATATCCCCATCCAAAATCAAAATCCAGCTTTCCCCGCAGGATTTGAAAAATATGGATATTTCCTTTCAAACGCTCAGCTGTGAAAGCCGCCAAACCAAAAGCTTTTTGCTTTTGCTGCTGGCACAGGCCAAATCCCTGGCCGGGTTTGACGCCACAGGCGGCAGGCTGTTGGTGGAAGTGTATGAGGAAGAAGCTGCGCAGGGGGCCTTGGCGGTGTATTTTACCATTGTGTCCAAAACGCCCAAGCGGCTCAAAAGCAAGCCGCTGCGCTCGCCCTGCGAAGCCATGGTATGCGCGTTTGACACGTTGGACAACGTCATAGACGCATGCGTCAAGCTGTTTCCCATCTGCTGCCACCGCATTTACAAAAGCGCGCTTTACCAATACCAGTCGAACTATTATCTGGTGGTTTACAAGCTGTGTGCGGACGACACCTTTATTCATGCATTTTTAAACGAATACGGCGCCTTCCCTGCAAACCAGGCGGCGCTGCTGCCCTTTTTAGAAGAACATGCCCGGGTGGTCATCGGGCAAAACGCCATTGACAAGCTTGCGTATTATTTAAGTTAATTTTGGCCCAGGGCGGCGCGGCGCAAATCCAAAACCGCTTTTGGGTAGTCCGGCTGGCTGTACAGCGCCGAACCCGCCACCAGCACGTTGGCGCCGGCGTCAAACGCCGCCTTTGCGGTGGTGAGGTTGATGCCCCCGTCCACCTGGACAAGCAGCTCCGGCTTATGTTCGTTGGCATAGGCGCGCACCTGTTTGACTTTTTCAAGCGTATGGGGGATGAGCTTTTGGTTGCCAAAGCCCGGTTCCACCGTCATCACCAGCACCATGTCCACCAGCTCTACAAAGGGCAAAACGTCTTCTACCGGTGTGTTGGGCTTGATGGCAATGCCCGCTTTTTTGCCGCATTCGCGTATTTTTTGGATGGTTTGGCGCGCGTCGCTTTGCGATTCCAAATGGAACGTAATCATATCCGCGCCCGCATTGGCAAAATCTTCAATGTACCGGATGGGGTCAATAATCATCAAATGTACGTCAAATAAAATACCGGTTAACGGGCGCACCGGTTTTAATACCGTTGCCCCCAAGGTGATGTTGGGCACAAACACCCCGTCCATTACGTCTACATGCAGCATATCCGCGCCCGCGTTTGCCATGGCGCAGGCTTCTTCACCCAAACGCGCAAAATTGCAGGACAAAATGGAGGGCGAAATATATACCATAAAAACATCTCCCTTAACTTGCAAAAATACAGAGTTACCCCTTGGTGAAAATACTCTTTTTTATTGTATAATACTCCACCCAAAAGGTCAATGAAAATGCCAACAAATCGACCCGTTTTTACACATTTGCCTCAATTTTTTACCGGTTTTTCGCACTTTTCCCCCACATTTTGTGTGCTTTTCAGCACAGTCCCAAAAACGTCGCAGCCCTTTGCAAAAGCCGTTTGCTGCAAAAGGGTATACCCGGCCGTTCCTTTTATGGTATAATAAAATAAAGATTTTAGCCGTGTAACGAAAATACAGAAAAGGAAGGGTTGACATGCTGACAAGACAGATGAAAAAACTGGGGCTTACCGTGCCGGTATTGGGCTACGGTGGGATGCGTTTTCCCGTAAAAGAGGACAAGCGGGTGGATTTTGACAAGGCCGAAGAGCTGCTGGACTACGCGTGGCAGCATGGCGTGCGCTATTTTGACACCGCTTACGGTTACCACAACGGCGAATCCGAGCTGGTGTTCAAACAGGCGCTGAAAAAATACCCACGCGAAGAATTTTTCCTAACCGATAAGTTCCCCGTATGGTTTGCCAAAGAAAAAGCGGATGTGGAAAAAATTTTTGAAGACCAGCTGAAAAAATGCGGGGTGGAATATTTTGACTTTTACCTTTTGCATTCGCTGGACCGCGACAAAATGCAAAAAATTGAAGCATACGACGCCGTAAACTTTTTTATCCAAAAAAAGAAAGAAGGCAAAATCCGCCATCTTGGGTTTTCTTTCCATGATACGCCGGAATTTTTGCAGGGAATGCGGGAAAAATACCATTGTTGGGATGTTGTGCAGATGCAGCTAAACTATATGGATTGGAGCTACCAGCGCGCCGAAGAAAGCTACAAGCTGCTCGAGCAGGCGGATATTCCCGTTTTGGTGATGGAACCTTTGCGCGGCGGGCTTTTAACCCGGCTGCCCGAAGACGTTGTCGCCCCGTTTGCAAACGAGCAGGGCGATTCCCCTCCCAAATGGGCGATGCGCTGGGTGGCTTCGCACAAAAATGTAGCCGTTATTTTAAGCGGCATGACCGAGCTTGCGCATTTGCAGGAAAACCTGGATATCTTTGAGCATTTTGAACCCTTGCAGCCCCAAGATTATGCCCGCTTTGACAAGGTTTTGCAAAACATCAAGGCGCTGGGGGCGATACCCTGCACCGGGTGCGATTACTGCAACAAGTGCCCGATGGATATTTATATCTCGGAAATTTTTGCCGTTTACAACGATTACAAGCTCAACAACAATAAGATGACCCCGCTTATCCGCTACCAAAAAGGCGTGCCGGATGAACACAAGGCCGACAGGTGCATCCACTGCAATTTGTGCGTTTCGGTTTGCCCGCAGGGGATTGATATCCCCACAAAAATAGCCCAACTGCACCAGGAATTTACCTCCTACACGCACGACGATTTGATTTCCGGCCGGGTGCCGCGCTAATGTTTTACCCCCTATTTGGCAAATGGGCAAAACCGAAATGATGCAAATTTTGGCAGCGCTTTGCCTGGCTGCGCTAAAAAAAGGCATACATAAACAACAAAGGGCCGCGCATACACGCAGCCCTTTGCTGTTTAAAGGGGTTTTGAAGCCATCTATTTAAAAACAAGGGAGGTTTGGGAAGAGCCCTTGCGCCGGCTTTTTAAAGGCCAATCTGCCACCGGCGTTTTCCCCTTGCTGTATTCGCCAAAAGCTCTTCCTTGGTATATCATATGCCAAAAATGCAAATCGGCCCGCCGGGGGATTTGCCTTCCAACCGCTTTATTGGCTTTAAAAAAGGTTTTGGGGCAAAACATAAAAAGCGAACATGCCCAAAGCGTACAAATTGCGCTGCAAAAAAATTTTTCCTATCCAAAACAAGCCAAACCAACGGAATATTTCCTTGTGTAATTGCCTGTATAAAAGGCATACTAGTAACAAGCACAAGGAAAGGATGATAATTATGAACAAACCGATGGCAACGGTTATGACGGTTGCAGCAACATCTGTGGCCGTTGGCGCCGCCGCGTATATGTTAAATTCCAAAAACATGAAGAGCACAACCCGCAAAGTGAAAAAAAGTGCGAGCCACGCACTAAAAACGGCAGGCGCTTTTATGTCCGACATGGGTTCTTGGCTCAAATAACCACCAAAGCAAAAAGCAGGGAGGCTCTCTCTGCTTTTTTGCTGTTTTTCCCTTTACCGCGCTACTGTACCGCCGTGCTAACAGGCAGGCTTGCAATTCAAATGGGGTGTGTTATCATAACAGCAGAATCCTTACATATCCCAGAGGAGGGGCGTTATGGCAAAGATTTCGAAAATAATGGGTTGTACGCTTACCGAATTTCTGCTCATCGTGGCCGGCTCGTTTCTGGTTGCCGCAGAGGTCACCTGGCTGGCTTCCCCCTTTGGGCTGGTTGCCGGGGGCGTTTCGGGTATTGCCATTGTGGTAAAGGAGCTTTCCCAAATGCTGTTGGGCACGGGTATAGCCCTTTCCATTACCAACCTGGCGCTGAATATCCCGCTGTTTTTGATTGGCATTTACCAGCGTGGCTTTCGCTTTGCGCAAAAATCGCTGTATTCGGTGATATTGCTGTCGCTGTTTATGGAATTTTGCGAGCATATCCCCAACATATTCCAAATCGGCGATGACATCTTTTTGGCCAGCGTGTTTGGCGGGGCGATGATGGGTTTGGGCATTGGGCTGGTGCTCAAGGCAAACGCATCTACCGGCGGCACCGATATGCTGGCCGCCATTGTGCAGCATAAACGCCCAAACATGCCGGTATCCAATATGCTGTTGATCATCGACGGGATTATCATCCTTTCGGGCCTGTTTGTGTTCGGCCCCAAACAAACCATGTATGCCATTATTTCGGTGTTTATTTCCACCAAGGTGATGGGCCTTATTTTGGAAGGCGGGCGCTCGGCCAGGGCGGCATATATTTTGTCCGACCAATACGAAGCCATCTCCCAAAAGATATTCGATACCATCGACCGGGGCAATACCGCCATTTACACCCAAGGCATGTACACCCGCAAAGACAGCAAAATGCTTATGGTAATCGTTTCCCGCAAGGAAATTGGTGTTTTGCGCCGGATTGTACACGAAATTGACCCCAAAGCGTTTGTTATCATCTCAGAGGTAAAGGATGTGCTGGGCGAGGGCTTTGTGGAGGATTATACCTCGGCCATTTTTTAACCTGCCCGTTTTGGTACGCCGCGCCGGGGCTTGGCTGCGTGCTTTCTGGCACATTTTGCAAAACATGCGCTGCCGTATATATTTTACAAAAAACAGCATGTTCCCTTTGGCGGGAGCATGCTGTTTTGGTTTTTTATGTTTTGCAATACTATGGTGCAGGCCGTGTTAGTGTCTTTTTTACACCACATTGATGCGGATAACGCCTTCGATCTCGTTTAGCTGCTTAATCCAGTTTTTCTCAATCTCATCGTCCACGTCAATGAGGGTATACGCATAATCCTTTTTGGATTTGTTGAGCATGTTTTCAATGTTGACGTTGTTGCTTGAGAGCACCGCCGAAATCTGGCTGAGCATGGCCGGAATGTTTTTGTGGATAATGCAGATGCGGTTGGCGGTGGATTTTTCCAGCTCGGCGTTGGGCAAATTCACCGAATTGCGGATAATGCCTTTTTCCAGATAATCGCGCAGCTGTTCGGCCGCCATCTCCGCGCAGTTGTCCTCCGATTCAGGGGTAGATGCGCCCAAATGCGGGATGCAGATGCACCCTTCGTGCCCGATGAGTTCTTCCACCGGGAAATCGGTGACATAAGCGGCAATTTTTTTGGCGTCCATAGCCTCCAGCAGGTCGGGCACTTCCACCAGCCCATCGCGCGAAAAGTTGAGGATGCGCACGCCGTTTTTCATCGAACGGATGGATTCGGAATTGATCATCCCTTTGGTTTCGGCATTAAGCGGCACATGGATGGTGATGTAATCGCAGTTTTCAAAAATTTCCTTTAAGGTATTGGCATGGATGATGTTGCGCGAAAGGTTCCATGCGGCGTTTACCGAAAGGTACGGGTCATAGCCGTATACCTGCATGCCTAAGGCCACCGCGCTGTTGCACACCAGCACGCCAATGGCCCCCAGGCCGATAACCCCCAAGCGTTTGCCCTTGATTTCCGGACCGACAAACGCGCTTTTGCCCTTTTCCACCTGGGGCAGAATGTTTTCGCCCTGACCTTTTAAGTTTTCCTTTACCCATTCAATGCCCTGCACAATTTTGCGTGAAGAAAGCAGCAAAGCGGCAATCACCATTTCCTTTACGGCGTTGGCGTTGGCGCCCGGGGTGTTAAACACCACAATGCCCTGCTCCGAGCAGCGGTCGATGGGGATATTGTTCACCCCGGCGCCTGCGCGGGCAATGGCTTTTAAATTGGGGGCAAACTCCATTTCGTGCATGGAGGCCGAGCGCACCAAAATGCCGTCCGGGTTTTCGCAGTCATCGGATACGGCGTATTGGTTTTTGGCAAGTTTATCCAAACCACGGTGGGAAATTTTATTCAATGTTTTGATTTGATACATGGCAAATCCCTCTTTATTTTACACTATTTTCAAAGTTTTGCATAAAGGCAACCAGCTTTTCCACGCCTTCTACCGGCATGGCGTTGTAGATGGACGCGCGCATGCCGCCCACCGAGCGGTGCCCTTTCAGGTTGACAAAGCCAGCCTGCTCGGCTTCTTTTACAAAGCGTTTGTCCAGCTCTTGGTCCCCGGTTACAAAGGGGATGTTCATGATGGAACGGTCACACCCCTGCACAGTGGCGGAAAACAGCTTGGAATTGTCCAGAAAATCGTAAATCAAAGCGGCTTTTTTCTCGTTGACGGCTTTCATGTTGGCAAGCCCGCCGATGTCGTTTTTCAGCCACTCCAGCACCAGCTTGCAGATGTAGATGGCATAGGTGGGCGGGGTGTTGTACATCGAGCCGTTTTCGGCATGGATTTTGTAATCAAACATGGTGGGCGTGGTGGGCGCTACTTCGCCTAACAAATCTTCGCGCACAATCACCACCGTAAGCCCGGCAGGCCCCATGTTTTTCTGCGCACCCGCGTAAATAAGCCCGTAACGGCTCACATCCACCGGCTCGGACAAGATACAGGAAGACATATCCGCTACCAGCGGCACGTCCCCGCAGTCAGGCAGCTGTGTAAAACGGGTGCCGTAAATGGTGTTGTTTTGGCAGATGTGGAAATAATCCGCATCTTTGGTAAAGGTGGCAGGGTCCAACACAGGGATATAGCTGAATTTTATCCGCAGACGAAGCCACGGCTTTGCATTCCCCGTATTTCTGCGCTTCGGCAAAGGCCTTTTTGGCCCACTGGCCGGTGATAACAAAATCGGCCTTGTGGTGCTTTTGCATCAAATTCATCGGCACCATGGCAAACTGGGAGGAAGCGCCCCCCTGCAAAAACAAGACTTTATAATTGCTGGGAATTGCCATTACTTCGCGCAAAAGCGCCTCGCATTCGTCGATAATCCCCTGGTAAATACTAGATCGATGGGACATCTCCATAACCGACTGGCCACAGCCGTGGTAATCCAGCATTTCATTTGCTGCGCGCGCTAACACGCTTTCGGGCAGCATCGACGGTCCTGCAGAAAAATTGTACACTCTGCTGCTCATGAAAAAGTCCCCCTAAAAAATAAAATGGTATCGAAGCGATACGTTTTTATTATAGACTTTTTCTAACTAAAGTCAATGAAATATGCCCTTGATTAAAAGACATATGTATTCCCTAACAAAACAGTTTCCATTTTGCTTTGCATTTTTGGTGCTTTCGATGATGCATAAAACGGGGGGTGTTTCCCATACAAAAACAAACCCGGAGCATCTGTCTTTGCTCCGGTTGGGGGTTAATCTTGTTTTACAATGGCGGCAATTTTTTCTACATCCACGCCGTTGTCGGTGTCGTAGCGCTTTTTCTGCAAAAGGGCTTTAAACCCTTTTAAGCGGCTGTAAGGCAAATTTTCGGGTACATATATGCCCAAGGCTTTGGCGCTGTCCACCGTGAACACCACCCGGCGCTCAATGGGAACGCCGTAGATGTTGTTGGCGGCCAAGCGTTTGCGCAGCAACTGTTCGGCTTCTTCCAGCACCCGCAGCGGGTTTTGAAACGAAATTTTGCGCTCGCCCGCTTTATGCGTCCAGGTTTTGTCTTTTTCTTCCCCGTATATTTCGCCGCGCTCTTCCCTTGCGTCAATGAGCATAACGCCAAAAATACCAATGAGCACATGGTCCACCGTAATGGTTTTTTCCCCATCGCTGAATGCAACATTGTTGAAAAATTTCGCGTCGCGCAGGCGCACATGCTTTTTCAGCACATGCAGCACGTCGGGGTTGACATACGCCTTTTTGCCTTTTTTGCGGTTTTTCATCATCAAGATGACGATTACCGCAATAATCACAACCATAACCGCGCCGACAGCAAATACAATAAATTGTGTTTGGGCATCCATACTGGGTTCCTCCTTTGCCCTAAATTTAGGAAATGGTTTGGCTGACGCCTTTCATGGTAAGGGAGATGCGCTTTCTGGCAACGTCCACCTCCAGCACTTTTACTTTTACAATATCCCCCACCTTCACCACCTGGGAAGGATGGCGGATGTATTGGTTGGACAGCTGCGAAACATGCACCAAACCGTCTTCATGCACGCCGATGTCCACAAACGCGCCAAAGTCGATGACGTTGCGCACCGTGCCGGTTAATTCCATGCCGGGCTTCAAATCCTTTAAATCCATCACATCGGTGCGCAAAAGGGGCTTTGGCAGCTCGTCCCTGGGGTCGCGCCCGGGGCGCACAAGCTCGGCCACAATGTCGCGCAAGGTCGGCTCGCCAATGCCGATTTCCTTTGCCAGCCTATCTTCCCCATGCGCTTTTACCCGTGCGGGCAGCTCCTGCACGGCGCCGTTTTGCACATCGTTTAGCGTAAAGCCGCAGATTGCTAAAAGCTGCTGGGCCGCTTGGTAGCTTTCCGGGTGCACGCCGGTGGAATCAAGCACGTTGTCTCCTTTGTCAATGCGCAAAAAGCCCGCGCACTGCTCGTAAGCCTTTGGCCCCAGCTTGGCCACCTTTAAAAGCTGTTTGTGGTTTGTAAAGCGCCCGCAATTCTCCCGGTAGGCCACTATGTTTTTGGCCACCGTGGAATTGATGCCCGCAATATACGAAAGCAGCGAAAACGAAGCGGTGTTCAAATCCACCCCCACCTGGTTTACGCAGCCCTCCACCACGCCGCCCAAAGCGGTGTCCATGCGGTTTTTGGGCATATCGTGCTGGTATTGGCCCACCCCGATGGCTTTGGGGTCAATCTTAACAAGCTCGGCCAAGGGGTCTTGCAATCTTCTGGCAATGGAAACGGCGCTGCGCAAAGAAACATCAAACTGGGGGAATTCCTCGGCCGCCAGTTTGGACGCCGAATACACCGACGCGCCCGCTTCGCTGACCACCATGTAAGCAAGCGGGGTAGAAACTTCGGCAATCAGCTCGGCTACAAACATTTCGCTTTCTTTCGAGGCTGTGCCGTTGCCAATGGCGATCACCGTGACATGGTGCTTGGCAATCAATGCTTTGAGCGTTTTTTGGCTTCTTCTTTTTTGTTTTGGGGCGGGGTGGGGTAAATCACCGTGGTGTCCAGCACCTTGCCAGTTTCATCCACCACCGCAATTTTGCAGCCGGTGCGGTAGGCCGGGTCCAGCCCCAGGGTGACCGCGCCCTTAACCGGCGGCTGCATAAGCAGATGGCGCAGGTTCATGGAAAACACCGCTATCGCCTGCTCGCTGGCGTTTTCGGTGAGCATACTGCGGATTTCGTTTTCCAGGGAGGGGAAAATCAAACGGCGGTAGCTGTCGTCAATGGCCTGTTTCACCACATCGTAACAGGGGGTGTTGTCAAGCAGCATTTTATCGTAAATGGTTTGCAAAGCGCGGTTTTCATCCATTTGGATGGAAACCTTGAGCATATTTTCGCGCTCGCCGCGGTCAATGGCCAGCACGCGGTGGCCGGCAATTTTATTCACCGGCTGGGAAAAATCGTAGTAGGTGGCGTATACGCTGTCCTCTTCCTTGGCGGCTTTGGAAACCACCAGCCCTTCCCGGTACAGCAGCGCGCGCAATTTTTTCCGCAAACCGGCGTCGTCCGAAACCTGCTCGGCAATGATGTCGCTTGCGCCCTGCAAGGCGTCTTCTATGGTTTCCACGCCTTTTTCGGGGTTTATATACGCTTGGGCCAGCTCCTGCGGGGCGGCCCCTTTGCGGTTTTGGGCGAAAATTTCGCTTGCCAAAGGCTCCAAACCCTTTTCCTTGGCAATGGATGCGCGTGTGCGGCGCTTTTGCTTAAAAGGGCGGTAGATGTCTTCAAGCTCGGCCAGGGTTTTGGCGTTGTCAATGGCTTTTTGGATGTCGCTTGTCATTTTCTCCTGCCCCTCAATGGAGGAGGCAATTTCTTCCCGGCGTTTTTGCAAATTGCGCAGATAGGTAAGCCGGTCGTATAAATCGCGCAAAACGGTGTCGTCCAGGCTGCCGGTGGCCTCTTTGCGGTAGCGGGCAATAAACGGGATGGTATTGCCTTCATCCAGCAGTTTTACCGTTGTTTCCACTTGCCCCACACGGATGTGCATTTCCTGGGCGATTTGGGTGCAAATATCCATAAAGTAACTTCCTTTAAACTGAAAAATGCGGTATAAAAAAGTATACCATATTTTGGGTGCAAAGTCCATTTGCAGCCATGGTTTGCACAGAGCTATAAAACCGGCCGTTTTCCTGCCGGGTGTCCGCTATCTGGCGGCGCTTTGCAAAAAAGGAGGGGCCGGACATGCGCCCTTTGTAAAAAGGCGCCCCGGCAAATTTTTGCCGCGCTTGCCGGTTTGTTTTCTGCCGGCCGCCGTGTTTTGGCGCGGTTGTGTTAAAAAGCGGCTTGCAAGGTACAAAACCATCATTTTTTAGCCGGCGTTCTATTGAAAAACCCATAACGCGGTGTTACAATAAAGTTGCCGGCAGCCGCTTGTTTTTGTGGGCGGTATGCTTGCCATGTACTGGTGCTGCGGGCATTTGCCCAAAACAGCGCCGCAATTGTCCAATTGCATAAAACTTGTCTGCAGAGTAGACACCTTGGCGTTAAGTGTTAAAGGAACGGGGAGTTGTCCTTTAAACGAAAAGCTCGTAATAGGGCTTGCGGTTTGGGTGTCGCATCCCGCTGTTACATGGACGAGGCCACACCTCTTTTATGTTTACAGCACATTTTAAAGGAGGTGTTTTTTTATGTTAAAATTTGGACAAATCATGAAAGACTCTCTGCACGAATTAAAAAGCGTGCGCGCGCTTACCCTTATCTCCATGCTCACCGCGTTAAACATCCTTTTGCAGTTTGCCACGGTGATTGTCAACGACTTTATCCACATCGCATTCGGCTTTTTAACCACCGCGGCGGTCGGCATGCTGTATGGGCCGGTGGCCGGCATGATGAGCGGCGGGCTTTCGGATATTTTAAAATATCTCATAAAGCCGGTAGGGGCCTATTTCCCCGGGTATACGCTTACGGCCGTGCTGGTGGGGATGGTATTTGGGCTTATTTTATACAAACAGCGCCCCACCCTGCCGCGTTTGATTGTAGCGCGCCTGTTAACGGTAGGCTTGTTGACTTACCCGCTCAATTCGCTGTGGCAAACCCTTACCATCGGCACCCCGCTGCCGGTTTTGCTGGCCGGGCGCGGCATTAAGGCGCTGGCGGTGTTCCCCATTGATGTGTTTTTGCTGTTTACCGTGTTAAACGCGGTGTTAGCAATTTACAAAGCCTCTTACAAGCGCGGCGCGCAATAACCACATTGGAAAGGATTTTGCCATGAAATCCATATATGCTGTTTTTTTGTGCTTTGGCTTGGCGGTTTGCTTGTTGTTTGCTTCCTGCAGCGCCGTTTCGGTTGCGCCTGTTTTTTCTGGCGGCGCGTTTTCCAATGCCCCGTCCGGCACTTCCTCGCAGGCTGGGGATTCTTCCATGCCAAACGCCGGGGTACGGTATGCGCTGGCATTGGAAGAGCCTGCCCAACAGCGGTTTGATTCCTTTGCGCCCCGGATTGTTTCGATATTGGAAAAACGCTTGCAGGCCTTTGGTTTAAAGGGCAGGGTGTACATCCAAAACGGGCAGGTTATAGCGGAAGTTTTGGCCCCTATGGGCCTGCGGGAAGCCCAAACCTTTGGCGAGTACCTGTTTATGCAGGCAACTTTGCGCATTGCAATGTCCGACGGCACCACCCCTTTGACAAGCGATAATATCCAAAGCGCGCAGCTGTATGCGCGTTCGCCTTCTTGCGAACCCAACGCCAACATCATTTTGCTTACCTTTACACAGGATGGCGCCGATATTTTATACGAGGCCACCGCTATGGAAGCACAAATACACGGCAATTTGGAAATCTCGTTTGACGGGCTGCTGCTCTACTCCCCCCTTATCGAAGAGCCTGTGCAGGACGGCAAACTGTTTATCACCGGCGCGTTTGACCAAACCGGCGCGCAAACGCTGGTAAATATGCTCAACTGCGGGGCATTGCCTTGCGGCGTACAGATTGCCAATATGGATTTGATAGAAGAATAAGCTTTCACCATCCCCGCATACGGCTGGGATGGTGTTTCTTTTTGTAAAATATGCTATACTGGTGGTAATGCAAAACGCAAAAGGAGGCCTACCCTATGCAATACATCATTGGCATGGATATTGGAACCAGCGCGACCAAAACGGCTTTGTTTGATATAACCGGCAATATGGTCGCTTCTTTTTCACGCGAATACCCCCTTTCCCAGCCGCAAAACGGCTGGGCAGAACAAAACCCGGAGGACTGGTACCAGGCGGCTGTGCAAACCCTGCAACAGGTGGTGCAGACAAGCGGCGTGGACAAAAGCCAGATAGCGGGCATTGGGCTTTCCGGGCAGATGCACGGGCTGGTGATGCTGGATGAGCATTACAACGTATTGCGCCCAGCCATTTTGTGGTGCGACCAGCGCACCGAAAACGAATGCCGCCAATTAACCGACATGTTGGGGGAACAGCTTATCCAAATTACCGCCAACCCCGCTTTAACCGGCTTTACCGCCGGCAAAATTTTGTGGGTAAAAAACCACGAGCCGCACATTTTTGCCCGCTGCCGGTACATTTTGCTGCCTAAGGATTATGTGCGTTTTCGTTTAACAGGGGCTTTGGCCACCGATGTGACCGATGCTTCGGGCATGCAGCTTTTGGATGTGAAAAACCGCTGCTGGAGCCAGACAATGCTCTCTGCACTGGGGCTTCGGGAAAACATGCTGGGCAAGGTGTACGAATCCAGCCAGGCAAGCGGGGATATTACCCCGCAAATTGCCGCCCTTACCGGCCTGCGCGAAGGCACCCCGGTTGCAGCAGGCGCCGGGGACAACGAAGCGGCCGCGGTGGGCACCGGCGTAATTTTTGACAAAACTGCCTTTACCACCATCGGCACTTCGGGGGTGGTGTTTGCCCACACCAGCACCCCGGTCATCGACCCGCAAGGGCGCGTGCACACCTTTTGCGCGGCGGTGCCCAACACCTGGCATGTTATGGGCGTTACCCAAGGGGCGGGCCTTTCCATCCAATGGATGAAAAATACCTTTTTCACCAAAGAAGCCGAAACCGCCAAAGCCCAAGGGGTTTCCGCTTATGCGTTGCTGGATAAAATGGCGGAAAACTCCCCCATTGGCGCCAATAAGCTATTGTTTTTACCTTATTTGATGGGCGAGCGCACCCCGCATTTGGACCCCAACGCCCGCGGGGTATTCTTTGGGCTTTCGGGCATGCACCAAAAAGCGGATATTATCCGCGCAGTGTGCGAAGGGGTATGCTATTCTTTGCGCAACGCCTGCGATATCCTGCGCGAAATGGGCCTTTCCATCGCCGATATGACTGCCTGCGGCGGTGGGGCTTCCAGCGCGTTTTTGCGCCAAATGCTGTGCGATAATTACAACATCCCGGTAAAAACCATCACCTCCAACGAAGGCGGCGCTTTAGGGGCTGCCATTTTGGGCGGGGTAGCCGCCGGGGTTTATACCAGCGTGGAAGAAGGCGTGCGCGCGTGTATCCGCACCAAAAGCACCACCACCCCCAATTTGCAGGCGCACGAGCGCTATAG